>JAKBBV010000011.1 GCA_021808285.1 Pseudomonadota bacterium | reverse complement strand
GTGAGTTCGAGGGTGAAATCGCTGGCAGAGCCGGCCCAGGTCTTGAGGGTCTTCTCCACCCTGGCCAGGTAGTTGGTCTGATTGAGCTGAAAGCTGGAGATATTCACCGAAATCCGGGGAGGAGCGAGGCCCCGATCCGCCCAGTCCCGCCTCAACCGAATGGCCTCTGCGATGATCCAGTCGCCCAGGGGCACAATGAGGCCCGTTTCTTCCGCGAGCGGAATGAAGAGATCGGGTCTTTGAAGTCCCCAGATCGGGTGACGCCATCGGACGAGGGCCTCTGCTCCGACGATCGTGCCTTGCGCCATGTCCACCTGAGGCTGAAAATGCAGTTCGAACTGACCGCCTTCGATGGCGGCGTGAAGGGACTGACGAATGACCACGCGGTCGCGAGCCGTGTCCCCCTCGCCGGCATAGAGCCTGTAGGCGCCGGGCCCATCGGTCCTTGCGACAGTCAGGGCGACGCCGGCGCGCCGGAGAATCTCTCCGAATGGTTCCTTCAGATCCGCATCGGCCGCGGCAGGGTAGAGTGTAAGGCCGACCTGCACGGAAAGGACCATATTCTCTCCGGCGATGGCGAGGGGGGCCGCGAAGAGCTCGACGGCCTCCGCAGCGATCGCGAGGGCTTCGGTCTCATCAGAGACGAGCGGCGCCAGCAGGGCGAAGTCGTCACTGGCGAGGCGGGCGACGCTGAAGCCGCGCGCCGCGGCGAAGGAGGAGAGGCGCGCGGCCACGGCCTGGAGCGCCATGTCGCCGGCTTCGGCTCCGAGGCCGGCATTGATGTCTCCCACGCCCTGAGCGTCGAGGCATAGCACGGCCAGTTGGGCCCCGGGCGCCAGGCTTGCCGCAGACTGATTGACCAGCTGTCCAAAACGGCGCCGGTTGCAAAGTCCTGTGAGCGGGTCGTTCAGGGCCAGGAAGGAGAGATCGATCTGGCTCGATTTCTCAGACGTGATGTCGACGGCGATGCCATCCCAGTGGACGGCCCCATCACTTTCCAGTCGGGGCGGCGCGTCGCTTCGCACCCAGACAATGCCCCCATCAGCCCGAACCAGCCGGAACTCTTCGCGATAGACCGACAGCCGCGCGGCCGAGCGCTCGATGCTTCGGATTACGGCTTCCCGGTCTTCCGGGTGGACAAAGGACAGAAAGGCGTCGGTCTCCAGGGTCTGAGATTCCGGAATCCCGAGAAGCCGGTTCAGGGAGGGGCCGAGATAGGGAAAGCTCAAGGTCCCATCTGCGGTGAGGCGGCGGCGATAGACGTAACCGGGAGCGTGAGCGGCGATGCTGAGGAGGCGTCGCTCTGCGTCGGCCCGTTCGATCTCGGCGCGTCGCGCTTCGGAGATGTCGTTTTGTGAGCCGACATATCCAATGAGACCGCCCTCCGGGCCCGGAATCGGATCGAGAACGATCTCATTCCAGAAGGGCTCCCCCGTTCGCCGATAGTTGAGAATGGCGCCGCGATAGGCGCGTCCCGCAGCCAGGGCCTCGCGGATGTCAACGATGGTCGCCGGATCCGTCTCGCGTCCCTGCAGGAAGCGGCAATCGCGACCAATAACTTCCTCGCGGCTATAACCCGTCAGCGCCAGGAAGGCGTCATTGGCGAACACGATCGGGTGCGCGCGGAGTTCAATGCCGGTGATGATGAGCGGGCGGGAGGTGATCGCGGCCGCCTGAGCGAGCGCCGCTTCGGGGCTGAGGCAATCCAACATGTGCGACTCCGGTCGCCCCGGGATCGGGGACCTGCAAGGTGGGGTGTCCGCTCGCACGCATGATCTCGTCGTCAGGCCTGTAAGGACCCGGTTTCAATAAAGGGTCGGGAGGCGATGAGCCAAACTGCATTGGGAAGGCGCGGGCATGAACGAGTAGGGGCGGGTCTATGCTTTGGTATAGGCCGCCTCGGGGGCCATCCGGGCTCCGTCTCTACTCCAGTCGATCCGCCCGCCTCAGATCCGGGAATGCCCAGGACCAAAGACCCGTCACGGCCAGAGCCCCCCATCCACCGAACACCGCGGCGCCCACAACGCCCAGGAAGCGGGCTGCGAGTCCGCTCTCAAACTCTCCCAGCTCGTTGGAGGCGCCGACAAACAGGCCGGACACCGCGCCGACACGGCCGCGCATGGCATCGGGCGTGACCAGCTGAACGAGGGTCTGGCGCACAAAGACGCTCAACATGTCCGCCCCGCCGAGAACGACCATAGCGATCGAGGACAACCACAAGACATTGGAGTCGCCGAACACGACAGTGGCTGCGCCATAGACGGCGACGCCGCAGAACATGATGACGCCTGCGTGTCTGCGGATGGGAGCCGCGGCGAGAACCAGGCCCACGAGCGTGGCGCCTATGGCCGGAGAGGCGCGCAAGAGACCAAAGCCTGGAGCGCCGATTCTTAGCACATCACGCGCGAACGCAGGCAATAGCGCTGTGGCCCCGCCAAGAATGACAGCGGCCAGGTCGAGCGAAATCGCGCCAAAGACGACCTTCTGACGCCAGACATAGGCCAGGCCCTCGCGAACCAGCGCGAGCCGCGAGCCCGCCTGAACCATGGGCGCAGTATTGCGCCGGATGGCGAAAAGGTTGAGCGCCGCGGCGAGATACAGAGCCAGAGTGCTCAAGTAGGCAGCACCAGGCGAGGCCACGATGAGCAGCCCGCCCAGCGCCGGCCCGGCGATAGAGGCCGACTGCCAAGCCAGAGAGTTGAACGCGATGGCCCGAGGCAACAGGGACCGGGGAACCAGCATCGGCCCCAGGGCGGTGTTGGCGGGTCCGAAGAAGGATCGCGAGGCGCCGAACACCACGGCGAGACCCAGCAGGAGGACGACGCTGGCTCGACCGGAAAAGGCCGCCGCAGCTAGGGTCGCGACGGCCAGACTCTCCACGCCATAGCAGGTGAGCAGGATACGGCGACGGTCGTGTCGATCCGCTGTCTCCCCCGCCGGCAGGGCGAGCAGGAAGAGCGGGGCGAAGGTGACCAGCCCTATCAGGCTGACATTCAGGGCCGAAGCGCCGACGGACAGGGACCGGCGGGAAAGGCTGTAAACCTCCCATCCCATGGTGACGCTCTGAATCTGGACGCCCAGGCTGCCGAGGAATCGTGAGGCCCAGAAACGGAGATAGTCAGCCTCCGCCAGCAAGGCTCGGGCCTCGGCGACGCGTCCCGTCGTCTCGTTCATGATGGGCGCTTAGCGGCGTCTTGGGACTAGCGCAATCGCACATCGCGCCATTGTGCGGGAGACATCTGAGATTGACTCCCGATAAGGCGCGCCCTAACCGCGCGCCGCTCATGACGCTCGTCCTCAACCCGCCGCAAAACCCTGTTGAGATCGGTTGTCCCTGGACGATCCGGGCGGAGACCCGCGCGGATGGTCCCGAAGTTGACCGGCTGGTCTCTGACGCCTTCGGACCGGGCCGATACGTGAAGGCGGTGGAGCGTTTACGCGAAGGGGATGTCGCGGCCTCGTCCTCGAGCCGAGTGGCGGCCCGCCCGAACTCCCGGGGGCTGGCAGGCTGCGTCCGACTCTGGCCTTTGGTCGTCGGCGACGAGGAGGGCCTTCTGCTGGGCCCGATCGCTGTGGATCCCGCCTTCCGCGGTCAGGGACTGGGCGCGGCTTTGGTCCTGGCCGCCGTCGAGGCGGCTCGCGGAGCGGAGGGGACCTTCGTCGTGCTCGTTGGGGACGAGCCCTTTTTTGGGCCGCTGGGCTTTTCACGGCATCTCGCCGCGAACATCGCCTTGCCAGGGCCAGTGGATCCGGACCGGATGATGGCCTTGCGGCTTTCAGGTCCGGTTGGAGCGCCTCTCGCCGGCGTCGTCCGTCGAGCTTGAACTGAATCATCGACGAAACTTGAGCCCGCGGGCGAGGCGGCCTAACTCTCGTCCATGAGCCAAGCGGAACGGGTTCTGGGACTGGATGGCGTGATCGCCGCCGCCGGGGAGGGCCGGGGCATCCCACCCGTCCATCTTTGGAATCCGTCCCATTGCGGAGACATCGATATTGTTATCAAGGCCAATGGCCTTTGGTTTCATGAGGGTACGCCGATAGGCCGGGAGGGCTTGGTGCGTCTGTTCGCCTCGGTTCTGCGCAAGGACCCCGACGGCTTCCACCTCGTCACCCCAGTCGAGAAACTGAAAATCCAGGTTGAGGATGCGCCGTTCATCGCGATCCGACTCGATGCGGGAACCAATGCGCGGGGGGACGCCGTGCTGACTTTCACGACCAATGTGGGCGACGAGGTCGAGGCTGGTCCTGATAATCCCATCCGGGTCGACATGGCCGCTGACGGCGAGCCGCGACCGTACGTCCATGTCCGTCGGGGTCTGGAGGCCCTGATCGTCAGACCTGTCTTCTATGAACTTATCGAACTCGCCGAGCGGCGGGAGACTCAGGCCCGGTCCGTCATGGCCGTCAGGTCTGGCGGGGCCTGGTTCGAGGTCGGACCCGCGGACGATGGGGACTGACGCCCCATGGACGCTTTCTCCGCGGCCGGAACCCTCCGTGACTTGTTGGTCGGCCGGCTTGATCCCTTGACCCGGGACTCCGCCGCCGTGGCGGCGCACTCGGATCTTGATCTGGGGCCGCCTCCCGTGGCCGATCACCTACAAGACGAGCCCGCCCCCGCCGCAGTGCTCATCTGCCTTCGTGAACGCGCCGAAGGTGCGAGCGTGGTCCTGACCCGCCGCGCCGAGGGCCTGCGCCAACACACCGGTCAGGTGGCGCTTCCCGGTGGCCGTTGCGAACCCGGGGAAAGCGCCCCTCAGGCCGCCGTGCGCGAGGCGGAGGAAGAGGTCGGCCTGCCCCGAAGTGCGGTGGAGCTGATCGGGCTGTCCACTCCCTATCGCACGATCACGGCCTATCACGTGACGCCGGTGGTCGGCTTCGCTTCGCCGGACATCGTCCTGCGCGCCAATCCTGGCGAGGTGGCGGCCATCTTCGAGGCGCCCTTTGCCGTGCTCATGGACCTGGACCGATGGGAGACGCGCGAGGGCCGCAGCCCGGCGGGCGACCTTCGACGCTACTACGCGATGGAATGGGGCGGACAGCTCATCTGGGGAGCGACGGCGGGGATGCTCAGGGCCCTGAGCGAACGTCTGCACGGCGGGAGCGAACCATGAACGAGGCTCAGGTCGCCGTTCTTCCCTTCCAGACCTGGCGCGCTGATCCGGCGACGCTCGCCGTCCTAGACGCCCTTGAGGCGGACGGCGGTGCGGACTGCGCCCGCTTCGTCGGCGGGTGCGTGCGCAATGCCCTGATCGGACGCCCCATCCAGGATATCGACATCGCCACGAGCTTGCTTCCGGAGCGAGTCCTCGCCGCCTTGGAACACAAGGGCGTGCGTGCTCTTCCCACAGGGATCGACCACGGTACGATCACCGCCGTGGTCAAGGGGCGGAGCTTCGAAATCACCACGTTGCGCCGTGACGTTGAAACGGACGGGCGGCGCGCTGTCGTGGCCTTCACAGACAGCTGGACGCAGGATGCCGCACGCCGCGACTTCCGCCTCAATGCCCTTTATGCGGATCGTCAGGGGCACATCTACGACCCTACAGGTGAGGGGGTGGCCGACGCTAGGTCCGGGCGAATCATCTTCGTTGGCGATCCGGCTCAAAGAATCCGAGAGGACGCCCTTCGGATCGTCCGCTATTTCCGTTTTCTGGCGTGGTACGGCCGCGCGGAGCCGGACGCGGCGGCCCTGACCGCCTGCGGTGACCTGGCCGATCTGGTGCAGGGGCTGTCGGCCGAACGGGTCGCTCAGGAAATTCTTAAACTGTTGGCGGCGGAGGACCCGCGCGAGGCGGTGCGGTTGATGGCCTCATGTGGGGTCCTGAAGCGCCTGATTCCGGATGTCGACGACCTTGCCCGCTTCGAGGCGCTGGTGCGGATCGAAAGCGAGGTGCTGTTCCAGGCCGACGCCTTGCTGAGACTCGCGGCCCTTTTGCGTCCCGACCCCTCGACCGCCCGGTCTGTAGCCGGAGCTCTGCGTCTTTCCCGGGCCCAGACGGCGCGCCTTCAGGACGCGGTGACGCCGACGCCCGGACTGGTTTCGTGGATGGGTCCGAAAGAAACGCGCCGCCTCGTTTATGGTCTGGGCGCCAAGACCTTTCATGACCGGGTTTTGTTGACCTGGGCCGAATCCTCTCGCCCGGCGGCGGCGGCTCAATGGCGCGCACTCTTGCCCATGGGCGAGGCCTGGACGCCGCCGAGGCTGCCCCTAAGCGGCGAGGAGGTTGCCGCGGCGGGTGTTCCGTCAGGGCCCCTGATCGGCCGGGTGCTGCGGGAGGTGGAGGCTTGGTGGGTTGACCAGGATTTTCCCAACGACAAGCTCTCGGTCATGGAGCGCCTCAAGGCCGTAGTTCAGGGGATGGTTCTATAGGGTGCTCGTGATGCCGGTCAGGCTGCGACGACCCAGCCCTGGTCCAGCCCCACCGGCCAGGACAGCAGCCGCGCTCCGGCGCAGGGGCCGCCGATACAGAGGCCATCGAGGCGGAAGAGCGCCCCGTGAGATGCGCAGATGATCAGGTCTTTCTCGCGCGTCAGGTAGCGGTCCGGGACCAGGGCCAGGGGGAAGCCGGCATGCGGACAGCGGTCGAGGAACCCCTTTATCCCGTCCCCTTTGCGCACCACGAAGCCCTGGAACAACCGGTCACCCTCGCGAAACAGAAAGCCCTTGGCGCCGGGATCGGCGAGGTCGCTTAGGGCGCAAAGCCGGGCGCCAGGCAGCGGTTGAGCCGGTCGTCGGCGCGGCGCCTCCGAGGGCGCGGGGGTCAAGGCGAATGGCTCCGCAAATCCGCGTGAGGGCGTCCGGCGACCGTCAAATCGGTTCGCCCACGCTCTGACGCCAACAGCGGATCTCCACACGCTCGAAGAGACCCGCCCGCCGATAGGGGTCGGCTTGGCTGAAGGCCTCGACCGCTGCGGCGTCCTCGGCGTCGATGAGAAAGAAGGAGCCATTCATATTCCCCTCGGCATCGAGCAGAGGGCCGGCCGCGCGAATGCCCTGGAGATGATCGTGAACAAAGGCGAGGTGCGCCTCGCGCGTGGCCATGCGCAACTCAAGCGCCCCGGGTTTGTCGCTACAGAGAAGGGTGAAGCGCGGCATGGGTTTCTCCTTGGGAATGGCCCGGGGTTGGATCCTGACAAATGAGTCCGTTCCCTCGCCGCGCCAAGCCCTCGCCGTTACGCTCAGCGCGATGAGTCTCTGGGTCATGCCTCGGTGCGCAGGGGGCGCGAAAGTAGGCGGGCCATGGCGGCGTCCACATCCAGGCTGCCGTCGAGGATCGCCGCTACGGCCTCGCAGATTGGAGCCTCCACGCCCAGACGGTCGGCGAGTGCGGCCACGGCCGGCGCAGACTCCGCCCCCTCGGCGACCGTGAGGCGGCCGGCGAGGGCGTCCCACGCGCTCTGCCCGTGGCCCAGGGCCAGGCCGAGGCTCATATTGCGAGACTGGGGTGAGCCGCAGGTCAGGACGAGATCGCCGAGGCCGCAGAGGCCCGCAAGTGTTTCTGGAGCCGCACCGAGGGCTACGGCCAGACGTGTCATCTCGGCGAAGCCGCGGGTGATCAGGGCGGCCTTGGCGCTGGCGCCCAGGGACCGGCCCTCCGCGACGCCGCAAGCGATCGCCAGGACGTTCTTCACCGATCCTCCCGCTTGAGCGCCGATCATGTCGGTGGAAAGGTAGGGCCGAAAATTAGGACCAGCGATCACGCGGGCGATACGTTGACCGTCAGCGTCGGTCGGCGCGGCGAGGGTGACGGCTGTAGGAAGCCCTCTGGCCACCTCTTCTGCAAAGCTTGGACCTGAGAGCACGGCGGGTCGGGCATGGGGTAGGGCGTCGCTCAGAACCTCGGACATCAGTTTCAGCGAGCTCGACTCGATACCCTTGGCGCAGATCACCACCGTCGCCTCAGGCCGAAGGCTCGGGCGTAGGAGGGTCAAAGTGGCGCGGAAGTGCTGGGCCGGGGAGACGGCGAACAGGAGATCGAGTTCGGAAAGGTCCCTCGGCTCCGTGGTGGCCATGATGCGATCATCGAGTCGCACGCCGGGTAGGAAGCGGGCGTTTTCACGTCTCGTGGCGATGGCGCTCACTACCTCCCCCTCGCGCGCCCAAAGCACCGTTTCAAGTCCCGCCCGCGCGCACACCTGGGCCAGGGCCGTACCCCACGCCCCCCCACCGATCACCCCGACGGGCCTCACGCCTTGGCTCCCTTGCGTCCGGCCTTGTGGGTCGGGTCTTCACGGGCGGCTGTCTCGTCCAGGGGCCAGCGCGGCCGCGCCGGGACGTCCAGAGCATCGACGAATCCCACGGACAAGCGTTCCGCCCCGGCCAGGGCAATCATGGCGGCGTTGTCGGTGCAATAGACGAGCGGCGGCGCGGTGAAGCTGAATCCTTCCGAAGCGCAAAGGCTCTGGAGCCGCGCTCTGAGGTGCGAATTGGCGGCCACCCCACCCGCGACCACGAAGCGCCGATCCCAACGGGCATGGTTTTGAGCGAACAGCGTCATGGCCCGGGCCGAGCGTTCGACCAGCTGTTCGGCGATGGCCTTCTGCGCGGCGGCGGCGAGATCGCGCCGCCCCTCGTCGTCGTGGAGAGTCTCGGCCAGCCGCGCCGCAGCCGTCTTGAGGCCAGAGAAGGAGAAATCGCAACCTTTCCGCCCCTTAAGCGCCACAGGGAGGTGAAAGCGGCTGGCGTCGCCGCCCAGCGCCAGCCGCTCAAGCGCTGGACCGGCCGGATAGGGCAGACCCAGGCAGACCCCAATCTTGTCAAAGGCCTCTCCGGCGGCGTCGTCGATGGTGCTGCCCAGGCGTCGGCAGTCGCCTACGCCGTTGACCTCCAGGAGCTGGCAATGGCCGCCTGAGACGAGAAGCAAAAGAAAAGGGTAGGGGACTGAGCCGGACAGACGGGCGGAGAGGGCGTGGCCCTCGAGATGGTTGACGGCCACCAAGGGCTTTCCTAGCGCCAACGCCATGGCCTTGGCGAAAGACAGGCCGACCATCACCCCGCCGATCAGGCCCGGCCCGGCCGTGGCGGCGATCCCATCCAGATCTACAGCCTTGAGCCCAGCCTCCGACAGAGCTTCGGCGGCAAGATCGTCGACACTTTCCACATGCGCGCGGGCGGCGATTTCCGGCACCACTCCGCCGAACGGAGCATGCGCTTGGTTCTGGCTCAGCACGCGGGAGGACATGACCGTCACAGTGTCGCCAGGGCCAACCCGCACCACAGCCGCGGCGGTTTCATCACAGCTCGTTTCGATGCCCAGAACCGTGAGGATGGGCGTTAGCGGACTGGCGCCCGGAGGGTGTGTGTGGTCTAGGTTTGCGCTCATGACGGTTCCAACGATACGCATCGGCACCCGCGGCTCCAAGCTCGCCCTCACTCAGTCTGGACATGTGCGCGACGCCATCGCCCGGGCGGCTCCCGGCGCGGAGGTCGTTCTTGAGCGCGTCGTGACCTCCGGCGACCGGATTCAGGACCGGCGCCTTACAGAAATCGGCGGCAAGGCCCTGTTCACCAAAGAGATCGAGGAGGCCCTTCTGGAGGGGCGAATCGACTGCGCGGTGCATTCGATGAAGGATGTCCCGGCCGAGGAGGTTCCAGGCTTGGTTATCGCCGCCATCCCGGAAAGGGAGGATCCCCGCGACGCCTTTCTGAGCCCAGTTCATGCGAGTCTTGAGGCCCTGCCCCGAAGGGCCCGCCTGGGCACAGCCAGTCTGAGGCGCGCGGCGCAGGCGCTGCATCGGCGCCCGGACCTGGAGATCGTGCCTCTGCGCGGCAACGTCGATACCAGATTGGCCAAGATGGAGGCGGGTGAGGCCGACGCCATCCTTCTGGCCGCGTCGGGGTT
Organism: Pseudomonadota bacterium; assembly: GCA_021808285.1. GTDB lineage: Bacteria > Pseudomonadota > Alphaproteobacteria > Caulobacterales > Caulobacteraceae > Acaudatibacter. Next base: position 52,071 of record JAKBBV010000011.1, on the reverse strand, counting down.
GAATCGTCTTGGGCTGTCGCACCTGCCTCGCGATCTCATCGATCCCGTGTCCTGCCCGCCAGCGGCCGCTCAGGGCGCCCTAGCCATCCAGGTTCGGGTCGAAACTGCTGACGCCCCCTGGCTGGCGGCGCTGAGACATGCTCCCACCATGCTGGCGGTGGCCGCAGAGCGTGGGGTGCTGGAGGTCCTTGAGGGGTCTTGCCGTACGGCCATCGGCGCCCACGCCGTGGTCCAGGGCGGGCGTCTCAGATTGGTGGCCGAGGCCCTGACCCCCGATGGGGCCCGCCGGTTCCGGCGTGAGGGCGAGATGGTCGCTTCGGAGGGCGAGGACGCCGCACGCGAACTTGGCCGTCGTCTCGGTGAGGCGATCGGCATCGAGGCGGGCGATGCCCTTGTCGGGTGACGCCGCGCGCGTCTGGATCACCCGCGCTCGGCCGGGGGCTGAGGACACAGCCCGGCGAGTCGCCGCCCTGCGCTTTGAGCCGCTGGTTCTGCCCTTGCTGGATGTCCAACCCCTGGGAGACGGACCAATTGACCTTGGCGACGCCGCCGCCCTGGCCTTCACCAGCGCCAATGCGGTTCGGGCCTTCGTTGCGCGAGCCGCGGCCGGGAGTTGGAACGGCCCGGTCTTTAGCGTTGGCGACGCCACAGCCGCCGTCGCGCGTGAGGCCGGTTTTGCGGATGTGCGCTCGGCCGAGGGGGACGTAGCCGCTCTCGCTGCCCTGATCGCCCGCGCGCGACCAGACGGACCGGTCCTCCATCTTAGCGCCGATGTCCCGGCTGGGGATCTGGCGGCTGCCCTGGCCAAGGCGGGCTTCGCCGCCCTGCGGCTGAACCTTTATCAGACGCGACCTGTCACCCTGAATGCGATGGAATGGAACTCAGCGCAGACGTCGGACGCGGTCCTTCTCCATTCAGCCCGCGCGGCAGGGGCCCTGGCGACGGCCCTGGCTGGCCGAGACGGATTTGGAGCCGAGTTGTTCTGCCTGTCAGCCGCCGTCGCGGCGCCCTTGTCGGCGGCAGGTTTCCATCCGCAGATCGCCGTCGCGCCGAATGATGAAGCCCTGATGGCAAGCCTGTCCCGATGGGCCGCGGATGCCCGCCGATGAGCGGTGCGCCCGAGCCTGAAATAAAGGTCATGAGCGCGGCCTTCTGGGCGATGATGGGCCTGGCCCTTGCGTCGCTTCTCGGTGCGCTAGCCCTCTTCGCCGCCATCCACCAAAAGCCCACTCACGACCCACCCCGTCCATCCGTGCCGATCCGGAACACGACTCCTGGCCTTGGCGCGCGGTCCAAGGGAGGCTAAGAGCGAAGCCGTCTTCGCCCTGCATACGGGGCGAATCCGGGGCCGCCTTAGCTCAGCCGGTAGAGCGGCGCATTCGTAATGCGTAGGTCGGGTGTTCGAGTCACCCAGGCGGCGCCAGCCCCCCCGTGGCCTCGGTAAAGGTTCCCCGCCATAGGTCGTCACTATCCGAAGCGGTCTGCAACGACCTGCCGACCTCCTTCCCGCCATCTGGCCTCCGTCCGCCCCGTCCAGCGGGGAAGCCACCTCAGTCCCTCCCGCACCGCCACCCTGGCTCAGACGCGATGTCTCCTGTAGCGATGCTGGCCATGCCGAGGCTCCCCCACTCTGCCCTTGCCCTTGTGCTGGGCGCCGTGCTCGTGGACGCCATGGGGTTTGGTATCGTCGCCCCGGTCCTACCGTCACTGATCACTCGGCTTGGCCATATGGACCTGGCGGCGGCGAGTCGTGTCAGCGGTTGGCTTGTGGGCGTGTTCGCCGCCGGGCAATTCGTGGCTGCGCCCATCCTGGGGCAGCTCAGCGATCGGTTCGGTCGCCGTCCGATCCTGGCATTGGCCATGATGGCCTTCGCCCTCGACTATGGCGTGATGGCGCTGGCGCCTAGCCTGGCCTGGCTGTTTGTGGGGCGGGCGGTGGCCGGAGCGGCGGGAGCGGTGATGGGCCCGGCCGGAGCGGTGCTCGCCGATGTCACGCCGCCGGATCATCGTAGCGCCGCCTTTGGCTGGCTGAGCGGCGCCTGGGGCGCGGGCTTCATTCTTGGCCCCGCCGTCGGCGGGATGATCTCGAGCCTGGGTCCCCGGGCGCCCTTCATCGTCGCCGCGGGTCTCGCCGCGCTGGATGCGGTCGCCATCCTGCTCGTCATGCGCGAGACCCTGAAGCCCGGGGACCGGAGAGGCCTCCATTGGCGGGATGCTCACATGCTTGGGGCCTTCAGACCCCTCTCCGGTGTGGGCAGGGCGGCGCCGCTGGTGTTCGGCTGGGCGCTCTGGCAGCTTTCCGGGGCCGTCTATCCGGCTACCTGGGCGTTTTGGAGCACCGTTCGCTTCGGCTGGGGACCGCGGGACATCGGACTGTCCCTCGCCTATGTCGGCCTGACCAGCGTTCTCGTACAGGTCTTCGTCACCGGCCGCACCGTCGCTCTGTTGGGGGATCGCGGCGCGGCGCTGTTGGGATTGGGCTGCGGGGCCTTCGCCTTCGCCGCCTATGCCTTCGCCAATCGAGCCTGGCAGGTTTACGCCATCTTCCTGGTCGGGGCACTGTCGAACCTCGCCTATGCGGCGATGAGCGGCCTCTTGTCGCAACAGGTCGAGACCTCGCACCAGGGCGCCCTGCAGGGAGGACTTTCGAGCCTCAGTGGCCTGGCGGCGATCGTCGGCCCGCTGATCCTGACCCAGATCTTCGCCTGGGGCGTGCGACACGGATTTCCGGGCGCCGCCTTTCTTTTTGCCGCCGCCCTCATGGCGGGGTGCATCGCGTTCGTCGCCCGGACGCCGCGTCAGGGAGAGGCGCGCTTGATCTGACGAGGCGCAGCGGCGCGGACCGCGATCCTTCTATTCGACCTCGCGCGCCATTCACGACTTTTTCACGCCCCGGCGTTAAGCCTATACGGCATGCTCAGCCGAAGGCCTGCGCGGCCAGCCGAGCTTCGGATTCCCGGGTGCGCGCCTCGAGTCTGCCCGGTAAAGGACTGAATTGTTGGCATTTCGGCCACACTGAGTAAAAATGCGTTCGGGTTTGACCGAAAACGTCGAAATCTGGCGTGGACGGGCGGATCGAGATTTATATTGGCCGCGTTGGAACGTGGCTGGGTATTTCGCCGCGTCTGTCGGCGACGGACCCGCCGTCGAATTGCAACGGCCCGAGTCATATGGCGACGGCCTAAAAAAAGAGGGTGACGTGAAACCAAGACTCCTCCTGGGCTCCGCTCTGGGGCTGATGTTGATCGCGGGCGGGGCTGCGGCCCAATCCGACGATATGGGCGGGCCGATGTCTCCGGCGCCCTTCTCCGCAACGACTCCCGGCTGGTATGGCGCGGTCGATCTGGGCGGCCATTTCACTGACGATCTGCGGATGATCCCGGAGAACCCGTCGAATGAGGCCCTGACGGCGAAGACCTATCAGAACGTCGATGTGTTCGGACGGGTCGGCTATCGCTTCAGCCCCTATTTCCGGTTGGAGCTCGAAGGCGGCTATCGCCCTGGGACGCTGAAAGGCGTGAGCAATTTCTCGGGTAATCAGACTCTGGTCTGCGGCCCAGGAAGCACCGAGGCCTTCAACCCAAATACGGGCGGGCTGTCAGGATCTTGCACCCACCCCTCGGGGAGCGTCGATCCTCTGACTTTCATGCTGAACGGCATCGTGGATCTGCTGCCGCATTATCGCCTTAGCCCGTTCGTCGGGGCCGGCGTCGGCATCAACTTCATCAGCGAGTATCGCATCAACGGCAACGCCTACGGTCCGGGCCTCACCCCGGCCCAACAAGGCGCTTTCATGGATGTGGACTCGGCTCCGGCTCAGTTGGCCTACCAACTCCTGGGCGGCCTGACCTATGCCGTGACCGACCGGGTCAATGTCGACCTGACCTACCGCTTCCTGAGCGGTGGTCTTGAAAAGGTGCAGGACTACGGTGTGCTCGGCGGCACCTATAAGGTGCGTTACGAGGATCAGTCGGTATCCTTGGGTCTGCGTTACAGCTTCGCCAAGGCGCCAGCCCCGCCGCCGCCGCCTCCGCCGCCACCCCCTCCGCCCCCGCCGCCTCCTCCACCCCCTCCGCCGCCCCCGCCGCCTCCGCCTCCCGCGGCTCCGGTCTATACGGCTAGGGACTACGTGATCTATTTCCCGTGGGATCAGTATGTGATCACGCCCGAGGCCCAGAATGTGCTTCAGGATGCGGCTCACTACGCGACTGAAGGCCATGCCACCAAAGAGACGGTCGTCGGGCATACCGACACCTCTGGTGGTGTCGCCTACAACCTGCGTCTCTCCGAACGCCGCGCCAAGGCTACGGCCGACGCTCTGGTCGCTCTGGGCGTGCCGCAGGATACTCTTAGCGTGAGTTGGACGGGCAAGTCGGACCTCGCTGTCCAGACTCCCGACGGCGTCAAGGAGCCGCTCAACCGCCGCTCCACTATCCACATCGACTTCTGATTTCAGGACCAGACGTCGTCTGACTTGCGGGAGCCCGGCCGAAAGGCCGGGCTCTTTGCATATGCGGCCTTGTCGTGACGCCGCTGCGGGCGCAAACGGCGGGTTGAGGAAGCTCAGGGAGACGGCCATGTCCGCAGGGACGCCAAAAACAGGTCTGCAACTTAGATCGCTGATCACGGCGGAAGGGCGCCTCGAACTCAGCCTCGCGGAGGTCCCGGTCGCGGCTCCGGGCCCGGGCGAGGTCTTGGTGCGGATCAAGGCGTCGCCGATCAATCCCTCGGACCTCGGACTGCTTCTGGGGCCGGTTGACCCGACGAGTTTGACCGCGGTCATCCGGGATGAACGTCCCGCCTTGACCGGGCCGGTGAGTGAGGCGGCTCTCAGGGCGCTGGCGGCGCGGGTCGGGGAGTCCATGCCGGTGGGTAACGAGGGCGCAGGCGAGGTGATCGTCGCCGGGGCGGGAGCGGAGGCCTTGATGGGCCGTACGGTCGCCGTGCTGGGCGGCGCCATGTACGCGCAGTACCGGACGCTGAAGGCGGCCGACTGCCTGCCGCTCCCGGAGGGGGTCACGGCCGCACAAGGAGCCTCCTGTTTCGTCAATCCGCTTACGGTGCTCGGCATGATCGAGACCATGAAGCGTGAGGGTCACACCGCTCTCGTTCATACCGCCGCCGCCTCCAATCTCGGTCAGATGTTGAATAAGGCCTGCCTCGCCGACGGGATCGGTCTTGTGAACATCGTACGTAGTCCGGCCCAGTCAGAACTGCTTCGGAGCCAGGGAGCGATCCATGTCTGCGATAGCAGCGCAGACCGATTCACCGAGTCGCTGGTCGCCGCCCTCGACGCTACCGGCGCCACGCTGGGCTTCGACGCCATCGGCGGCGGACGCCTGGCCGGGCAGATCCTCAGCGCCATGGAGGTTGTGGCCAGCCGAAAGGCCGGCGCCTACAGCCGCTACGGCTCGAGCGTGCTCAAGCAGGTCTATATTTACGGCGCGCTTGATACCGGGCCGACCGAACTGGTGCGGAGCTTCGGTATGATCTGGGGCCTGGGCGGATGGTTGCTGACGCCCTTCCTGATGAAGATCGGGCCCGAAGGCGCCGCGGCCCTGCGAGCCCGGGTCGCGCGGGAAATCACCACTACCTTCGCCAGTCGCTATGATCGTACGATCTCGCTCGCCGAAGCTTTGGATCCTGTCGTCGTCGCGGCCTATGCGAGAAGAGCAACGGGGGGCAAGTTCCTCATCGACCCCAGCATCGGCTGATGAGCGCGGTCCGCGTTTTGCATCGCGCCTTAGCGGCGGCTCTGATCGCAGGTCTCCTCGTCACTGCGCCAGCCTTCGCCACGCCTCTCGATGCGAGGTCCGGGCTCTCCGTCACGAGGGCGACCTATCTTCTGCGTCCGGCGAGGGTCTGGACGGCGGGCCAGCCAACGCACTTCGGCTGGGTGGTGCTCGTTCAGGGCGAGCGAATCGTCGCTGTAGGGCCCTCGGCCGATATCACAGCGCCAGCGGGCGCGCAGATTGTTGATCTGCCCGGCGAGACCTTGACGCCGGGGTTGATGGACCTTCACTCGCACGTGCTGCTCCATCCTTACAACGAGACCTCTTGGGACGATCAGGTGTTGCACGAGGCCCCGGCCCTGCGCACCCTCCGGGCGGGCGTCCAGGCCCGCAACACCCTGATGGCGGGCTTCACGGTGCTGCGGGATCTGGGCACGGAGGGGGCGGGATACGCCGACGTCGCCGTGCGCGACGCCATCAACCAGGGGATCATTCCGGGTCCACGGATGTTCGTCGCGACCCGGGCCATTGTGGCGCTAGGCGCCTACGGACCTGCGCTCGGTGATTTCCGGCCCGACATCGATCTGCCCCAGGGCGGACAGGAAGCCAACGGCGCGGATGGGATCACCGCTGCCGTGCGTGACCAGGCTGCGCGCGGCGCCGATTGGATCAAGCTCTACGCCGACTATCGCGTCGGGCCGGGTGGCGACGCCGTCCCCACCTTCACCGAGGCTGAACTCAAGGCCGCCGTCGAGGTCGCCCACTCGCTCGGCCGACCCGTCGCCGTCCATACCTCCACTACCGAGGGCCTGCGTCGCGCCATCGAAGCCGGTGTGGATACGATCGAGCACGGCTATGGCGGCACGCCGGCCCTGTTTCAGGAGATGGCGGCCAAGCGCATCGCCTATCTGCCGACTCTGACAGCGGTCGAAGCGACCAGCGAATACTTTCGCGGCTATAAACCTGGCGACGCTCCGACCCCCTCCATGGTTCAGGCGGCCAAGGCATTCAGGGAGGCCCTGGCTGCGGGCGTCATGATCGGCATGGGCAGCGACGTAGGCGTCTTCACGCACGGGACCAACTGGCGGGAGTTGGAGTGGATGGTGCGTGATGGCATGACGCCGGACCAGGCGATGACGGCGACCACCGCCACCGATGCGGCCATCCTGGGGCGCGGGGGCGATCTGGGTCACGTCGCGCCCGGATATCTGGCCGACCTCGTGGCTATGCCGGGCGATCCTGACCAGGACATCGCCGCAACCGAACACGTGAACTTTGTCATGAAGGGCGGCGTGATCTATCGGCGACCAGGGAACTGAGCGCGTCATGCCGAAGGAGCGAGCGGATGGATCTGAAGGGCAGGATCGTCGTCGTCACGGGGGCGGCAAGCGGCATCGGCAAGGCGATGGCCGAGCGTTTCTCTCGGGCCGGCGCCCGCAAGGTGGTCTGCGCGGACATCAATGGTGAGGGGGCGGTCGCCGTTGCAGCCTCCATTGGCGGCCGGCCAGCTCGACTGGACGTGTCGCGAGAGGCCGAGATCGTCGAGCTGATCGCTCGCGTGGAGGCCGAGGAAGGCCCCATTGACCTCTTCTGTTCCAACGCCGGCATAGGCATCGGCGGCGGCGCTGATGCGCCCGACGAAGGGTGGAATCGGATCTGGCGCATTAATGTCATGGCCCATGTGTGGGCTGCTCGCGCGCTCGTGCCTCTGATGGCCGCCCGGGGCGGCGGCTATCTCTTGAACACCGCCTCGGCCGCTGGCCTACTCTCCCAGATTGGATCGGCCCCCTATGCGGTAACCAAACACGCTGCGGTCGGCTTGGCGGAATGGTTGGCCCTTACCCATGGCGATCAGGGGATCAAGGTCAGCGTGCTCTGCCCGCAGGCCGTGCGCACGGCCATGACCGCGGGCAATCCCGATGGTGTGGCCAGTATAGATGGCATGATGGAGCCGGAGGCCGTCGCCGAGATCTGCCTTCAGGCCATCGCCGAGGAACGCTTCCTCGTTCTGCCGCACCCTGAAGTTCTCGACTATATGCGACGCAAAACCGACGATTATGAGCGCTGGATCGGCGGCATGCGCAAACTCAACCGCCGCTTTCGCGGCTGAACTTCGACGCCCCCCTCATCAGGAGCTATCAGCGGCCATGGCCATTTCCCTCTATGACGCCACCGTAGCGAACTACATTCAGACCGTTACAGCACTCACCGGCGTGCTAGAGCGGGGCCTCTCGCACTGCACTGACAACGGCCTGGATCCTGAGGCCCTTGTAGAGGCGCGGCTCGCGACCGACATGTTTCCGCTGCGGTTCCAGGTGGTGTCGATCGTCCATCACTCCATCGAGGCGATCGAGGGGGCGCAGACTGGGGCGTTCGGCCCGCCCACCGACCAGCGCCCGCACGATTATGCTGGTCTTCAGGGTCTGTTGACCGGAGCCTTGGCTCAGCTGAAGGGGCTTGAGCGGGAGGTGGTGGAGGCGCTGCAAGGGCGTCAGACCGTGTTCCAAATCCGCGACACGAAAATCCCGTTTACGGCGGAGAACTTCCTGCTCTCCTTCTCCCTGCCCAACTTCTATTTCCACTGCACAACGGCCTACGACATCCTGCGCAACCAGGGAGTCCCTCTGGGTAAGCGCGACTTCATGGGCCCCATGCGCGTTGGCGGGTGAAAGAACGTCCTGACGCTGTTCAACTGTCGCCGCTGAGTAGACCGCCGAGGAGACCGCCGACGATGCCTCCGGCGGCAAGCGCGCCGCCGACATTGCCTCCGGAGCCTCGCTCCCCGCCCGGCATGTAGCGCGCCACCTCCTCGGCGAGGTTGAGGATAGGCATGGACTGCAGCCAGACTTCGCCGGGCCCGGTAAGGCTGGCCAGGAACAGGCCTTCGCCGCCAAATAGGATGTTGCGAAAGCCTGGGACGAGCTGGATGTCAAAGGCGACGGTGGGTTCATGCACGCCCACATGACCGGCATGGACACAGAGTCTCTCGCCCGGAGCCAACCGGCGGTTGATGACCTCGCCGGAAAGATCGAGGAACACGGCGCCGGGGCCTGTGACCCGTTGGAGGATGAATCCCGCGCCTCCGAAGAAGCCTGAGCCGATGCGCTGCTGCCAGGCCAGGTCGAAGCTGACCGAGCTCTCGGCGCATAGGAAGGTTTCCTTGCGACAGATCAGGGATTCCCCTGCGCGCAAGGTTCGGGCCATGATCGTGCCGGGGAAGCGCGGCGCAAAGGCCACGTGCCCGCCGGGCCCTTCGCCGGTGAACTCGGTGACGAAGAAGGTGCCTCCGGCCAGGCTGCGCTTGAGGCCGGCGAACAGCCCGCCCCCGGTGTTGGTGTGCATCCGGACGCCCTGAGTCATCCAGGCCATGGTCGCGGTCTGACTGTAGATGGTCTCCCCTGGGGCCAGATCCAGCCCGACGGTCTGCATCACGGTTCCGGAAATCTCGTAGCGCATCGGGTCTCTCTTAGCTGTAGCGACGGTTCATGATGGCGCGGAACGTCTCCACCTAGAAGAGACCGTCGATGCGTCCCTGCGAATCCAGACCTATGGTCTGGGCCGCAGGATATTTGGGAAGGCCCGGCATGGTCATCATGTCGCCGCAGATGGCGACCACGAAGCCGGCGCCGGCGGCAAGACGCACCTCCCGCACCCGAAGTTCGTGGCCCGAAGGGGCCCCGAGTGCGGACGGGTCAGTGGAGAAGCTGTACTGGGTCTTGGCCATGCAGACCGGCAGGGCGTCAAATCCGGCGGCGCCCCAGCGTTTGAGCCGCGCCTTGACGCCACCCTCGGCGGTCACCCGTCCCGCGCCATAGAGGGTCCTGGCCACGGTCTCGATCTTGCCCCAAAGCGGGACGCTGTCCTCATAAAGGGGGGCGAAGCGGGCGCTGCGATCCTCTACGATGGCGACGACTCGCCTGGCCAGCGCCTCGGCGCCGGGTCCGCCCTCGGCCCAATGGCGGCAGATCACCGCTTCCACGCCCTCGCTTGCGCAGAAGGCCTCGAGGGCCGCCGTCTCAGCCGCCGTGTCGGCGGAGAAATGATTGACCGCCACCACTACCGGCACGCCAAAGCGTCGCACATTGGCGATATGGCGGCCAAGGTTGGCGCAACCGCGGATTAGAGCCTCGACATTCTCCTCGCCTAGAGCGTCTCTCGCCACGCCTCCGTTCATTTTCAGCGAGCGGATCGTAGCGACGACCACCGCGACGGCCGGGGTGAGATCAGCCTGACGGCACTTGATGTCGAAGAACTTTTCCGCCCCCAAATCCGCCCCGAACCCGGCTTCGGTGACGACATAGTCGGCGAGCCTGAGCGCCGCGCGCGTGGCGATGACCGAATTGCAGCCGTGGGCGATATTGGCGAACGGGCCGCCGTGGATCAGGGCCGGGGTCCCTTCGAGGGTCTGGACGAGGTTGGGTTGGACGGCGTCGGCGAGAAGGACGGCCATGGCGCCAGCCGCGCCCAGATCTCCGGCAGTGACTGGAACTCCGTCCTCGTCTTCGCCAATGCGGATGCGCGCCAGGCGGGTTTCAAGGTCGGCGAGGTCGCGGGCGAGGCACAGAATGGCCATGACCTCCGAGGCCACCGTGATGTCGAAGCCGGTCTCGAGGACAACGCCATTGCCGCCCAGGCCAGAAGCGATCTGGCGCAAACTGCGGTCGTTCATGTCCATGACGCGTCGCCAGGTCAGGTGGCGTGGGTCGAGTCTTGGGGTTCGGCGCCAATAGATATGATTATCGATCAGGGCTGCGAGGAGATTGTGTGCGCTGGTGATGGCGTGGAAATCACCGGTGAAATGGAGATTGATTGCTTCCATAGGGATGACCTGGGCGTAGCCGCCGCCGGCTGCGCCGCCCTTCATGCCGAAACAGGGGCCCAAGGACGGTTCGCGCAGGCAGATCGCGGTGTGTTTGCCGATCCGCGACAAGGCATCGCCCAGGCCCACCGTCGTGGTGGTCTTACCCTCCCCAGCCGGGGTGGGACTCATGGCGGTGACGAGCACGAGAGCGCCGTCGGCGCGCCCCGACGTCTCCAGGTCCGCCAAAAAGGTCCGGTCGATCTTCGCCTTGTCCCGGCCGTAGGGAATGAGGGCATCCTCGGGCACGCCAAGCGCGGCGCCGATCTGTCCTATGGGCCGCGGCCGCGCGGCGCGGGCGATCTCAATGTCTGTCAGCATACGGCGGCGCTCCGGACTTTGGTTTGGATTTAACCCGCGCCGCCTTTGTCGGCCAAGAGGACGGCTTTGCGCCGGCCGCCTGCCGGTGATAGCCCTTTCAAAGATTCATGAACCTGCTGCTGATCACACTTGACCAGTTTCGCGGCGACGCCTTGTCTGTCGCGGGCCATCCCGTGGCCCGGACGCCGAACCTTGATCGCCTGGCCTGTGAGGGAGTGCGCTTCTCCCGGCACTACGCCCAGTCGGCGCCTTGCGGCCCAGGGCGGGCCAGCCTGTATACCGGCCTCTACCAGATGACCCATCGCGTGGTGGCGAATGGGACGCCCCTGGACGCCCGCTTCGACAATCTGGCCAAGGCCGCGCGCCGCGCCGGGTACGACCCGACACTGTTCGGCTACACGGACCAGGCCCTGGACCCGCGGCTGGCGGCGGGGCCTGGGGATCCGAGATTGGTCTCCTACGAGTCCGTCCTGCCCGGTTTCGACGAGGGACTCCATCTGCCGATGGGCGATCTGGCCCCTTGGCTCGCTCATCTTCGCGAGCGTGGCCATGAGACCGGCGATGGCGGTGAGGCCGCTAGTCTTGAGGCCCTGCGAGGCGAGCCGCTACGGCCAGCGGAGGACAGCCTCACCGCATTCCTCACGGATCGCCTCATAGCCTGGCTGGAGCGCCAGACGCGTCCCTGGTTTGTCCACCTCAGCCACCTGAGACCCCATCCTCCCTATGGCGCGGCGGGAGTCTACGCGAAGGTCGTCGATCCAGGGATGCTTCGCGAACCTGCCGCAGGCCCGCGCGAGCGTCACCCGCTCCATGAACGACTGGTTCGCGAGGGCGCTATGGCCGCGCCAAAGGAGCCTGCCCATCTCGCCGGCCTGAGAGCCCAGTATTTCGGCATGGTCGCCGAGGTCGACGCCCAGCTCGGCCGGTTATGGGCGACCCTTGAGCGGCTCGGCGCCTGGAGCGAGACTCTCATCATCGTCTCGGCGGACCACGGTGAGCAACTCGGCGACCAGGGCTTGATCGGAAAGGGCGGCTTCTTCGAGGCCAGTTATCACATTCCGTGCCTGGTCCGTGATCCGCGACCCAGCGCCGTCAGAGGGGTCGTCGTCGACGCGTTCACCGAGGCTGTCGATATCTTCCCGACACTGTGTGAGGCGATGGACCTCACGATCCCGGCTCAGTGTGACGGCAGGCCCCTTACTCCCTTTCTCGAGGGCCGCGCTCCTCCCGTCTGGCGATCCGCAGCGCACTGGGAGTGGGACTGGCGCTCAAGTCTGGTGCGGCGGGACGAGGGCTGGGGACCGGATGATCGCCGAGCCGAGGCCCGCAATCTTGCAGTCAGCCGTGGCGCCGAGGCGGCTTATGTCCACTTCGCCTCTGGGGAGGGACTGGCTTTCGACCTGGCCGCCGCGCCGGACTGGAGCGCCCCGCTTTGGGATCCGGCCCGTGTCCTGCCCCAGGCGCAGGAGTTGCTGACTTGGCGCGCGACGCACCTCGACCGTACCTGGACGGGCATGCTCATGGAGGCGGGTGGGATCGGTCGCGTTCCCGACCTGGCCCCGGCGTGGGCGCGCGGCTCGGGCGCTGTGTGAAAGGAGTCCCCCCTTGCCCCATGACACCCACGACGACGAGGACCACGGCCAAGCGCCGCCCTCTGACCTAGCGCTCAGAGTCAAGGCGCTCGAATCGCTGCTTGTCGATAAGGGACTCATCGATCCGTCCACGCTCGACGCCATCATCGATACCTACGAGACCCGGGTGGGTCCCAGGAACGGCGCGCGCGTGGTGGCTCGGGCCTGGAGCGACCTCGGCTATCTTGAGCGCCTGCGCACGGACGCCACCGCAGCCATCGCCGAACTCGGGTTCGGGGGGCGGGGCGGCGAGCATATGATCGCGGTGGAGAACGCACCGGGCGTGCACAACCTCGTCGTCTGTACTCTCTGCTCCTGTTACCCCTGGCCCGTCTTGGGGCTGCCCCCTGCATGGTACAAATCCAATGCCTATCGCTCCCGCGCTGTGATCGACCCTCGCGGCGTTCTCGCGGAATTCGGCGTGAGCCTGCCCCGTGAGACGGAGATCCGGGTGTGGGATTCCACAGCCGAAATCCGCTACCTCGTGGTCCCCGAACGGCCTGCCGGTACGGAAGGCTGGGACGAAGCCGCGCTGGCCGAACTGGTGACGCGCGACAGTATGGTGGGGGCGGGGCTTGCGCTCTCGCCCCGGGGGCGCGTGGGATGAACGGCGTTCACGATATGGGGGGAATGGATGGCCTGGGCGTCGTCGACTCTCGTGATCCGGGGCCTTTTCCAAAGGCCTGGGAGGCCCGCGTCTTCGCCCTTACGCTGGCCGCCGGTTCCCTTGGCCGCTGGACCCTCGACGAGTCCCGATTTCGCCGCGAGGCTCAGCCGGGGGAGAGGTACCTCTCCATGTCCTATTACGAACGCTGGTTCGAGGCCCTGACCGATCTTCTTGTGGTGCACGGAGTGATTAGCGAGGTAGAGTTGGCTCGAGGACGCGCCGAAGGTCCCTCGCCTCCTCTCGCCGTGACGCCCGAGCAGATGGCCGCCGTTCTGTCTCGTGGGGGGCCAAGCCAGAGGCTCGTCTCGGCGCCGCCGCGTTTTTCCGTCGGAGATCGCGTGCGCGCCGCCAACTTCCACCCGCACGGACACACCCGTCTGCCGCGCTATGCCAGGGGCCATGTCGGGATGGTCGTGCGCCGCCACGGCGCCCACGTCTTCCCCGATTGCAACGCCCACGGCGAGGGCGAACAACCGACGGCGCTCTATCAGATCGCCTTCGAGGCACACACCCTTTGGGGGGCTCGCGCCCAGTCGCCTGGCCTGGTCCACCTCGATCTCTGGGAGCCCTATCTTGAGCCGGCCTGACGCAATCCCCGAACCGCTTTTTCCCGAACCGCTCTTCTCCGAACCCTGGCAGGCTGAGGCCTTCGCTCTGCTGACGGTCCTGCGGGACCAGGGGCGTGTCTCCGCGGCCGATTGGGCGAAGCGTCTAGGCACAGCGCTGCGAGACGAGGGCGCCGCCGAAGAGCCGGAGGCGTTTCACCGCGCCTGGCTAACGGCTCTGGAGGGCTTGACGCTGGATTCCGGTCTATCGACACGGGACGAACTGGACGCCAGACGCCGGACCTGGGCAGAAGCCTATGCCCACACGCCTCACGGCCAGCCTGTGCGCCTGCATCAGGGGTGAGCCGACGTCTTCCGCTTCGTCTCGGGACGGCTTACCTCTAGTCGCAGAAGGGGCCATCTGAAGCCTGGGGGCGTGGCATGACGAGAGCCGAGAGTCCGCATCGTGTGGTCATCGCCGGGGGGGGCGCCTCAGGCTTGGAGTTGGCCACTCGGCTGGGTCGCAAATACGGCGGTGGAGACAAGGTTCAGGTCACTCTCGTTGACCGCAGCCGCACCCATTTGTGGAAACCTCTCCTACACGCGGTGGCGGCAGGCAGCTTGCGCCGCTCTCAGCATGAGTTGAACTATCTCGCCCAGGCCCACTGGCGGCGTTTCACGTTCGCCCTTGGCGAGGTGGCCGGGCTCGACCGTGCTCGGAAGGTTCTCAAGCTAGGGGCCGTGGGTGATGAGGAGGGGCGTGAAATCATGCCTCCCCGCGACATTCCCTATGACACGCTGATTCTGGCGATCGGCAGCGTGACCAATGACTTTGGCGCACCCGGAGCGGCGGAGCACTCAATCCCCTTGGAGACACCCCTACAGGCGGCGCGCTTCAATCGCCGGCTCGTTAATGCTTGCCTGAGCGCCAACAGCCAGGAAGCGCCCCTGCGTCCAGGCCAGCTGAGCGTGGCCATCATCGGAGCCGGGGCGACAGGGACCGAGTTATCGGCTGAGCTCCACCGCACGGTTCGCGCCGTTCTCGCCTACGGCATGAACCGCATTGACCCCGAGCGGGACGTGAACATCGTCTTGATCGAGGCTGCCAATCGTATTCTTCCCGCCCTGCCAGAGCGCGTCGCCACCGCCACCGCCGCGCTCCTCGCGGACCTGGGCGTCAAAGTGCGTGTTCAGGCCCGCGTGGCCGAAGTGACGGCTGAGGGTGTGCGCCTCGCGGACGGAGAACAGATCCCGGCCGAACTCGTGGTCTGGGCGGCGGGGGTGAAAGCCCAGGAGGTGCTCACCCGGATGGACGGTCTGGAGACCAATCGCCTGAACCAGATTGTGGTCGATCCAACGCTACAGACGACTCGGGATCCGGATGTCTTTGCCATGGGCGATTGCTGCGCGTGCCCGCGGCCGGGCTACCCCGCGCCGGTGCCGCCCCGCGCCCAGGCTGCGCATCAGATGGCGGACCATATGGCCGTGCAAATCGCGCGGCGGCTGAAGGGGCAACCCCTCCAGCCGTTCGTCTATCACGACTTCGGCTCGCTGGTGTCCTTGGGGCGATATTCCACCGTTGGCAGCCTGATGGGCTTCGTGGTCGGGCGCGGCTTTATGGTTGAGGGTCTGTTCGCACGGCTAATGTACAAGTCCCTGTACAAAACGCATGAGGCGGCGCTGCATGGCGGCGGCGTCGTAGCCTGGCGCACCCTGGTGAGTTTCCTGGGTCGCGGACCGACGCCGAACGTAAAGCTGCATTAGGACCGATGCGGGCCAAGGCTCAAAACTCGTCTTCGATGATCGATTTGAAGTGATCGAGCACCTCCTCCATGGTGCTGTTAGGATCGCCTTGGGCCGCCGCCGCCGCCGCGTCGCCGGCGAGCGTCAGTCGGGCGACCACAAGCCCGTTCTCCACCAGCAACAGTTCCTCCCCCACTGCGGCGGTCTTGAACTTTGCGGCAATGCGCGGCGGAAGATCATCAAGGTCGATGCGGGTCATGATGCGAGCCTAACTCGCGGCGCGGCGGGGTGACAGGGAGGGCGCGGCGCCCTTATGTCACGACCCGGTTCAGGAGGGCTCATGGCCTACCGTAATCTGCGTGAATTCATCGCCACATTGGAGCGGGACGGCGAGCTGATCCGTGTGAGTGAGCCCGTCTCCTCGGTCCTGGAGATCACGGAAATCTGTCGACGCCTCGTGGCCACCGGCGGACCGGCCGTGTTGTTCGAAAAGGTCATTCGCGCGGACGGGCGACTGTCCGACATGCCCTGCCTGGCCAATCTGTTCGGCACAGTCAAACGCGTCGCCATGGGCGTCACGCTGGAGGGTCGCTCTCGGACCACGTCGCGGGAGCTGCGCGAGGTCGGGGAGCATCTCGCTCAACTCAGAAATCCGGTTCCACCGCGCGGCCTCGAAGAGGCAATGGATATGCTGCCCCTGGCGCGGGCGGTCCTGGGCATGGCGCCCAAGATCGTAAAGAGGGCGCCGGTGCAGGAGGTGGTCTGGAAGGGGGCGGACATCGACCTCACCCGCCTGCCGGTTCAGACCTGTTGGCCGGGCGAGCCCGCGCCGCTCATCACCTGGCCCCTGGTGGTGACGCGAGGCCCATCGGCCGCCCGCGAGGATGACGTCAATCTCGGCATCTATCGAATGCAGGTCCTTGGCAAGGATCGCGCCATCATGCGCTGGCTGGCTCATCGCGGCGGGGCGCAACACTATCGACGGTGGAAGGAGGCCGGCAAGCCTGAAGCCCTGCCCGCCTGCGCCGTGATCGGGGCCGACCCCGGCATCATCCTGGCGGCCGTGACCCCGGTGCCCGACACCCTTTCGGAGTACCATTTCGCGGGGCTACTGCGCGGCGCCAAAGCCGAACTTGTCCCGGCCAAGACTCAGCCGCTCCTGGCGCCTGCCCAAGCCGAGATCGTCATTGAGGGCGAGGTGAGGCTCGATGAATATGCGGAGGAGGGCCCATACGGCGACCACACCGGATACTATAACAGTGTAGAGAGTTTTCCTGTCTTCCACGTCACCGCCATCACCATGCGGCGCGACCCGATCTATCTTACCACCCACACCGGCCGGCCGCCGGACGAGCCGAGCGTTCTGGGAGAGGCGCTCAATGAGGTCTTCATCCCCCTGCTTCAGGGCCAGTTCCCGGAGATCGTCGACTTCTGGCTCCCGCCTGAAGGTTGCAGCTACCGGATCGCCGTCGTGTCGATCAGAAAGGCCTATCCCGGCCACGCCAAACGCGTGATGATGGGCGTCTGGTCGTTCCTTCGGCAGTTCATGTACACCAAGTGGGTGATCGTGGTGGATGATGACGTGAACGCCCGGGACTGGAAGGACGTGATGTGGGCGATAGCCACCCGCATGGATCCGGCGAGGGACGTGACGTTGGTGGAAGGCACGCCCATCGACTATCTCGACTTTGCATCTCCAGAGAGCGGATTGGGTTCGAAGATCGGGCTTGATGCTACGACCAAACAGCCGCCCGAGACCCACCGTGAATGGGGCCGTCCGATCATCATGGACCCCGACATCGAGCAGCGCGTGACGTCGAACTGGTTCAAGCTCGGCCTGCCTCCCGTCTGAGGCGCTGGACACCAGCATCGCCGGCGCTTAAGGCGCCCGGCCTTCGATGAGGCCCAATCCCATGCCCAGAACCGCCCGCAAATCCCGCGCCCCCACCGGCCCCAGCCAGCGTCAGCTTCGCGCCGGCGAGGTCATCCGCCACGCACTGGCCGGCCTGTTGCGACAAGACGCCCTGGATGATCCCCTCCTGCAGGCCCATCCCGTCACCCTAAGCGAAGTGAGGATGAGCCCCGACCTTCGCCATGCCCTCTGTTTTGTCGAGTCTCTCGGCGGCGTCGAGGCGGGCGGGGTGGTGGAGGCGTTGAACCGCTCGGCCCGCTTCCTGCGCGGCCGCTTAGGCTCTGAAATCCAGATGCGCTTCACGCCGGACCTGCGCTTCGTTCGCGACCAGAGCTTCGCCGCCGCCGAACACATGTCGCGGCTTCTCGACGATCCTCGAATCCGAGCTGATCTGGAAGCGACCGACGAGGCGGCGTCACAATCCCAAATTGCATCCGTGAAGCCTTCGGGCGGGTCCTGATGGGCCGCCGTCGCAAGGGAGAGGCGATTTCCGGCTGGCTCTGTTTCGACAAGCCTCGCGGATTGGGCTCGACGCCTGCTGTCTCCCGTGTTCGACGTGTGTTCAACGCCCAGAAAGGGGGGCACGCCGGGACCCTAGACCCCCTCGCCGAAGGCATCCTGCCCATCGCTCTGGGTGAGGCCACCAAAACCATTCCGTTCATGGCTGAGGCGGCAAAGACCTATCGCTTCACGATTGCCTGGGGGTCCACCACCACCACCTTGGATACTGAAGGGGTTGTGACCGCAACGTCCGAGGTGCGCCCGGATCTGGACTCCCTGCGCGCCGCGTTGCCGCGTTTCATGGGCGAGATCCTGCAGACGCCGCCGGCCTTTTCGGCCCTCAAGATCGACGGCGCGCGCGCCTATGACTTGGCGCGGGCCGGTGCGGAGGTGGTGTTGGCGCCTAGGCCCGTGTTGGTCCACCGACTGGTCTGCCTCTCCGCCCCGGACCGGGATCACGTGGAACTGGAGATGGACTGCGGCAAGGGCGTTTATGTCCGGGCGATAGCGCGGGATCTTGCTGAGGCGCTTGGTGCGGAGGCTCACGTCTCCTGGCTTCGGCGTACGCGCGTAGGCCCTTTCACCGAGGCCGGTGCGATCACACTGGAAAGTCTGGAGGCGTTGTGTCATAGGGGCGCAGCTTCGGTGGCCTTGCTTCCGGTTGAGACCGCGCTGGACGACATCCCGGCGTTGGCCCTGACCGATGAAGTCGCCTCCGGTTTGATGCAGGGCCGTGCGGTCATGCTGCTCCCCCGCCAGGTGGATCTCCTGAAGGGTCGGCTTGAAGCCTCCCGGATTGTGGCCGCCTTTTCCGGGAGTCGGCTCGTGGCGCTCTGCGAAGCCCGTGCGGGTCGGCTCACACCTGTGCGGGTTTTCCACCTTTAGTTGAGCGGAAGGAACACGATGTCGATCACTGCCTCCCGTAAAGCCGAGCTTATCGGCGAGTATGCCCGCACGGAAGGGGACACAGGCTCTGCCGAGGTCCAGGTTGCGATCCTGTCGGAGCGCATCGCCAACCTCACCGAACATTTCAAGACCCATAAGAAGGACAACCATTCCCGCCGGGGCCTGCTCAAGCTCGTGTCCCAGCGGCGTTCGCTCCTCGATCACCTCAAGGCCTCTGACGAGGGACGGTACCAGACCCTGATCGGGGCTTTAGGATTGAGGCGGTAGATTTGTATCGTGCGCCCGGACGGTGATGCGGTCGCCAGACCGGGAGGTCCCCAGGGGGCTTCGGCTCTGGGCCGGTCGCGATCCGTTCGGCCCATGGCCGCGCCAAAGGCTGCGTTGCGTTCACACCTTACGGCGAGCGCGCGGCTCGCTCGCGAATTTGAACAGAGAGCAGGATCCTAAGTCTCCGCGATTTCGCGTGAACGCATCGTGCTCTAGGATCGGGCTATCTCCCCGGGACCGAAAGACCCGGCCGCGCCCAGTCCGCTCCGAAGGGAATCCGCCCTTTGGACGTCCGTTAGGAAAGAGACCCTTACATGTTCGATATCAAGCGCAAGTCCATCGAGTGGGGGGGGCGTCGCCTGACCCTGGAAACCGGGCGCATCGCTCGCCAGGCCGATGGCGCAGTTCTCGCCACCTATGGGGAGACCACCGTCCTCGCGGCGGTCGTCTTCGATAAGGCCCCTAAGCCCGGGCTCGATTTCTTTCCTCTGACCGTAAACTATCAGGAAAAGACCTTCGCGGCGGGCAAGATCCCCGGCGGCTTCTTCAAGCGCGAGGGGCGTCCCTCGGAGAAGGAAACCCTGGTCTCGCGTTTGATTGACCGCCCTATCCGGCCCCTGTTCGTCAAGGGCTTCAAGCATGAGACGCAGGTGGTGGTGACGGTCCTGTCGCATGACTTGGAGAACGATCCCGACATCGTCGCGATGGTCGCCGCCTCAGCCGCCCTGACCCTGTCGGGCGTCCCGTTCATGGGCCCCATCGGCGCCGCCCGGGTCGGCTTCATCGATGGCCAATATGTCCTCAACCCGTCGCTCGATCAGATGAGGGACGCGGCTAACCGGATGGATCTGGTCGTGGCCGGAACTGACGATGCGGTGATGATGGTCGAATCCGAGATCAAGGAGTTGCCTGAGGACGAGGTGCTTGGCGGCGTCATGTTCGCCCATAGGGGCATTCAGCCCGTGATCCAGGCGATCATCGAATTGGCCGAACACGCGGCTAAGGACCCGTTCGACTTCGCACCCGAGGACACCGACGCCATCAAGGCCAAGGTCAAGGCTCTGGTGGGAGACGACCTCAAGGCCGCCTATGCCATTACCGCCAAGGGCGCACGCCATGATGCGGTCGGCGCCGCCAAGCAGAAGGTGATGCAGACTCTAGCTAAGTCCGAGGCGAATCCGGAAGGCTTCGAGCCCGCCAAGCTGTCTGGCGTGTTTAAGGACTGTGAGGCAGATGTCGTGCGCCGTTCGATTCTGGAGACCGGCAAACGCATCGACGGTCGGGCCGTTGATGTGGTGAGACCGATCGTCTCCGAGGTGTCGGTGCTGCCGCGGACCCACGGCTCGGCGCTGTTCACCCGAGGCGAGACCCAGGCCTTGGTGGTGGCGACGCTCGGCACCGGCGACGACGAGCAGTTCATCGACGCGCTTGAGGGCACCTATAAGGAAAGCTTCCTTTTACACTACAATTTTCCGCCCTACTCAGTGGGTGAAACCGGTCGCATGAATGCCCCCGGACGGCGCGAGATCGGCCACGGCAAACTGGCCTGGCGGGCTGTTCGTCCCATGCTGCCGTCCAAGGAAGAGTTCCCCTACACCGTGCGCCTGGTGTCGGAGATCACCGAATCCAACGGCTCCTCGTCAATGGCGACCGTATGCGGAAGCTCCCTGGCCCTGATGGACGCGGGCGTGCCCCTGAAAAAGCCAGTGTCCGGCATTGCCATGGGCCTGATCCTCGAATCCGATGGCTTCGCGGTGCTCTCGGACATCCTCGGTGACGAGGACCACCTGGGTGACATGGACTTCAAGGTCGCTGGCTCGGCCGACGGCATCACGTCCCTGCAGATGGACATCAAGATCCCAGGCATCACCGAAGAGATCATGAAGAAGGCGCTCGCTCAGGCGAAAGGAGGCCGCCTGCATATTCTGGGCGAGATGGCCAAGGCCATCGACGGCGCTCGGGCCGATGTGGGTGAACATGCGCCGAAGATCGAGACGATAACCATCCCCACGGACAAGATCCGCGACGTGATCGGCACAGGCGGCAAGGTGATCCGCGAGATCGTGGCCCAGACCGGAGCGAAGATCGACATCAGTGATGATGGCCAGGTGAAGGTCGCGGCCAGCGACGGCGCCAAGATCAAGGCTGCAGTGGACTGGATCAAGTCGCTCACCTCCGAGCCCGAAGTCGGACAGATCTATGAGGGCAAGGTTGTCAAGGTGGTCGACTTCGGCGCCTTCGTAAACTTCTTCGGCGCTAAGGACGGGCTGGTGCACGTCAGCCAGATCGCACGGGAACGTGTGAACAAGGTCTCCGATGTGCTGAGCGAGGGCCAGATGGTGAAGGTCAAGCTTCTGGGGTTCGATGATCGCGGCAAGATCCGTTTGTCGATGAAGGTCGTCGATCAGGAGACTGGCGAGGACCTCTCCAAGCTGGAGGCTCCGGCCGAGGTCTGAGGTCTTCCTCCATTCATAACGCGTGAGGCGGGCCGGTTCGCCCGGCCCGTCACTCCGCCCGCGTTAAGCCGAAGGGCGGGGTCAGCCTCTCCGCCAAAAGACGCCTGTGCGGGCCACACAGCGGGGCGGAAGGTCTTTGCGCCCCGCCTCAACGAAGCCAAGGCTGGCCATGAGTTCGGCGGTCAGGACCTCGGCCGTGGCCGCCGCCGCTGGATCGCGGCGATAGGCCTCGCCGAGCGTTTCGTGCAGAAGGACATCGAGACCAGCCAGGGCCGGCATGCCGTCAAGTGTCGCTTCAAGTGCGGCTGCGCGCGCTGCGGGCGTGGCGAAGAGGGTCCGCATCTGGGTCAGAAGCGGGGAGTCTTCCGCCAAGGGCTCGGGCTCCGCATAGGGCAGGCCCAGTCGCTCAATGGCGCGCGCCAAATGGTTGCCCTCGGCGGAATGAAGGGCCCTGGCCCGCTTCCAGACCTGATGCCGTTCGGTCTGGCTGCGCGCCTTGAGGCTTTCCAGGGTCCAGCCGCCGATGAACACTTCCTCTTTGCGCATGGCGCCTGGATAGGACGTCAGAGCGGTCGCACTCAAGGGGGAGCCGTCGCGGATTGGCCCCTGTGATCCAAAGTGCGCGGCCTCATGAGCGCGACTCGAGCGCGGTCTGGCGGCGCGGACGGCGGCCCGCTAACCTTAGAGCCATGCTGCAGTTCATCTCGCAGGGTCAACGACTCGCCTATGACGATATAGCGCCGGAGGGGACTGGGCGCGGCACGGTGGCGCTCGTGCACGGCTTCGCCTCGAATCGGACGGAGAACTGGCGGCGTCTGGGTTGGTATGCGGCCTTTTCCCGCGCCGGATTTCGCATTGTCGCCCTCGACCTGCGCGGGCACGGGCAGAGCGACAAGCCGCATGACCCCCAACTCTACCAAAGGGAGGCCTTGGCTTCCGACATCCTTGCCCTCTTGGACGCCGCCAAGGTTCCAAGCTGTATCTTGATGGGCTACTCCCTGGGCGCTCACCTGTCCCTCGCTGCGGCGCTTGCGGCGCCAGAGCGGATCGACAAGCTGATCCTGGGCGGAGTCGGTGGACGCCTCATGGCGCCGCCTCCGCCCCCGCCGGCCATGAGTCTGGGCGCGGCGCTTCTGATTGAGGATCCGTCCGGCATTACCGACCCGATCCAGCAGGGCTTTCGGCGTTTTGCCGACGCTCAGGGCGACGACCGCGCCGCGCTCGCCGCCTGTAGCCAAGGCGTGGCAATGGGGCGTGGGGCGCCGGATCTTGGTCATCTGACGACGCCAACCCTGGTGGCCGCCGGCGCCAACGACTCGCTCGCCGGCGATCCCGCCGACCTGGCGGCCCACATCAAGGATGCCCGCGCCGTGGCGCTGCCCGGCTGCGACCACTTCTCGGCGATCCCCCACGCCCTATTCCGTGCGGCGGTGTTCGACTTCCTGGACGATTTCGACGCTGGGGATGACTTCGTCTTCGAGTGACGCGACTTGGGCCGTGATAGCGTCAAGCAAGGTTGTAGGCCCCACCCTTTTCCAGGGCCCGCTTGAACGCCGGCCGGGCGTGAAGTCGCTCCACCCATGCCGCGAGCCTGGGGAATGGCTGTAGACGGCCAAATGCCCGGCCCACCTCGCCGACAAAACTCATCTGCACATCCGCCCCGGAAAAGCCGGACGGAAGGAGGTACTCGCCCTCTTTCAGTTGGTTATCAATGAAGCCCAGATGGTTGACGATCTCGCTATCGATCCTTGGTCGAAGCGGGGCCGCAGCGTCACCCAAACGCATGACGTAGAGGTTGAGCATGAGGGGAAGCATGGCCGAGCCTTCGGCATAGTGGAGCCACTCCAGATAGGTCTCGTGCTCTGATGTCCCGGGCGCGGGCGCAAGACGCCCCGCGCCGCGCCGGCGCACCAGGTAATCCACTGCGGCGCCGGACTCGGCGATCGTCAGCCCATCGACCTCGATAACTGGCGATTTCCCCAGGGCATGGACGGCCTTCAGCGTCTCCGGCGCGAGATTCGTTGTGGCGTCACGTTGATAGAATCGAATCTCGTAGGGTGTCTGCAGCTCCTCCAGGAGCCACAAGATCCGCTGCGAACGGGAATTGTTGAGGTGATGGACGATGACCATGGCGCTGGCCTCCTTGCTGTCCTAAGTTTCTAGCCTTCGCTCGGGCGTACCGGGAAGTCCGTCCCCGCGCCATGGTCGGCGAACCTGTCAGGAGCCTCATGCCGCCGATTTTCCGGATTCTCATCCCTCTGGCTCTGGCTGCCGTCGCCCTGACATTGGGGGTGGGCATCTATGCGCTGTTCCGTGGCGGCGACTTTGGTCGTTCTTATTCGAACAAGCTGATGCGTCTGAGGGTGCTGCTCCAATTCAGCGCCATCCTGATCCTCGTGGCCGCCTATGCGTTCACCCGGCGTCATGCGGGCTCTTGACGTGCGAACGCCTGAAGAAAGAGCGTATCCGCGACATCGCGGCGCCCACCGCTACGCCATTCGCTCCGGCGCTCCGTGGTCCGGCTGACCCGCATCTATACCCGCACCGGTGACGCAGGCCGAACGCGTCTAGCCGATGGGTCTGAGGTGGCCAAATCGAACCCGCGCGTCGCCGCCTATGGCGCCGTGGACGAACTCAATGCCGTCCTCGGCCTGACGCGGCAGCAAACCGCAGGGGCTCCTGACCTCGACGCTGGGCTCTCGCGAATCCAAAACGATCTGTTCGACCTCGGAGCAGACCTCGCCACCCCGGCCCGACCCGGGGGGGCTGAAACCCTTCGCATCGTCGCCGCACAGGTCGCTCGCCTTGAGCACGAGATCGACGCGATGAACGCCTCGCTCGCCCCGCTCAACTCCTTCGTACTGCCGGGGGGGTCGCCCCTTGGTTCCTGGCTGCACCTGGCGCGAACGGTTTGCCGCCGCGCCGAACGTGAGGCGAGTGCGTTCATTCAGGAAGAAGGCGGCGACGTCCACGCCGAGGCGCTGCGTTACCTCAACCGCCTGTCTGACTATCTCTTCGTCGCCGCCCGTTGCGCCAATGGCGGCGGGGCCCTGGACGTTCTCTGGGCTCCCGCGGCCCATCGCTGAGAGTCAGCGCCCTTTGGCGGCTTCCGGGGTTTGCGGCAGACGTCCGGTGAGGCGCCAGATCGGCATCGGGGTCAGGCACTGACGGTCGCGACCGTCCCACCAGGCGCCGGCCTTCTCGCATTTCTGCATCGGCCAGATATAAAAATACTGATATGCGGCGGTCGCCGCCGAGGCGACGACGAACAGGCCAATCAGGAGAAGTCGGGCGCCGGCGAAGACTTGATTCATAGGGACTCTCTGGAGGGATGAGACGGCGCGTACCGCCGCCTCGGTCCTGCGATTCTCTCGGCCGCTTTGCAACGCGGCGCGGAGACGCTATGGCGACGGCGTCTGCGTGGAAGGTGAATCATATGAAGATCCTCGTGCCCGTGAAGCGCGTCCTCGACTACAACGTCAAGGCTCGAGTCAAATCGGACCAATCGGGCGTCGATTTGGCCAATGTGAAGATGGCCATGAACCCATTCTGTGAAATCGCCGTCGAAGAGGCGGTGCGTTTGAAGGAAAAGGGCCTTGCCGAAGATATCGTTGCGGTCTCAGTCGGCCCCGCGCCGGCCCAGGAGACGATTCGCACGGCCCTGGCCATGGGCGCCGATCGCGGCTTGCTCATCCAGACCGACGCGGATCCCGAGCCCCTGGCGGTGGCCAAGCTCCTCAAGGCTGTCGTCGAAGCCGAGCAGCCCTCTTTGGTGATCATGGGCAAGCAGGCCATCGATGGGGATAACAACGCGGTTGGCCAGATGCTGGCCGCCTTGTTGGATTGGCCACAGGCGACCTTCGCTTCGAAGGTGGAGCTATCAGGCGATGTGGTCCGGGTGACCCGCGAGGTGGACGGCGGCTTGCAGACGCTTGAGCTGGATATGCCGGCGGTGGTGACCGCCGATTTGCGTCTCAACGAGCCGCGTTACGCTTCCCTGCCGAACATCATGAAGGCGAAGAAGAAGGTCATCGACGTCAAGTCTCCGGATGACTTCGGGGGCCTCGCCGCCCCCCACCTGACGGTGAAGAGGGTGACTGAACCGCCGAAACGAACGGCGGGGATGAAGGTGGAGACCGCCGCAGATCTCGTTTCGAAACTCAAGACCGAAGCCGGAGTGATCTGACCATGCCCGTTCTCGTCTTCGCGGATCACGATAATCGCTCCCTCAAGGACAATACCCAAAAGACAGTCACCGCCGCCTTGGCCTTGTCGGGGGAGGTGGATGTGTTGGTGGCGGGCAAGGGTGTGACGGCAGTGGCGGCGGAGGCCGCCAAGATCGCGGGCGTGCGCAAGGTGCTGACCGCGGAAAGCGATGCGCTCGGTCACCAGATTGCTGAGGCCCTCGCCGCCTGTGTGATCCCGCTCATGGCCTCCTATGACGCCGTCCTTGTTCCAGCGACCTCGGTGGGCAAGAACTTCGCTCCGCGAGTCGCCGCCGCGCTCGACGTCGCGCCGATTTCCGAGATTATTGAGGTTGTTGACCCGTCCACCTTCGTGCGCCCGATCTATGCCGGCAACGCCCTGGAGACTGTAGCGTCGGTCGACGCAAAGAAGGTCATCACCGTTCGCCCCACGGCGTTTAAGGCGGCGGCGGAAGGCGGCGCGGCGACAATCGAGGCTGCACCGGCCGGGGTGGGCGCCCCCAAGACTCGCTTCGTCGCCGAGGAGTTGGTCAAATCCGACCGCCCCGAGCTGGCGGCGGCGAAGATCGTGGTCAGCGGCGGTCGCGCGATGGGCTCGGCGGAGGAGTTCCAAAAGGTCATCGAACCTCTGGCCGACAAGCTTGGCGCCGCCGTGGGCGCTTCACGCGCCGCTGTGGATGCGGGCTACGCTCCAAACGACTATCAGGTCGGCCAGACCGGCAAGGTGGTGGCGCCGCAGCTTTATGTGGCGGTCGGCATCTCCGGCGCCATCCAGCACCTCGCGGGGATGAAGGACTCCAAAGTCATCGTGGCCATTAACAAGGACGCCGACGCGCCGATCTTCCAGGTGGCGGACTATGGTCTGGTGGCGGATTATAAGACAGCGGTCCCGGAGCTGATGGCGGCGCTGGACACCGTCAAGGCCTGACCGAATTTCGCTGCGTCGCAGCAAAATCTTGCCCAACTCCTTTGCGTTTGTATAACGGCAGGGGACGAGACTGATCGTCAGTTGAGCAGGAGGGCCCGATAAGGGTCCCATAGCGGTTGATGGCCGAGATCAGAACGGTTGGCGTAATCGGGGCGGGTCAGATGGGGAGCGGCATCGCGCACGTGTGCGCGCTGGCCGGCTACAATGTGCTCCTTCACGATGTGGCGCCCGCGAAAATCGATGAGAGCGTTGGGCTCATCGATCGCAATATGCACCGACAGGTGGCGCGGGGCCTGATCGGAGAGGCGGAGAGGGAGGCGGCTCTTGGGCGGATCCGTCCGGAGCCGAGTCTCGCGGAAATCGGTCGCTCCGACCTCGTCATTGAGGCCGCCACCGAAGACGAAGACACCAAAAAATCCATTTTCCGGGCGTTAAGCCCCCACCTCGTCGACAAGACCCTGCTCGCCTCCAATACCTCCTCCATCTCGATTACCCGCTTGGCGTCGGCGACCGACAGGCCGGAGCGATTCATCGGCCTGCACTTCATGAATCCTGTGCCGCTGATGAAACTCGTCGAAATCATCCGTGGTATCGCCACTGGGGCCGAGACCTACGAGATCGCGGTCGCGTTCGCCCGATCGCTGGGCAAGACCACCGCCAATGCCGAGGATTTCCCCGCCTTCATCGTCAACCGCGTCCTCGTTCCGATGATCAACGAGGCCATCTATACCCTCTATGAGGGCGTGGGCACGGTCGATGCGATCGATACGGCGTTGAAGCTGGGCGCCAACCATCCCATGGGTCCCTTGGAGTTGGGCGACTTCATCGGTCTCGACACCGTGCTGTCGATCATGAACGTGCTTTATGAGGGGCTGGCGGATTCCAAATATCGTCCGTGCCCGCTGCTGGTGAAATATGTCGAGGCTGGGTGGCTCGGCCGGAAAGTGGGCCGGGGATTCTACGACTATCGCGGAGATCGTCCGGTCCCGACGCGCTGATCCGGGGCGCGGTCATGCAACATGAGTTCGACACGGCTCTTCCGAGCGTCCCCAGCGGACTCGCCGCTCTAGCCGGCGACTATGACGTCCTTCTGTGTGATATCTGGGGCGTCATTCACGACGGCCTCAACGCTTGGCCAGGCGCCTGCTCTGCTCTTCGCAGATGGCGCGCAGAAGTCGGACCGGTGATCCTGGTCTCCAACTCACCCCGACCATCGGCGGAGGTGGCGCGGCAGCTAGATGATCTGGGGGTCCCCCGCTCCGCCTGGAGCGACATGGTGACATCTGGAGATGTGACCCGGAATCTTCTGGCCGCGCGCGCGCCCGGGCCTGCTTGGCGAATCGGACCCTCCCGAGATGACGCGCTCTACCAGGGCTTGGGCCTTGAATTCGCGCCACTCGAGGACGCGCGTTTCATTGCCTGTTCGGGTCCCAACGACGACGAAGTCGAAACTCCGGAAGACTATCGCCGATCTCTTGAGCGAGGCTGCGCTCGGGGGCTGGAGATGATTTGCGCCAATCCTGACCTTATGGTCCAGCGCGGCTCACGACTCATCTACTGCGGCGGGGCCCTTGCGGCGCTCTACGAGGATCTGGGGGGAGAAGTGGTCATGGCCGGCAAGCCCCACGCCCCTATCTATAGGCTGGCCCTGACCCGGGCGAGCGATCATCTTGGCCGACCGCGCGATGACCATCGGGTGCTTGCCATCGGCGACGGATTCGGCACAGATTTGAAGGGGGCGGCGGCGATGGGGCTGGACGCTCTCTATGTGGGCGGCGGGGTCGACGGCGGCGCCCTTTTCAAACCGAACGGGGCGCTCGATGCGACTCTTGCGCGGCGACGGTTCGCCGAAGTGGGGACCACCGCGCGCCACGCCCTTCGGGCGCTGGTCTGGTGAAAGCCTCGCCAAAGCCTCCCTCCGACTTGTAGAAGCGCGTCACATCTCGATGTGGGAGGGCGCATGACGACGGGCCGATACCTGGAAGACTTGAGTGTGGGTGATGTGGAAACGCTCACGCGAACGGTCACTTCAGCAGACATCGATCGTTTTGCAGCGGTCACCGGCGACGACAATCCCGTTCACCTCGATGAGGCCTATGCCCGGACGACACGGTTTGGCGGCCGGATAGCACACGGGATGCTCAGTGCGGGCCACATCTCGGCGGTTCTTGGCACGCGTCTACCGGGCCCAGGCGCCATCTATCTATCTCAATCTCTGAGTTTCCGCCGCCCGGTGAAGATCGGCGACGCGGTGTGCGCGACCGTCACCGTCACTGCGATCGATTTCGAGCGCGGGCGTGTGACCCTTGCGACCACCTGCACTGTGGCCGGCAAGACTGTAACCGAGGGTGAAGCCGTGGTTCTGGCTCCGCGGCGGGGGACCTGAGTCGGCGATGCGAGTCATTCATGGTTGGAAAGGGCTTTCCGAGGCCGACAGAGGCGCCGCGGTGGCTCTCGGGCACTTCGATGGCGTACATCTGGGTCACCAGCGGGTGATCGACGACGCGCGCGAGGCGGCGGTGAGACTAGGCGCGCCGCTTGGGGTGATCAGCTTCGAACCACATGCGCGGATGCACTTCCACCCTGAGGCCCCGCCGTTCCGGCTGATGACGCCGAACCAGCTGGCGCGGAGAGTCGAGCGCCTGGGAGCGGACCGACTCTACCTTTTGCCCTTCGGCGTCGAGATGGCCAGCTTCAGCGACCAGGCATTCGCGGAGGAGGTTCTGGTCGAGGGATTGGGGGTCCGCCACGTCGCCGTGGGCTTCGACATCACTTTCGGCAAGGGTCGCACTGGGGACCCGGAGGCCATGCGTCGCTATGGCGCTCGGCTCGGCTTTTCGGTGTCTGTGGCTTCAGAGGTTGCCGGCGAGGCAGGGAAGATTTCCTCCACGGCTATTCGCGAGGCACTGCGCGACGGCCGGCCGGACCTCGCTGCGCGGCTCCTGGGGGGGGCCTTCGCCATTGAGGGCGTAGTGCAAAAGGGCCGCCAACTCGGCCGTAAACTCGGTTTTCCCACGGCCAATGTGCCGCTCGGGGATTATGCGCCCCCGCGTTTTGGCGTCTACGCCACCCGCACCCGCCTTGCCGATGGCCGCAGGCGCGGGGGGGTGGCCAATATCGGGGTCAATCCGACTACCGGTGAGGTTGATCCACGTCTTGAGGTATGGCTGTTCGACTTCGACGAGGACATTTACGGCGAGGTCATCGAGACCGACCTCGTGGCTTTCCTGAGACCTGAGGAGCGATTCGCTTCGGTCGAGATCATGGTTGAGCAGATCCGCCGCGACGCCGCGCTGGCCCGGGAGATCCTGTCGAGGGGCGCATGACGCTTTGCCAGGGCTGACCACGGCGTCCGGGTAGCGGGCCGCGCGTTCGTCTGTTAATCATCTGCGGCATGAACATGAAGGCCCGGGTCTCGCGAATTAGCCTTCCGGCGTGAGGCCGACCCAGCCCAGACGGCTGAGTGGTCTGCGCCGGCTCTTGCGTTTTGTCCTTCCCTCAGCGATTTCCCGATCCTCCCATGGCTGACGACATACAGACTCCCGCCCGTGACTATCGTGAGACCGTCTTCCTTCCGAAGACCGACTTTCCTATGCGAGCGGGCTTGCCCGATCTTGAGCCGCGGATCCTCGATCGTCTGGGTGACATCTATGGCGCCGCACGTCGGGCCCGACAGGCCGCCGGAGCGCCGCTCTTCGTTCTTCACGACGGACCACCCTACGCCAATGGTGCGATACATATCGGGCACGCCCTGAATAAGCTGTTGAAGGACTTCGTCGTCCGTTCCCGGTTCGCGCTTGGTTACGACGTGGATTATGTTCCCGGATGGGACTGTCACGGTCTTCCCATCGAGTGGAAGATCGAGGAGGCCTTCCGGGCCGAAGGTCGCGGCAAGGCGGATGTCTCCAAGGCGGAGTTCCGGGCGCGCTGCCGCGACTATGCGGCGGGCTGGATCGAGGCGCAGGGGGCCGAGTTTCGCCGCCTGGGTGTGCTCGGCGACTGGACGAACCGCTACTCGACCATGGACTTCGCCAGCGAGGCTAAGATCGTCGCCGAACTGCACCGGTTCATCGCCACACACCAGGTTTATCGTGGCTCCAAGCCGGTCATGTGGAGTCCGGTGGAACGCACGGCCCTGGCCGACGCCGAGGTGGAGTATCATCCCCATGTATCGCCGACCGTTTGGGTCGGTTTTCCGGTGGTCGGCGGCGCTGACGCGCTGATTGGCGCTAAGGTGGTGATCTGGACAACCACGCCGTGGACTATCCCTGCCAATCGGGCCATCGCCTTCAATCCTAAGATCGCCTACTCGGTTTATGAGGTGGAAAAGCTTGAGACCGGTCTCGACTTCGCCCCTTGGTCGCAGCTGGGCGATCGGCTGATCCTCGCCGATACCCTGGCCCCAAACCTGCTGGCAGCCGCGAAGATTGCGTCGGCCCGCCGCATCGCCGAGGTCGATCCTTCAGGATTGATCTGCGCTCATCCCTTCCGCGGCCAGGATCCCGGCTATGGTTTCGATGTCCCGCTCCTGGCTGGCGATCATGTCACCGAGGACGCCGGGTCTGGCTTCGTGCACACTGCGCCGGGCCACGGGGCGGAGGACTATGGCCTGTGGATCGCACACGGCTTTCGCGACATTCCCGAGACCGTTGATGAAGACGGCGCCTATTTTGCTCATGTGCCTCTTTTTGGCGGCCTCAAGGTGCTTGAGACCGAAGGCAAGCGCGCGGGCAAGTTCGGCCCGGCGAATGAGGCGGTGATTCAGGCTCTGACCCAGGCCGGCTCGCTCCTGGCGCGGGGGCGGCTTGAGCACAGCTATCCCCATTCCTGGCGGTCGCGCGCGCCGGTCATCTTTCGCAATACTCCACAATGGTTCATCCGCCTGGATGCTCCTCTTGGAGGCGAAGCGCACGGAGACCGGACCCTGCGCGAGGTGGCGCTCGCCGCGATCGACGCCACACGTTTTTATCCGGAAGGCGGGCGCAATCGCATTCGCGGCATGGTCGAGACCCGTCCCGACTGGCTGATCAGCCGGCAACGCGCTTGGGGATCGCCGATCGCTATGTTCGTCGACACGGCGACGGGCGCGCCGCTTCAAGACCGCGATGTGAACGCCCGCATCATCGAGATCATCACCCGGGAGGGCGCCGACGCCTGGTTTACCAGGCCTGCCGGCGATTTCCTCGGCAATCACGACCCGCGTCTCTACGAGAAGGTCGAAGATATTGTCGACGTCTGGTTTGATTCCGGTTCGACCCATGCCTTCGTTCTGGAGGGCCGGGAGCATACGCGCTGGCCGGCCGACCTCTATCTGGAGGGCTCAGATCAGCACCGCGGCTGGTTCCAATCTTCCCTTCTCGAGGCCTGTGCGACCCGCGGACGAGCCCCATTCGAGGGCGTGCTGACGCACGGTTTCACCCTCGATGAGAAGGGTGAGAAGATGTCCAAGTCCCTGGGCAACTCGGTCGAGCCCCAATCGGTGATCAAGAGCTACGGGGCGGAGATACTGCGTCTCTGGGTCGCCCTGACTGACTATGCAGAAGATCAACGGATCGGTCCCACCATCCTGCAGAGCACCGTCGACGCCTACCGCAAGCTGCGCAATACGATACGGTACCTTCTGGGCGCCCTGGACGGGTTCGACCCGTCGGAGAGGCTCCCGCGCGAGGATTTGCCGCCTCTGGAGCGCTTTATCCTTCACCGCCTTCAGGAACTGGATGTGGAAGTGCGAGACGCCTACGGCCGCTTCGCCTTCGCCGACGCCCTGCGCCCTCTAGCTGATTTCTGCTCCAATGAGCTGTCGGCCCTGTTCTTCGACATTCGCCGCGACGCCCTCTATTGCGACCGACCGGATTCCCCTCGCCGCCGCGCCTGTCGAACGGTGATGGATCTGGTGTTTGAACGTCTCACCATCTGGATGTCCCCAGTCCTCGCCTTCACCATGGAAGAGGCTTGGACGACCCGGTTCCCTGAAGGCGGGGCCAATGCCCTGAGGGTGTTTCCAGACACGCCGGCGGACTGGCGTGATCCCGCGGAGGCCGCCCGCTGGTCGAAGGTCCAGACGGTCACGCGCGTGGTGACCGGCGCCCTGGAGATCGAGCGGCGCGACAAACGGCTAGGTTCGGCCCTGGAGGCCGCTCCTCTCGTTCATCTCGCGGATGCCGAACTGCGGCTGGCCTTTGACGGTCTGGACGCGGCGGAGATTTTCCGCACGAGCCAAGCGACATTGCTGATAGGGGAGGGGCCGGCCGAGGCCTTCCGTCTGGACTCCACGCCGGGGGTGGCCGTGGAGCCGCGCCGAGCGGAGGGGCGAAAATGTGCGCGCTCCTGGCGTGTCCTAGAGGAGGTCGGCGCCGATTCGCGCTATCCGGATCTGTCCCTGCGGGACGCCGATGCCGTGGCTTGGTGGGACGCGCAACATCGATGAGGCTGACCCGCGCCGGCTACATTGCCCTTGGCGTCGCCCTGGCGGCGGCTGCGGCCGATCAGGCGAGTAAGGCTTGGGCGTTAAGGGCTGACCTGACAGGCCAGATCGCGGGGTCGTTCGGTCCGCTTCATCTGACCCTCGTGGACAATACCGGCATCAGCTATGGCCTGCTTCAGGGCGGCGGCGACTCGGTGCGGTGGGCTCTGGCGCTGTTTGCGTGTCTCGTCGTGTTCGCGCTCTGCATCTGGGCCGCGAGATCTGAGCGTGTTGTCACCGGAGTAGCGCTAGGGCTGATCATTGGCGGCGCGATTGGCAATCTGATCGACCGGATTCTCCGCGGCGCCGTGGTGGATTTCATCGACGCCCGGGCCCTGGGGTTCCCCTGGATCTTCAATCCCGCTGATAGCGCGATCACAATTGGGATCACCCTGCTTCTGCTGGAGAGTTGGATCTGGCCCGCTCGGACCGCGCCAAAGGTCGGCGGGACCGCGGTCTAAGGCAAAGACGCGTGGCGCTTGTGTTTCGGATCGGTTATGGCGCTTGGCACGGCCGGGTGGCGCCTTGAGGGATTGGATGACCCAGACGAAGGTCTCGACGTGGCTCCGCGTGACGCCGTTGATATTGGCGGCGGGATTGGCGGGCTGCCATTCGCTGTCCAACGCACTTGGCTACGGCAAAACCTCGCCTGACGAGTTTCGTGTGGTCAGCAAGGCCCCACTGGTGCTGCCGCCGGACTACGCGTTGCGGCCGCCGGCGCCGGGAGAGCCCCGTCCACAGGAGCTTCAACCTGAAAGCGCGGCGCGCGAGGCGCTTCTAGGAGAACGTGATAAGCAGGTGCGGGACGATGCCGAAAAGGATCTTGTCGCCAAGGCTGGCGCTGAGACCGCCGATCCTCTCGTCCGCTATGTGATCGACGACGAATTCGGATCCATCGCTCACAAGGACAAGAATTTCGCAGATTGGGTGATGTTCTGGCGACGGGGTGACGCCCCCGAACCGACGGCGCAAAGCGCAGCCAACACCTCTACCCCAGTAGACGCCAAGGTTGAGGAGAAGCGAATCTCCAGCCTCACGGCGGATAAGGCGATCATCATCGCCCGAAAGGGTCCGACCAAGCTCAAATTGCCGGGCCTCTAGGGTCCAGCCGAGGGTTCAACCCTTGGCCCGGCGACGGCGGAAAAGTCCGGTGGCGCGGGAGGCGAGACCCGCCAACAGGAGGCTGAGCGCCCCGTCGACGGCCTCACGCAAGGTCTCGCCATCAAGGCGAACGCTACCGCTCGCACCGCGCCGGCCGCGACGCCAGACCATGGGGGAGGCGAGCAGAGCCAGACCGGCGCACATAAGGAATATCACGCCGGTCGCCGCGCCGGCTCCCGCCGGCGACAACCATTGCCTCAGGGCGGCGAAGACCGCAAAACCGAAGGCGAAAACGCTCATTCCCACCGCGCTGGCCGCGAAGGCGGCGGCGATCAGACTGATGGCGATCTGGCGCAGGAGCCGGTTCAACATGAGCTTCCCTTCGTTCCTCTAAGGCGCGCCGCCTCTATGTTGAGAGCCGGCCCGGCAGGGGCGTCGCGGACATCATGGCCGTCCAACGCCTTCGCAGCGCCATCTCAGCCCTATAAGGATCGTCCGGTGGATTAAAGAAAAAGCCAATAGCGCGGAGGACGGGACATGACATGGCGCCGACCAGGGCGGGTTGTAAGGTTTGGAGCGCTCGTCCTCACCTTGGGAATGGTCTGGGCCTTCTCGGGGTCTCCGACAATGGCCGCAGAGGCGCACAGGCGCGTTGCTGGCGCCATTCGCATCGCCGATGCCTGGATTCGCGCTACCCCCCCGGGAGCGGCGTCAGCCGCCGCCTATCTCCGCGTCATCAATACCGGGAAGGCGCCCGATCGCCTTGTCGGCGCTGACATCGCCGGGGTCGCCAGCGTCACGCCGCATGAGATGAGCATGAACCAAGGCGTGATGCGCATGCGCGAATTACCCAATGGCGTGCCGACGCCGGCCCATGGCGAGGTGGCGCTGTCGCCCGGGGGCGACCACCTGATGCTTATGGGCTTGGGTCGGGGATTTCATGTTGGGGAGACCATTCCAGCGACCCTGCGCTTCGCCCATGCGGGCAAGATCCGGGCAATGTTCGTCGTGCGCGAGTCCGCGCCGACGGCGCCCTGACGGCCCCGCCCGCCGTGTCGCTGGACATCGAGACGCGGCCGCGCGAGGCGCCGCTTACCGGAGGGGCGATCTGTTGGTCTCTCTTTGAAGGTGTGCGAAACCCCTATGTCATCCTGATCACCATCTACATCTTCATGCCTTATGTGGCGGCAACCGTGATCGGGGATCCTATCCGCGGTCAGGAGGAGATCTCCCGTTGGAGCCAGTATGCGGGCTGGGCGGTCATGCTCACCGCGCCGCTTTTGGGGGCGTCCATCGACAACCTGGGACGACGCAAGCCCTGGTTGGCTCTGATCGTGGCAGTGATGGTTCCCTTGATCGCCGCCCTTTGGTACGCCAAACCCGACAGGGCGGGTCTCTCTGTCACGGCGATTTTGGCGATCACGGCGATCGTCGGCGTTTTGTTCTCGTGGTCAGAGGTGCTGCACAATTCGCTCCTGGTGCGGGCGGCGGGGCTGCGCGCCGCACATCAGGCGTCGGGGCTGGCCCTCGCCCTTGGCAATGCATTCGGCCTGGCCGCCCTCGCCTTCACGGCCTGGGCCTTCGCCCTGCCGGGCCTGCCATCGACTGCGCATTGGGGTTGGCTGCCGGCGGAACCCCTGTTCGGCCTCAGCCGAAGCCTGCATCAACCCGAGCGCGTCGTGGCGCTCCTCGCCGCTGGGACGCTTGGGCTCGGCGCCATCCCCTTCTTTCTGATCACGCCAGATGCTCCAAAGAGCCCGATGTCGGCACGCACCGCCTTCGCCCGCGGCGGTCGCGATCTTTTGAGCATGCTAAGGACTGTCCGGCGCCATCGCGATGCCGTCACCTATCTGGCGGCGCGCATGTTCTATGTCGACGGCATGGTGGCGATCCTGACCTATGCTGGGATTTATGCCGTCGGGGTCATGAAATGGGGGGCTCTGGAGATGCTCGGTTTTGGCATCCTTCTTAGTCTGTTCGCCGTGTTGGGCGGTTTCGTCGGTCGATGGCTCGATCACGCCTTTGGCCCCAAAACCGCGGTGCGAATCGAGATCGGCATGTCGCTTCTGGGCGTCATCGCCCTGCTTGGCATGGGGCCGGAGCGCATCCTTTACCTGTGGGTCTGGCCCAAGGCGATGCATGGGGACCTGTGGAGCGGTCCGTTCTTCACCACCCTGCCGGAGTGGGTGTTTCTGGCTATCGGGTTTTCGAACGCGATCTTCATTACCGCCCATTTCGCTTCGAGCCGGACCTTGCTTACCCGCTTGACGCCGCCTGCCCAGACCGGGGCGTTCTTCGGGGTCTACGCGCTGTCAGGCACAGCTACGAGTTGGCTTGGACCCTTGCTCGTCAACCAAGGGACGCACCTCTTCCACACCCAGCAGGGCGGATTCGCCACCATCACCCTCCTTCTGGGACTGGGCCTGATCGGACTGCTCTTCGTCCGCGGCGGAGGGCGGCTGGGGGCGGCGGCGACATGATCCGTCTCCATTGTCGCGATCCGCTTGGGAAAGGCGCCCGACTCGCCGTCGATTCAAGTCAGGCGCACTACCTCTCGCGGGTGATGCGTCTGACTGCGGGCGATCAGATCGCTGTCTTCAACGGCCGCGACGGCGAGTGGAGAGCCCGTCTGGCTGACTCCGGGGGCCGTAATCTCACGCTGCAAGTGCAAGAGCTAATGCGTCCACAGATGGCGACGCCCGACCTCGACCTTGTCATGGCCCTAATCAAGCGGAGTCGTCTGGAGACCGTGGCGGAGAAAGCGGCGGAACTGGGCGTGCGACGTTTGCGATTGACGGTGACTGCGCGCTGCGCCTTACGAGACATTCAGACCGAACGTCTTTGCAGCATCGCCGTCGAGGCGTCAGAACAGACCGGACGGCTGGACACACCTGAAATCGCTCCTCCGGAGCCTCTGTCGGGGATGCTGAGAGCTTGGCCGGCGGCAAGGAGGCTGGTCTTCTGCGATGAAGCGGGGGATGCTCCAAACATGGCTGAGACCCTTAGAAGCCTTGCTGACTCACGGCTCCCGGATGAGGGGTGGGCCATTCTGATCGGGCCAGAGGGCGGCTTTTCGCCGGAGGAGCGCGAGGCGGTCCGCGCCCTGCCTGGCGTCATGCCGGTGTCGCTCGGCCCGCGTATTCTCCGGGCGGATACCGCGGCGATCGCCGCCCTGGCGATCTGGCAATCGCATCTGGGTGACTGGCAGGGGCCTTGAGGTTATGGGGGCGTCCCCCCAAGTGATCGTCACGCGTCCGGCACGGGCGGCCTAAAGGGGACAGGACCGAAGATGCCGCAGATTATGAGCGACGAACGGCCCCTCACCTTCGAAGATATGGCCGGGTGGTTCGCCGCCGGCGCCAAGCCGTGCGCGGCCTTCCGGGTTGGAGCCGAACACGAGAAGTTCGTCTTCCGGACCGCCGATCATAGGCCTGTGCCCTATGAGGGCGTCGATGGCGTCAAGGCGCTCATGGAGGGTCTGATGCGCTTTGGCTGGGCGCCGACGACCGAACTTGGGGCCGATGGAAGCGAGGTCCTCATCGGGCTCAATCGCGGGATGGAGAACATCAGCCTGGAGCCTGGCGGACAGTTCGAGCTTTCCGGCGCACCGCTGGAGACCATGCACGACATTTGCGAGGAGACCGGTCGTCATCTGGAGGAGGTCAAGACCGTCGCCGCCGAGTTGGGTCTGGGCTTTCTGGGTCTGGGGTTCACGCCGGACTGGCGGCGCGAGGACATCCCGGCCATGCCCAAAGGGCGATACAGGATCATGCGGCGCTACATGCCGAAAGTCGGGACCAAAGGTCTTGATATGATGTTCCGCACCTGCACCGTCCAGGCCAATCTCGACTTCGCCGACGAGGCGGATATGCGGGCCAAATTCCGGGTCAGCTTGGCGCTCCAGCCTGTCGTCACCGCCCTGTTCGCCAATTCGCCCTTTGTGGAGGGCAGACCCAGCGGCCTCCTCAGCTCTCGCGCTGCGGTCTGGGCCGACACCGATGCCGCCCGCACCGGCATGCTGCCGTTCGTCTTCGAGGATGGCTTCGGATTCGAGACCTATGCCCGGTATGCTCTCTCAGTGCCCATGTATTTCGTTAAGCGCGAGGGGCGGTACATTGACGTGGCGGGCCGCTCATTCGCGGACTTCGTCGCCGGCCGACTTCCCGAGCTCGAGGGTGAGCGGGCGACTCTTAAAGATTGGGCTGACCATATCTCCACGGCCTTTCCCGAGGTGAGGTTGAAACAGTATCTTGAGATGCGCGGCGCGGATGGCGGCCCGACCAGCCGCCTTTGCGCCCTGCCGGCGCTTTGGACGGGCATCCTTTACGACGGATCGGCTCTCGCCGCGGCCTGGGATCTGGCCAAGGACTGGACGCTAGAGGATCGCACACAGTTGTCGCGTGAGGCGCCGCGACTTGGGCTCAAGGCGACTGTACGTGGGCGCCTGGTTCGAGATATCGCGCGCGACATGGTGGCCCTGGCCCGTGAAGGCCTGAAGCGGCGTGATCGCCTGTCAGGCGGCATGGTCGACGAGAGCAGCTATCTGGGGGAGATTGAGGACATCGCCGAGAGCGGCGTCACCGCTGCGGAACGACTGCTGGAACTCTATCACGGTCCCTGGGCCGGGAACCTCGATCACGTCTATAGCGCCTTCGCCTATTGACCTCGACCATCCTGACGCAGGGCGCCAACGCGAAGTGCGGACCCAGGTTCTGGCTGGCCCTTGCGGCCGCGTTCTGGATTGTGGGCATGGCCCTTGCCAGCCGTCTCGTGGCTGCGCCGGACGAAGATCAGCCGCCTGGCGCCCTGTGGTTCGTGGTGCATGATCTTTGCGTCGTCGACCAAAGCGTCACCGGCCTCCCCTGGCCCTGCCTGGTGGCGAACCTGCGCCAGGGATTCGCCGTTCTGAGGGATCCCAAACACGCGACCCATATTCTCGTCGTTCCCACGCGCCGCATTGTCGGGATCGAGAGTCCCGAACTTTTGACGCCGGACGCGCCGAACTATTGGCGCGACGCCTGGTCCGCACGGGCCGCATTCGAGCGGCTGGTGGGCCACAAGGTTCCGCGGGCCGACATCGCCCTGGCGGTGAACTCCAAGCCCGGGCGCACCCAGGATCAGCTTCACATACATCTCGACTGCGTGCGGCCGCAGGTAAAGGCGACCCTGGAATTACATCTGGGCGAGATCGGCCGTCGGTGGCGTATTCTGTCCGTGCCACTGCAGACCCGGCGGGTCTGGGTGCGACGAATCGACTCGCGCG
Organism: Pseudomonadota bacterium; assembly: GCA_021808285.1. Taxonomy (GTDB): domain Bacteria; phylum Pseudomonadota; class Alphaproteobacteria; order Caulobacterales; family Caulobacteraceae; genus Acaudatibacter. The sequence continues at coordinate 12,572 of JAKBBV010000011.1, read as the reverse complement.
ACTTTTCGGGCGCCGATCCGTTCAAGCTCTTGGCCGCTGGAGTTGCGCACACCCCTCAGGATCGGTCTTTGGAGACCCTGTCGGCCGTGGGGACCGACTTTGGCGATGGTCAGCCCGGCTTCGTGCTTATCCGTCGCCGGGCCGACCCGGCGGCAGGGGATCTGGCCTCGGGCGAGGACATTCTCGATTACGGTTGCCGCATCCTCCAGCCCGGTTGACAAGCACATTGCGTCCGGCCACCCGAGCCCGGCTCGTAAGGGGGGAGTGAATGAACAACATTGTCATACTGGCGGGCGTGCTCGTCACCCTGACGACCGGCCTGCCGGTGGCGCTGCAGCTGGCGCGCACCCATCCCAAAGGTCTGTTCGTCCTGTTCTTCGCTGAGATGTGGGAGCGATTCTCCTACTACGGCATGCGCGGGCTACTGATCTTCTATCTGACTCAACATTTCCTCATGAATCAGGTGGCGGCGAGCGGGACCTACGGCTCCTACGCCACGCTCGTCTATCTCCTGCCCTTGGTGGGTGGGGTCCTGGCGGATCGGTATTTAGGCGCGCGCAAGGCGGTGGCCTTCGGCGCCCTACTTTTGGTCGCTGGCCAGGGGCTGATGGCGATCGAGGGGCCGCCGGCCCGACAGGATCTTGTCTATGCCGGAGCTCATTTCCCACTCGTTCCCGAGGGGCGTGGCGGCGAGCGGGCGGTCAGGCTGGTGGTGGCGGGACATGGTTATGCATTCGCCTCTGACGCCGACGGGGCCTTGAAGGTCGCCGGGCTTCCGGTCTCCGCGCCCCTCCCCGCGCGTTTGGTCAAGGGTAGCTATCATCTCGTCACCCACCCCGGTCCCAAAGCATTTGAAGACACCCTCTATCTGGCCCTGTCCCTGATCATCATGGGCGTCGGATTCCTCAAGGCGAACATTTCCTCGATCGTGGGTAAGCTTTATGGCGAGGGCGACCCGCGTCGCGATCCCGGCTTCACGCTCTACTATTACGGGGTCAATCTGGGCGCCTTCTGGGCGGCGGTCCTGTGTGGATATCTGGGCCAAACCGTGGGCTGGGCCTGGGGCTTCGGCGCTGCGGGAGTGGGCATGGCGGCAGGGTGGGTCACCTTCATCGCCGGGCGAAGCTGGCTTGAGGGAAGGGGCGAACCCCCGGACCCTATAGGCCTCGCCAAGCCGATCGCGGGAACGATCAGCCTGGAATGGGCCATCTATGCCGGGGGGATTTTTGGGGTGGCTGGCGTCTGGCTTCTGGTTCAACACAACAGTCTCGTCGGTGGAGCGCTCGGCCTGGGCTGGGCGGCGGCCCTGGTCTATCTGGGGGGTTATCTTTTGCGCTGCGACAAGGTGGAGCGCGAGAGGCTGATGCTGGCCTTTGTTCTCATTGCTGGGTCCATTGTCTTCTTCACCCTGTTCGAACAAGCGGCCACATCGCTCAATCTTTTCGCGCAGCAGAACACCGAGCTCAATCTCATTTCGCAACCGGTCCAGCTCGGCCTTGCGGGGGTCAGGCTGATTCTGGCGACGCCCGACATGCTGGCGGCCCTGCGCCCCTCTGGTGCCTACGTCTGGATTGATATGAGCTTTACGGCCTCCCAGACGCAGTCGTTCAACGCTGGCTTCATTCTGATCCTCGCGCCGGTGTTCGCAGCGCTTTGGACCTATCTGGGCCGGACGGGACGGGATCCCAATCCGGTGGTGAAGTTCGGGCTCGGTCTTGCCCAAGTCGGGTTGGGATTTCTGTTGATTGTCTGGAGCCGCGGTCTGGCCGACGCGCAGTTTCGCCTGCCGTTGATGGTGCTTGGGCTCGCCTATCTGTTGCACACGACCGGTGAGCTTTGCCTCAGCCCCGTGGGGATGAGCGAGGTCACTAAGCTTTCGCCCGCCGCGCTCGTCTCCACCATGATGGCGGTGTGGTTCCTAGCCACGTCGGCGGCGGAGTTCATTGGGGCAAGGATCGCCGCCTTGGCAGGCACAGCCACGGCCGGGGGGCAGGTGCTGGATCCGGGCGAGGCGCTCCGAACATCGCTTGGCATGTTCAACGCCATCGGCTGGGCCGGGGTCGGCTTTGGGCTGCTGTTCCTGATCCTGGCGCCGTTTCTCAAGTCGTGGGCGCATGGCGTGAACACGCCTCCCACCTAGAGCAGATCTCGAACTGACGGAATCACCCCTGAGTCTTTACGCCGCTCTAGATTCAATCGCTTACGCGGCGTCTGGCCGCCAAGCCAGTTCCCACCTGGTCGGACGGCGCTCTAGGAGCTGTGGACAGTTACCTTAGCCATAGGATGATGGCGGCGAGTGTTACGACGGCGAGGTAGTTCCTTGCGGTCTTTTCGAATCGGGGGGCCACACGCCGGAACTGCTTGAGCCTGGAGAAGCAACACTCGACGAGGTGGCGCTGGGCGTAGAGGTGCTTGTCGAGCGGGTGTTTGAGGGCTCGTGAGGGGTTGTTCGGGATCACGGCGACAGCCCCTTTGTCGGCGATCTTCTGGCGCAAGCGGTCTGAGTCGTAAGCGGTGTCGGCCATCACCGCCTCGGCGGGCAGGCCATCGATCAGGGGCTCGGCCTGCGGGGCGTCGCCGCGATGGCCGGCGGTCAAGGTGAAGCGCACCGGACAGCCCAGGCCCCTGACGGCCATGTGGATCTTGGTGCTCAGACCGCCACGGGAACGGCCAAGGGCCTGATCTTCAGACCCCCCTTTTTCGCCGCGCCAGCGGCGTGCTGGTGGGCTCGCACGATGGTGGAATCGACGATCAGGTACTCGAAGTCTGGATCGTCCGAGAGCGCTTCGAAGATGCGCCACCACACACCCTTGGCGCTCCAGCGGCTGAAGCGCCGGAAGACCGTGTTCCAGTCCCCGAACACCTCATGCAGGTCACGCCAGGGCGAGCCCGTCCTGACGATCCACAGCACACCCTCGACGAACATCCGGTTGTCCCGGCCCGTCGAGCCCTTCTGGTCAGGCCGCCCGATGATCAGCGGCGCGATCCGCTCCCACTGCTCATCGCTCAGAACCAATCGATCCAACACGCCCAAGACCGCCTCCAAAAAGCAGTCTTGATTCACGCTTCGCTGAAATCCGGAATCCTAAGAGTCCACAGATCCTAGGGCGGCGGCGAGGGCGCCTGTTCCCTCTGACAGGGTCAGGGACGTCCGACGGGCAGTGACATCGACCCGACGAGAAGGGTTCCGGGCGGCGTATCGCCCCAGATCATATGATCTGCGGGCAGGGGCGGAATCGGCGCGGCGCCGGGCGGCCAGCCCGACTGCGCGAAATCATAGGCGACGGTGGCCATCCCTTTCCGATCGGCGGTGATGTCGATATCGACGCGCTCGTCCGGTTCGGCGCGCCAGCGCAGATGGGCATGGCTCCCTGCGGGCAGGTCTGGAAGCCTGTGGCCGGCGAGGACGATGTGCAGCGGGGTCTGGGCGGAAATATCAAGATCCAGGGATCGATCTCCCGCTCCAAATCGCGTCGAGAGCACGGCGCCGCCGGGAACGGGCGCCTGACCCAGGGGCGCGGCGGTGATCGCGACGCCGGGCTGGCTCACGGCCAGGAAGGGGCCTCCGGGAATGTCTCGAAGGGGCTTGGCCGGTCCGCCGAGGAAGCGCGCGGTCCAGGCGTCCAGCGGCGCCAGACTGGCGCGATAGGCATAGCCGCCGCTTTCGACGATCACCGGTTCGACCGCGCGCGGATGACGCACGGTCCAGGGCGAACTCAAGCGCAGGTGCAGGGCGAGACCAAATCCGACAATCAGGACGAGAAAGGCGGCGAAGGGGACAGCGGCGTCTCTGGAGGGCCTGTCCGCCGCCTCCACCGGCGCCAGGAGCGGACAGAGGCTGAGCAGCGCAGTCCAGGCGAACAGGGCGCCGGCGGGCGCCATATCCAGCCCCTCCAGAAAGGCGTGAAAGAAGCCAAGCGACCACGCCGTGGCGAGAACGGCCAAAACCGCCGCCAGGAATCGGGGGAGCCGAGCGCGGACCAGGCCCGTCCCCGTCAAGGCGGCGCAGAGGGCTCCCACAAGAGTCGGCCAGGCGAGCAGGAAAGCCGCCAGAGGGGCCAGGGCCTGCACGACGATCGTGGCCACGAGGCTGAAGCCCAGCAGGCCGAGCCAGGCGCCGTTGGCGCGACCTCTGCGACCCGCGAAGGCCGCGACCCCCATGAGCGCGCCCAAGGCCACCAGGGCCATGGCGGCCTCGAACTCAGGAAACCTCGCCAGCAGAGGACGATAGGCGAACCAGCCCGACCCCGAGCCGGTGAGCCCGCGCGCGGCGAACAGTAAGGCTCCGCCGACGATCAGCAGAAGCGGCGCCACGCCAAAGCCGATCAACAGGCCGCCCCGTCGCACCCGCCTCGCGCGCACCGCCGGAACGGCGGCGACGACCAGCAGGACCGCGGCGAGGGCGATCAGCAGCCAGCCCTGGACGGGGGAATAGGCGATGACGCCCCATCCAAAGACATCGCCATAAACGAGATCGGGCGAGCGGGCCGGGAGAGCCGGGGAGAAGGCCAGGGCGAGCGCCGGCCCCAGCGCCTCATCGCCCATGTGCTGGACCGAGCCCTTGTCGAGCGCCGCCACGGTCGAACTGGGCGAATGATAGTCGAACTGCCGGCCAATGAAGGCGAGGTTGTACCCGGGTAAGCCGCTTTTCAGGGCGACGGTGAAATCCGTATCATTGGGCAGGTAGCGGTAGATGAACGGCAACAGGGACGCGCTGTCCGGACGGCGCGACGTGCGGGCGAATAGACGGATCGCGCCGCCGTCTTCGGTCCCGGTCTGGAACATCGCGGCCCGCCCGCCGCCGCCTCGCGCCTCCATATTGATGACGAACCCCAGGTGCGCGGCGAGCGGGTCCCGGTCAAAAAAGGCCTGGGCCCCGAGAAGCCCCTGCTCCTCACCATCGGTGATGATCAACGCCACGTCCCGCTCGGGTCGCCCATGAGCGGCGATAGACCGCAGGATCTCCAAGGCCGACGCCACACCGGCGCTGTCGTCGGCGGCTCCGGGAGACCCCGGAACTGTGTCGTAATGGGCCATGAGCGCCAGGGCGGGCAGGTTCGGGTTTCGGCCGGGCAGGACGCCGATGAGATTTCTGACCCGGGCGCCGCCGGCAAAGAGGTCATGCCCAAAGCCCCGGCTGTGAACGCTGTCGGCCGTCTGAATGCGGGGATCGAGGCCCATGGCCGCCATGCGCCCCATGAGATAGGCGCGAACCCCTTCAAGGTCCGCCGATCCATCCGGATGCGGCGCGCGGCCGATAACGGAAATGTCTTCCAGCGCCCGCCCGGCGGAGAAGTCTTTCGGCGGAGCCGAGACCGGCGCCGGGGGCGGCGTCGCCGAGCCGGCATAGAAGAGGACGAACGCGGCGGCCAGACAGATGAAAAGGGCCGCCAGCCGTCTCATGCGTTGAGGTTCTCTCCGCGCGGTTCCTGGAGCATATAGCCACGGCCCCAGACGGTTTCGATGTGATGGTCCTTGGCCACGGCCTTCAGCTTCTTGCGCAGCTTGCAGATGAACACGTCGATGATCTTAAGCTCGGGCTCGTCCATACCGCCATAGAGGTGGTTGAGGAACATTTCCTTGGTCAGCGTCGTCCCCTTGCGCAGGGAAAGGAGCTCCAGCATCTGGTACTCCTTGCCCGTCAGATGGACGCGAACGCCGTTTACCTCCACGGTCTTGCCGTCCAGATTGACCACGATCTCACCCGTGCGGATCGTCGACTGGCTGTGCCCCTTGGAGCGTCGCACCACGGCGTGAATGCGGGCCACGAGTTCATCTCGGTTGAAGGGCTTGATCATATAGTCGTCGGCGCCGCCGCCCAGCGTTCTGACCTTGGTCTCGATTTCCGCATTCCCGGAGAGAATCATCACAGGAGTGCTGATCCTCGCGTTTCTGAGCGACCTCAGAACGTCAAGTCCGTGCATGTCTGGAAGATTAAGATCAAGGAGGATCAGATCATAGTCGTAAATCTTTCCCAGATCGACCCCTTCCTCCCCAAGGCTTGTCAAATAAACATGGAAACCCTCCGCCTTGAGGGCGAGCTCAACACTACGCGCGACCATCGTATCATCTTCGATCATCAGGACGCGCATCCATAACTCCCCGTATCAAGACGCGACTTCAAGGTAAGGGCTGACGCGGAAGGAAGAGCAGCCCCACCGCGAATCTAGAGACTGAAATGGTTAACGAGACGTCACCGGTTAAGGTGATTTGCCGCCATCCGCCAAGCCCGAAGCTTACGGCCCCTGTCGCGCGTCCGCGCGTGCGTGCTGGCGCGCTGGAGTCTGTCGCGCGTCCCGGCGGGCGCGCTGGGGGCGGGCGCGCCGGATCAGGGGGTCAGGGGCCCCTCGGTGGGGCCTCCGCCGCGCGACGCAGGGCGGAAAGATCGTCGCTGATCCGGAACAGGGCGACGTAGAACTCGCAAAAGGCCCGCCACAGAAGGCCGGCGACGGCGATGACCAGGGCGCCGCCGATGAGCGCCGGAACGGCCAGCAGGAAAGCCCAGCCGCCCTCCCGCCAGGCGACGCCCACCGTGGCGCCGACAACGGCGAAGGCGAAGATGATGATCACCGCGAGCCCCGCCCAATAGACCAGGTGGATCACCGGCCCGGTGATCAGGCGTTCGAAGCTGAGGAAACGCCACAGTCCGCCGCGGGCCCGATTGAGACGGGGCGATCGGCTGATGTCGTCATTGGCCATTGGCGAAGCACCCCGCTTTTTGCGACTCACGGCTACCAGCGTGCGGCCCGCCGGGCAATCTCAAGCCACCGCGGTGGGGCATGGACGTCGCTCCATTGCCAGGGCGCGCGCCCGGACCTAGGGTTCGATTCATGGCCAGAACCTACTACATGGAACAGGACGGCGCGCTCTACAAAGGCGACCAGCCCTATCATCCCACCCATGTCTGGGACTTTGACGCAAACGCGTGGAGGCCCCACCCCAGGGCCGGGACTTTCACAACTCGCGATCCGCCTATGAGCAAAGCGCAGTTCGAACACTATCGCGAGGACATCAGCAAGGTTCTCTCGGAGGACGACTGATCCGAGCGTTTCCGCGACGTTTTGACGGCCGGCTGACGAAGTCTCCCGCGCGCCGCCCCTCGCCATGCGGGGCCTGGACGCCTAGATGTCAGGGCAAGTCGCGCCCCCGATGAGGGTTGGCGGCAGGTGGAGTGATAATGTCCGTTCGTCTGGCCGATGCTGAGGCCCCGGTCCGGGGCCGCGACGCCGTCCTTGCCCGCGCTTGGTCGGCGGCGGCGGAGTCCATGAGCCTGAAGGCGGGAACACGGATCCTGGCGGCGATGTCGGGCGGCGTGGACTCCACCGTCGCGGCGGCGGTGCTTTGCGGACTTGGCTTCGACATTGTGGGGGTGACCCTGCAACTTTACGACCATGGCGCCGCCGCGGCCCGCAAGGGCGCCTGCTGTGCGGGCCAGGATATCAGCGACGCGCGCGCATCCGCCCAGAGCCTGGGGATCCCCCACTATGTTCTCGACTATGAAAGCCGCTTCCGCGAGGCAGTGATCGAGGATTTCGCTCAGTCCTATCTCAAGGGCGAGACGCCGATACCCTGCATCCGCTGCAACCAGACGGTGAAGTTTTACGATCTGGTGGAGGTCGCCCGCGATCTCGGCGCACAGGCCATGGTGACCGGCCACTATGTGCGGCGCACGGAGGGGCCTGCGGGACCTCAGCTTCACCGGGCGCGCGACGCCTCGCGCGATCAGAGCTATTTCCTGTTCGCCACCACGCGCGAACAGTTGGCGTTTCTGCGCTTCCCCCTGGGCGAGCTGGAAAAGACCGATGTCCGCGCCGCCGCGGCGGCGCTCGGCCTCACGGCGGCGGACAAGCCGGACAGTCAGGATATCTGTTTCGTCCCGGAGGGTCGTTATGTGACCCTGATCGATCGTCTGCGCCCCCTGCCGGAGGCGGGCGGCGAGATCGTGCATCTGGATGGCCGCGTCCTGGGGCGGCATGACGGCGTGAGCCGGTTCACCGTCGGGCAGAGGCGGGGCCTTAATGTCGCGGTCGGAGACCCCTTGTTCGTGGTGCGCCTGGAGGCGCAGTCCCAACGGGTGATCGTGGGGCCGCGTGAGGCCTTGCTCGTTCCGAAGCTCATTCTCAGGGAGACCAACTGGCTGGGCGACGAGCCAAGCCTTGAAGATGCCGCGAGGGGCGGCAAGGCCGTCCTCGCCCGCGTGCGCTCCACACGGGAGCCGGCGCCGGCTCGCCTCGCCCTCGACGCGGAACGAGGGGTCGAAGTACGGTTCGAGACGCCGGAGGAAGCCGTCGCCCCTGGTCAGGCCTGCGTCCTCTATGACGCCCAGGCGCCCAGTCGGGTTCTCGGCGGGGGCTTCATCGCCGCCTCGGCGCAGAACCTTTAGATCAAGGAGCGCGGATTGGAGACGGCGGATCTCTTCGAGTACATCTCCGGGCAGGCGGTGGAGATTCGGCGAATCTATCTGGCCCGGCGGCTATTTGAAGTCACGGGGGGTGTGGTTCAGCACGGCCCCCTTGCGGGATTTCACCTGGGCGAACGGGCGACATGGCGCGAGTCGGACAACTCGGCGAAGCTTCTTGGCCTCTATGAACAGGAGGTCTGCGCCTTGCTCGCGCGTCTGGCGACGGAGCGTTCGACCCTGATCGACCTTGGCGCGGCGGACGGATTCTACGGGGTCGGTCTGGTCGCCTCGGGCCTCTTCGCCAGGTCCTACTGCTTCGAGATCGTCGAGCAGAGCCGGATCCACCTGGCCGAGTTGGCCCAGGCCAGCGGCGTCGCCGATCGCGTCCACATCCTGGGGGCGGCCACCCCGGCCTTTTTCGGCGAGCTGGCGCCCCTGGGCGTGGAGGCCTCTGAGAGTGTGGTGCTGTGCGATATCGAGACGGCCGAATTCGACGTCCTGGACCAGGCCTGCCTGACCAGCCTCTCGCGCGCCCATGTGATCGTGGAGATTCACGATTTCATGATCGCGGACGGCCAAGCTCGCTATGCCGCGCTTCTGGAGCGGGCCCGCGCCATCTTTGACGTCACCGAGATTCGCACGGGCGCGCGCGACCTCTCGCAGGTTCCGCTCGTGGCGGATCATTGGAACGATAGCGATCGATGGCTGCTCTGCTCCGAGAGCCGGGCCAAACTCATGTCCTGGCTGCATCTGGCCCCCCGCCCCTGAGCGAGTCCGACATTGCCTCAGACCGGTTGAGGGACCAGATGGAGGTGAAGGCGTCCCCCGCCCCGTCGCATTGACTGAGGAATGGAGTGAAGGAGTTGGAACATGACCGCTGATCCGGTGGTGATCGTCGATTACGCCCGCACCCCCATGGGGGGGTTCCAGGGCGCCTTGGCGGCGGCCACGGCGACGGAGCTGGGGGCCGCTGCGGTCAAGGCGGCGACGGCCCGGGCCGGGATCGACGGCGAGCGGGTCGACCAGATCTTGATGGGGTGTGTGCTGCCCGCCGGGCTTGGTCAGGCCCCCGCGCGCCAGGCGGCCCTGGGGGCGGGCCTGCCGCGGAGCGTCCAGGCGACGACGGTGAACAAGATGTGCGGCTCTGGCCTCCAGGCGGCAATCCTGGCCCATGACGCTCTGACGGCGGGCTCGGCGACGATCGTGATCGCGGGCGGCATGGAGAGCATGACCAACGCCCCCTATCTGCTGGCCAAACATCGCAGCGGCGCCCGGATCGGCCACGACCGAGTCATCGACAGCATGTATCTGGACGGCCTGGAGGACGCCTATGAGGGCGGCAAGCTCATGGGCGCCTTCGCCGAGGACACCGCGCGCGCCTTCCAGTTCACCCGGGCGGAGATGGACGCCTTCGCCACCGAGAGTCTGATGCGCGCCCGCCGGGCGACCGAGACCGGCGCCTTCGGCCGCGAAATCGTCCCGGTGGAGGTGAGCACGCGCAAGGGCGTGCAGACAGTGAGCGCTGACGAGCAACCCATGAGCGCCGATCCCGCCAAGATTCCGAGCCTGAGGCCGGCCTTCGCCAAGGATGGGGCCATTACCGCCGCCAACGCGTCCTCAATCTCCGACGGCGCCGCGGCGCTGGTGATGATGCGCGCCTCGACGGCCGATGCAATGGGTCTCGATCCTGTGGCCCGGGTCGCGGGGTGCGCGGGGCATGCGCACGAGCCGGCCCTGTTCACCACGGCGCCGGTTCCCGCCATGCGCAAGGCGCTCGCCGCCGCGGGCTGGAGTGCGGCGGACGTGGACCTCTGGGAGGTGAACGAGGCGTTCGCCGTGGTGGCCATGATCGCCATGCGCGAGCTCGACATCGCGCACGAAACTCTGAACGTGAATGGCGGCGCCTGCGCCCTTGGCCATCCCATCGGCGCCTCCGGGGCCCGGATCATGGCGACCCTGCTCAGTGCGCTGGAGGCGCGCAATGTCCGTCGCGGCGTGGCCTCGCTGTGCATCGGCGGCGGCGAGGCCGTGGCCATGGCGGTGGAGCGACTTTGAGATGGCGTCCCCGGCCCCAGGTCCCCTCCTGGATCGCCTGGCGAGCTCGGGTCGCCTGGAGATGGAGTTCGACGGGAAGTTCGTCTTCGCTCGCTGTCGCAGGGCCCCCGGCCGGCTGATCATCGACCATGTTGAGGCCCCGCCGGAGCTGCGCGGCTCGGGCGCCGCGGGTGCTTTCATGACCTCGCTCGCGCAATGGGCGGAGGCGAGGGGCGAGCGGTTGCAGCCGATCTGCGGCTATGCGCTGGCCTGGCTGCGTCGTCATCCCGCCTTTTCGGCCCTCATCGTTTAGGCGCAACCGTCGCCGGAGTCGGCGCCGGAGTCGGCGCCGCAGCCGGAGCTGAAGACGCCGCGACGGGGCCCGGTGCAGAAGCGGGCGGCGGCGTGGCCGCGCCGTGCGCGGCCGCCCTGTGGGACGCGCCGTGATGACGGACGCCGACCTCCACCGCGGCCGGCGCCGAGGGGTCGTCTCTGAGCTTCAGGTACAGGCGTCCGGCCCGGGGCTCAGGGGCGGGGAGTGCGTCCCCAGGAAACCCGTCCGGCGCCGCGATGGCGCCCTCGAGGTCGGGCCGGGCTCCGATAGCGGCGATGAGAAAGAGATCGTCGCCATCCAGCAGGCAGGGGGCGCCGTCTGGCGCTCCGCACTTGACCGAGCTGATCCGGGGCAGGCGGACGAGGTTGCCCAGGGGGCGCCAGTCGCTCTCGCCGCCATTCTCGGAGAGCCTCACGCGCAGGGGACCGAAGGCGGCCCCGCCAAAGGCCTTGGCGGTATCCAGCGCGGCCACGGCGACATGGGAATCGACCCGGGCCAGGCCGGCGCCGGGCGTCAGGACGGTGGAAAAGGCGCCATCCTCGGTGGCGACCTCTAGCCGGGCGTCGGGGGCGAGGCTCTGGCCCGCCGCGACTTCGAGCGAAAAATTGAGCGTCTGGCCGCTTGGAATATCGGTCTGGGAGGTCAAGGCGATGGGCAGATCTCCTGGAATGGACGGCGCGGGCTTGAGGCTGCGGGCGAGAAGGCTGAACTGAGGTCGCGCCGGGAGCACCACGACGGGGAGGGCTTGGATGGAGCCGTCATCCAGAGTGATGTTGGCGATCAGACGACGTCCGGCGGACCACTCCGCGACCCGATCCGACGGTGCGGTCAGGACCAGCCTGTCATTGGCCGTATCGCCCTGTGGCGCCGCGGCGCCCCAGCGCTGGCCGGCCAGACTGACCGCGCGGACGCCGCCGAGCCCGGCGCCCAGGAGCAGGGCGGTGTGGTCGCCGGCATGCAGCTGGATCCGATCGATGCGCGTGGCCTGGGCCAGGATGGTGATCGGCGCGGACGCGGGCGCGCCGCCGCCCCAAGACGACACATCGAGCGTCGCCTCGCCGGGCGGCAGATCCTTGAGGGGGGTCTCGACGCTGATCGTTGTCGGGGCGACAGAATGGAACACAAGGGACCGGGGGGGGAGGCTCGCCGCTTCGAGGGAGACCGCTCTCACGCAGCCGCTTTCGCCGCCGGTCAGTCGGATCCGGCCGTTGCGCCCGCTCACGAGTTCGGTGCGGTCCTCGTCAAGGACTCGCCAGTGGTCTTGTCCGGCGTTCTGAAAGCGGAAGGACGGGCCCGTGAAGGGCAGGGTTCCCCATACCCCCACCAGCGTGGCCCGAAGCTCCGGCGGGAAATCTCCCGGGGTGAGGGAGGCCGTGTCGGCGACGAGGCCGCCGCGCTCGGCGTCCGGCTGAACAGGGACATCGAAACTCTCACCGCCCAAGCTCTTCAGGCGGAGTTTCAGATCGGTCGCGAATCCGGTGGAGAAGACCAGCGGGGCGCCCTCCACCTTCAGCACCGAGTCCGGGGCTTCAAGGCAGGCGGCGCCGTCGGGATCAGACGCACGAAGCGGCGGCGGCGCGGCCTCTCCCACCGGAGGCAAGGCGGCGACCAGGACCGATTTCACAGCGCCGAACGACGGGGCGGTATTGAGCCGCAATTGCAGCCTCGCCCCATCCGGGGCGGCAAGAGCGGGAATGTACTGAAACTTGGCCACGCCCAGGGAGTCGAGCAGCCGGGCGATATCCAGAACCGCCCCCACATAGGGGCTGTAGGCGCCGGCGCCCATCTGAGGCGCATAGCCCA
>JAKBBV010000055.1 GCA_021808285.1 Pseudomonadota bacterium | reverse complement strand
ATTGTGGTCGAACCCCCAAGGCCGGCCATCTGGATTTCCAGTTCGTCCTCCCCGGCGTGGCCGAAAGGCGGATGGCCCAGATCGTGGCCCAGGGCCAGGGCCTCAGCGAGGTCCGAATCGAGACCCAGGGCGACGGCCAGAGACCGGGCGATCTGGGCGACCTCGAGAGAGTGGGTCAGGCGGGTGCGATAGTGGTCGCCTTCGTGGGCGACGAAGACCTGGGTCTTCTCCTTCAAGCGTCGAAAGGCGGTGGTGTGGATGATCCGGTCGCGATCGCGGGCGAAGGGCGTCCGGGCGGCGCTGGGCGGCTCGAACACCAGCCGGCCCCGGGACGCCGCCGGGTCCTGCGCGAGGCTTGACCGTCGATCCTGAAGGCCCATCCGATCGCTCTCCCCTGCCTCCCGATGCGTGAAGGCCCTTTGCCTTGTCGCCAAGCGCCCTCATATAAGGGGAAATCAACACTGGCGCCGCGTCATGAGCCAAACCGATCTTCTCGTCACCTCTTCCCGGGAGCGGGCCCTCAGCCTCTCCGACGCCGCAGCCCGGCGGATCGAGGCCATTTCCGCGTCCGAGGGGCGTCCGCTGATGCTGCGTCTGGCCGTGGACGGCGGCGGCTGTTCGGGCTTTCAATATCGGTTCGATCTGGTGGAGGCCGCCGAGCCCGACGACCTCAAGATCACCAATGGCGCCGCGACGGTCCTGGTCGATCAGGTCTCCCTGCCGTTTCTCCGAGGCGCGGTGGTGGATTTCGCCGATGAGCTGGCCGCCGCCGAGTTCCGGGTTCGCAACCCGAACGCCAAGTCCAGCTGCGGGTGCGGCGTGAGCTTCTCGGTCTGACCCGGCGCCGAGCCTCACAGACGTGAAGATCGCCACCTGGAACGTCAATTCGGTCAATGCCCGGCTCGAGACCGTGCTGAGATGGTTCGAGGCCGAATCCCCGGACATCGCCTGCCTGCAGGAGATCAAATGCGTCGATGAGCGCTTCCCGGTCGAGGCGTTCGAGCGCCTGGGCTACAGCGTCGCGGTGCACGGCCAGAAGACCTATAATGGCGTCGCCCTGCTCTCCCGCACCCCCCTCGAGGACGTCGTGCGCGGCCTCCCGGGCGATCCCGACGATCTCCAGGCGCGCTATATCGAAGCGGTCGCGTCAGGCCCGCGCGCCGTGCGAGTCGCCTCGATCTATCTGCCCAACGGCAATCCCGTAGGCACGGACAAGTTCGCCTACAAGCTGGCCTGGTTCGAGCGTCTGAGGCGGCGCGCCGGCGAGCTTCTGGCGTTCGAGGACCCGGTGGCTCTGCTCGGCGACTATAATGTGATCCCCGGTCCCGAGGACGTGCACGATCCCCAGGCCTGGCTGGGCGATGCGCTCTATCAGCCGCAGAGCCGGTCGGCCTATCGCGCCCTGCAGTGGGTCGGCTACACCGACGCCTATGCGGCGGCGGACGGCGCCCCGGGCGGCTATACCTTCTGGGATTATCAGGCCGGCGCCTGGCCGCGGGATCTGGGCATCCGCATCGACCACGCTCTGCTCTCCCCGATCGCCGCCGACGCGCTCAAGGGGGTGACCATCCACCGCGATGTGCGCGGCTGGGACAAACCCTCCGATCACGTTCCCGTCGTCGTCGATCTGGCGCTCTGAGATCGCGGGTTCGCCAAGGTCCCCGCCGTCGCCTCGGACCCCGATGGTGGGCGGCGAGGGGTTCGAACCCCCGACCTCCTGGGTGTAAACCAGGCGCTCTGACCAGCTGAGCTAGCCGCCCCCGTGGGTCTGGCGTGCGCGCGGAGACGGAACCGCCCGGCGACTCCGCCTCAACGCCCCCTGCCCTAATGCGTGACCATGAGTCCGCCAGAGGCATCCTCGCCCGTCGACGCCGCCACGGGCGCGGGCTCGTCCGCTTCGTTCCAGTCGATCGGCGTGACCGGTCCGGTGAGGGTCAGGGCCAGGACCTCGTCGACCGTGGCCACGGGGATGATCTCCAGACCGGACTTCACGTTTTCCGGCACGTCCGCCAGATCCTTGGCGTTCTCCTTGGGGATCATCACCGTCTTCACGCCCGACCGCAGCGCCGCCAGGAGCTTTTCCTTGAGGCCGCCGATGGGCAGGACGCGGCCGCGAAGGGTGATCTCCCCGGTCATGGCCACATCCTTGCGAATCGGAATCCCGCTCAGCACCGAGATGATGGCCACCGCCATGGCGACGCCGGCCGAGGGTCCGTCCTTGGGCGTGGCGCCCTCGGGCACGTGCAGGTGCACGTCGGTGCGCTCGAACAGGCTGGGCTTGAGGCCATAGCTGGGCGCGCGCGAGCGCACATAGGAGGCGGCGGCGGAGATCGACTCCTTCATCACCTCCTTGAGGTTGCCGGTGATCGACATGCGGCCCTTGCCGGGCATCTTCACCGCCTCGATGGTGAGAATGTCCCCGCCGAACTCAGTCCAGGCCAGGCCCGTGACGATGCCGACCTGATCGTCTTCATCGGTCGCGCCGTGGTGGAAGCGGCGCACGCCGGCATATTTGGCCAGGCGTTCGTCGTCGATCGTCAGGCTCAGCACCTGATCGCGGGCCATGTCGCGGACCGCCTTGCGGGCCAGATTGCCGAGCTCGCGCTCCAGGGACCGCACCCCGGCTTCGCGGGTGTAATAGCGGATAAGGTCGCGGATCGCCGCCTCCGGCACGATCCACTCGCCCTCCTTGAGCCCGTGGTCCGCCGCGAGCTTGGGCAGCAGGTGGCGCTTGGCGATCTCCACCTTCTCGTCCTCGGTGTAGCCGGGGATGCGGATGATCTCCATCCGGTCCATGAGCGGCTGAGGCATGTTGAGCGAATTGGCCGTGGTCACGAACATCACGTTGGAGAGATCGTAGTCGACCTCCAGATAGTGGTCGTTGAAGGTGGCGTTCTGCTCCGGGTCCAGCACCTCGAGGAGCGCGCTCGACGGATCGCCGCGCCAGTCGGCGCCCATCTTCTCGATCTCGTCCAGCAGGAAGAAGGCGTTGGTGGTCTTGGCCTTCTTCATCGACTGCACGATCTTGCCGGGCATGGAGCCGATATAGGTCCGGCGGTGGCCGCGGATTTCGGCCTCGTCGCGGACGCCGCCCAGGGAGAGGCGCACGAATTCCCGGCCCGTGGCCTTGGCGATCGAGCGGCCCAGCGAGGTCTTGCCCACCCCAGGCGGCCCCACCAGGCACAGGATCGGCCCCTTGAGCGCCCCGGTCCGGGCCTGAACCGCGAGGTATTCCAGAATCCGCTCCTTCACCTTCTCAAGGCCGTAGTGGTCCTCGTCGAGGATCCGCTCCGCTTCGAGAATGTCGATGGGCTTGGCCTTGGCCTTCCCCCACGGGATCGACAGCAGCCAGTCGAGATAGTTCCGCACCACCGTCGATTCCGCCGACATGGGGCTCATATTGCGCAGCTTCTTGAGCTCGGCCTCGGCCTTGGTCCGGGCCTCCTTGGAGAGCTTGGTCTTCTTGATCCGCTTCTCAAGCTCGATGAGTTCGTCGCGGGTGTCGTCCTGCTCGCCCAGCTCGCGCTGGATCGCCTTCATCTGCTCGTTCAGATAGTATTCGCGCTGGGTCTTCTCCATCTGGCGCTTGACCCGGCTGCGGATCTTCTTTTCCACCTGAAGGACGCTGATCTCGCCTTCCATCAGGGCGAAGACCTTCTCCAGACGCTTTGAGACGTTGAAGAGTTCGAGCAAGGCTTGGCGGTCGGCGATCTTCACCGCCAGATGCCCGGCGATGGTGTCGGCCAGACGGCTCGGCTCGGTGATCTGGGGAATCGCCGCCAGGGTCTCGGGCGGGATCTTCTTGTTGAGCTTCACATAGCTCTCGAACTGCTCGACCACCGCGCGGCTGAGCGCTTCGGCCTCACGGGCGTCGGCGCCCTGATCCGCGATCAGCATCACTTCGGCCTCGTAGAAGGTCTCCCTGTCGACGAAGCGCCGCACCGCGGCCCGGTCCGAACCCTCCACCAGGACCTTCACCGTCCCGTCCGGAAGCTTCAACATCTGCAGCACCGTGGCCAGGACGCCGACCTCGTAGATATCGGAGGGGCTCGGATCGTCCTGATCGCGGTCCTTCTGTGTGACCAGCAGAATCCGCTTGTCCGCCTTCATCACCTCCTCGAGCGCGCGGACCGACTTTTCGCGCCCGACGAACAGCGGCGCGACCATATGGGGAAAGACGACGATGTCGCGCAGGGGCAGGACGGGAATCGTATTGGCTTCGACCATGATCCACTTTCGACGAGAGGGCGGGCGCCGCGGGGGCGGCTTCCACCCGGAGAGAGGCGGCGGAGCCTTCGGTCAGGACAGCCAACCGGCGGCTCGGGAGGGCCCGGAAAGAGGGCCGGGTGATCCCTATGTGGAGGTCCCGCCGCCTGGGCGCAAGCACAACCCCGCCGGGCTCAGCTCCCGCGATACAGACCGTGATGGTCCTGGCGCAATCGGGCCTTCTCGACCTTGCCCATGGCGTTGCGCGGCAGGGCCTCGACGAACAGCACCCGCTTGGGCTGCTTGAAACGGGCGAGGCGATCGGCGAGGCGGGCCAGGACCTCGGCCTCGTCCAGGGTCGCGCTCGTCTGGCGCACGACGACCGCCGTGACCGCCTCGCCGAAATCGTCATGGGGCAGCCCGATGACGGCGCTCTCCTCCACCCCGTCCAGGGCGTCGATCTCGGTCTCCACCTCCTTGGGATAGATGTTCAGGCCGCCGCTGATGATCAGATCCTTGTCCCGCCCGACGATCACCACATAGCCACGCTCGTCGACGTAGCCGAGATCGCCGGTGATGAAGAAGCCATCCTCCCGGAAGGCCTCGGCGGTCTTTTCCGGATTGCGCCAATAGCCGGCGCAGACATTGGGGCCCCTGACCTCGATCGCCCCGACCTCTCCAGGGCCGAGCGCGGCGCCGGAGAGAGGCTCGGCGATGCGCAGGCCGACTCCGGGCAGAGGGGGGCCGACCGTGCCGGCGCGCCGCTCGCCCTCATAGGGGTTGGACGCGTTCATCCCCGTCTCGGTCATGCCGTAGCGTTCGAGGATCCTGTGCCCTGTGCGCGCCGCGAACGCCTCATGGGTCTGGGCCAGCAGGGGGGCCGAGCCGCTGATGAACAGCCTCATGCCGGAGGCGGCGGCGCGGTCGAGGCCGGGGTGGGCCAGGAGCCGGGTGTAAAAAGTCGGCACGCCCATGAGCACGCTGGCCCCGGTCATGGCGTCGAGGACCGCCTCGGGCTCGAACTTCGCCTGGAACAGCAGTCTCGCCCCCGCCAGCAGGGCGGTGTGGCTGGCGACGAAAAGCCCGTGAACATGGTAGATGGGAAGCGCGTGGATCAGCCGGTCCTCGGGCGTGAAGCGCCACAGATCTTTCAGGCAGAGCGCGTTGGAGAGCAGGGCCCGCTGCGTCAGCATGGCGCCCTTGGAGCGGCCCGTGGTGCCCGAGGTATAGCAGATCGCCGCCAGGTCCTCCTCGCTCCGCCCGACGGGGCCGCCCGGCGGGGCGGCGCGCGCGGCGGCCCGCATCAGCCCCCCCTGCCCCGCGGCATCCAGAGTCGCGGTCGCGGCCGTTCCGGCCAGGGCGCGCACGCCGTCCTCGCGGGAGGGGTCGCAGACGACCAGGGCGGGCTCGGCGTCGGCGACGAAATAGGCAAGCTCGGCGTCGGTATAGGCGGGATTGAGCGGCAGATAGACCGCCCCCGCCCTCACGGCGGCCAGATAGAGGGCCAAGGCCTGGGGCGACTTCTGGGTCTGCACCGCGACCCGGTCGCCGGGCGCCACGCCCAGGGCGGCGAGCGCCCCATGGAGCCGGGCGGCCTCGGCGGCGAGGTCGGCATAAGTCCAGCGGACGCCCTGTCCTTCCAGGGCTGCGGAGTCCGGGGCGCCGGCGGCGAACAGGGCATCGAACAGCGGGTTGGGCATCACGCCTCCTTTTCCGGCGGAAGCGTTCAGAGCGCGCGCTGCAGGGCCGCGTCCAGCTCTATCCAGCCATGCCGCCGGGAGTCATAGGCCGACAGGGTGGGCGTCTGAAGCTCGCCCTCCTCCAGGCATCCGCCCGCGAAGCCGATGACGCCAGGACTGGCCGAATTCGTCCAGTAGAGGGTGGTTCCGCAGGTGGCGCAGAATCGCCGCTCCTGGCGTCCCGACTCGGCGTCGAAGGCATAGACCGACACGCCCTCCGGATCGTGCGCCAGCACGCTCGCGGGGAAATAGACCGACCAGCCCAGGGCCGAACCGGTGCGGCGACGGCAATTGTCGCAATGGCAGACGCCGTTGAGCAGGGGTTCGGCGTCCAGGAGGATCGCCACGGCCTTGCAGCAGCAGACGGCGCGCATGGAGATCAGGCCGAAGCGGCCGGGGCCTTCTTCTCCGAATAGATCATCAGCGGCTGCCCGCGCCCTTCCACGACCTCGGCGTTGACCACCACCTCCTCGACCCCCTGAAGCGTGGGAAGCTCGAACATGGTCTCCAGCAGGATGCCCTCCAGGATCGAGCGCAGGCCCCGGGCGCCGGTCTTGCGGGCGATGGCCTTGCGCGCCACCGCGCGGCGGGCGTCCTCGGTGAAGGAGAGGCCGACATTCTCCATCTCGAACAGGCGCTGGTACTGTTTGATCAGGGCGTTCTTCGGCTCGCTGAGGATCGTCACCAGGGCCGCTTCGTCGAGATCGTCCAGGGTCGCCAGCACCGGAAGGCGGCCGATGAACTCCGGGATCAGGCCGAACCGCTGCAGATCGTCCGGCTCGACCTGGCGCAGGATCTCGCCCGTGCGCCGGTCATCGGGATCGGCCACCTTCGCGGAAAAGCCGATGGACGTGCCCTTGCCCCGGCTGGAGATGATCTTCTCCAGGCCGGCGAAGGCGCCGCCGCAGATGAACAGGATGTTGGTGGTGTCGACCTGCAGGAACTCCTGCTGCGGGTGCTTGCGTCCGCCCTGCGGCGGCACCGAGGCGATGGTGCCCTCCATGATCTTCAGAAGGGCCTGCTGCACGCCCTCGCCGGACACGTCGCGGGTGATGGAGGGGTTGTCCGACTTGCGGCTGATCTTGTCGACCTCGTCGATATAGACGATGCCCCGCTGGGCCCGCTCGACATTGTAGTCCGCCGCCTGAAGCAGCTTGAGGATGATGTTCTCCACATCCTCGCCCACATAGCCCGCCTCGGTCAGGGTCGTGGCGTCGGCCATGGTGAAGGGAACGTCGATGATGCGCGCCAGGGTCTGGGCCAGCAGGGTCTTGCCGACGCCCGTAGGGCCGATCAGCAGGATGTTCGACTTGGCCAGCTCGACATCATTGTTCTTCTGCGCGTGGTTGAGGCGCTTGTAATGGTTGTGAACCGCGACGCTGAGCACCTTCTTGGCGTGCTCCTGGCCGATCACATAGTCGTCGAGGACCTCGCGGATCTCCCGCGGAGTCGGCACGCCGTCCTTCGACTTCACGAAGGAAATCTTGTGCTCCTCGCGGATGATATCCATGCACAGCTCGACGCATTCATCGCAGATGAACACGGTCGGCCCGGCGATCAGTTTCCGGACCTCATGCTGGCTCTTGCCGCAGAAAGAGCAATAGAGGGTGCTCTTCCCGTCGCCGCTCGCAGCCTTGGTCATAATCTCGGCCTCACTCTCTGAAGGCGGTCGCGGCGGACCACGCCTTGGGTCACCGCAGTCCCGCGCTTCCTGGCGCCGCCCCCCAAAGTCTTGCGCCCGCCAGAATCCGGACTTTCCCCGATCCGGAGGCGGATCACAACCCCGGACGGGCGCCGCATCTTGCCTTTGGGCGCGGCATGTCGGATTTGCAGCGCCGTGGGATGGACAGAGTTGCAGATAGGACGAACCCAGCGTCGGCGCCAGAGCGGCCCCGCGCCTCGCCCGCTCGCCGCCTTCGATTTCGACGGCACCCTGACGGTTCGCGACAGCTTCAACGCCCTCCTGATCTGGCGCGCGGGCCCGTTCGGCGCCGCCTGGCGCGCCGTGAGCCTCCTACCCGCCGCCCTCGCCTATCTGGTCCACCGCGACCGGGGACGCCTGAAGGCGGCTCTCGTGCGCGCCTTTCTGCGCGGCGTCTCCGCCGAGGCTCTGTCGCGGGACGCGGAGCGTTTCTGCGCGGCGCGCTTTGACCGCCTGATGCGCCCCGACGCCCTGGAGCGGTGGGAGGACTGGGGACGGCAGGGGGCGGAGCGCGTGATCGTCACCGCCTCGCCCGAACTGACCGTCGCCCCCTTCGCCGCGCGCCTGGGCGCCGATCGGCTCATCGGCACGCGCCTGGCCGCCGACGCGGCGGGCCGACTCACCGGCGACCTGGACGGGCGAAACTGTCGCGGGCCGGAAAAGGTGGCGCGCCTCGAAGCGGTCTTCGGGCCCCAGGTCCGCCTCGCCGCCGCCTATGGCGACACCTCGGGCGACAGAGAGATGCTCGGGATCGCCGAGATCCCCTCCTATCGCGGCTTCACCGGACGGCCATGAAACACGCCGGACCCGCCGCACACGCCGCGCTGGCCCCGCTTCTGGCGCAAATTCGAGCGCGCGGTGATCTGAGCGAGGTCCGACCAGGCGTGCTCTACCGGCGCGGCCGCGCCTGCCTGCACTTTCATGAGGACCCGTCCGGTCTCTACGCCGATGTCCGCGCCCCACACGACGCGGACTTTACCCGGATCAAGGTGGTCGGCCCGGCCGGCGCCGGCGCCCTGATCGCCCGGCTCGATACGGCGCCCGGAGGGGGTCGCCCGTCTCGCTGGACGAGACGCCTATCTCGCCGTCTTGGCGAGGTAGGTTCGCGTCTCCGCCCTGACATCGCCGATCAGGTCGCCGATCGTCAGGTCAACGTCGATCAGGTGGAGCCCCCAATTCGGCTGCGCCTCGCCGTTCATCACGATATCACCGGGGATGTCGTTCACGCGCCGCCCTCCGGGCGTGGGATGGACGAAGATCGCGAGATAATTCCCATGCGCGTTCGACTCGCACCGCGCGCTCAACAGTCCCGGCAGCTCCACGAAGGGCGTCTTGATCGGCTCTGGCGGTTGGGTCCAGTTCGGCCGGGCGCCGCCGGCGATCTCGCGCAAGGAGCCGCTCATCAGCCACGGTCCCTCCGTCTGCATGAAGGCCCTCAACGGGCCCGATCCTCCGGCCAGCGCGGCGGGATTTACGCACGCCGCCACGGTCCCGGCCTTTGGATCGCCTTGACCGAAATAACTGGTCGCGGGCGGCGGCGAGGTCGCGCGGAAGCTTGCGAACGTGATCACGCACCCCGTCTCGCCCGCCGCGTGGCAAAGCGGGATGTGCTTGAAGTCGCCGCCGGCATCCCTGCCCGGAGGGGTCTGCAAGCTGGTCCCCGCGAGAATGACCGAGACCAGTCGCTTCTGCACAGGCTTGCCGTCGATCTCCTGCGCGACCAGTTGCGTCAGGATGAAGGAGCCCTGGCTATGCCCGATCAGCACCACGCCGCGGCCATGATTGTCATGGGCGAGGTATTCCCGCCAGGCGTTGAGAACATCCTCATAGGGGGTCGCGGGATCGCCGTCCGGCGAGCGTTTCTTGTCCATCTCGGCCACCAGCGCCGTCAGGGTGTGCTGGCGGTACTCAGGCGCGAACAACCGGCAGACGGCGCCGAAGCGTGCGAACTGGCGTCGCACGATGAGCCGTTCCTCCGGCCCGATCTTCATGGTCGCATCGACTCCGGGGTCGAGGGAGACCGTCGGATAGACGTAGAAGCAGTCGATGGGCGGCGCGGGATTTGGCCTGTAGCGGTCGATCCGGGTCGAGCCGTCGACCGCGACCACCGTGGCGTCGAGATCCACATCACAGGCGTCCTTGCGCCCGGGGCGGCACAGCCAGTTGGCGGGCTGGGAATAGTCGACGCGAACGGTCGATGACGCCTGAGGCGACTGCGCGAGCGCGGTGCCCGCGCCGGCCAGGCAAAGGACGACAGCGACCGCCGCCCGGAGGTTATGAAGCATGTCCGCCCTCGCCGTTCTCTGAACCGACCCGCAACGCTCTGTGAGAGCTTGCACGCCGCCACCGCGGATGACAACCGCCGCGCCTGTGCGGCGGGCGGGCCGCGCCCTCGCCGCCTATGCCGGGCGAAACGCGGCGCCCTGAATTGCCCGGAGGCGCGAGCGATCAGGCCTCGCCCTCGACCGCCGCGCGGCTCTCATAGATGTGGTCGACGATGCCCCAGGCCTTCGCCTCCTCGGCGGTCATGAAGTAGTCGCGGTCCAGGGTCCGCTCCACCTCGTCGTAGGTCCGGCCGCAATGCTTGGCGTAAAGCTCGTTCAGGCGACGCTTGGTCTTCTTGATATCTTCGGCGTGGCGCTCGATGTCCGAGGCCTTGCCCTGAAAGCCGCCCGAGGGCTGGTGGACCATGATGCTGGCGTTGGGCAGGGCCACGCGCAGGCCCGGCTCGCCGGCCATGAGCAGGAACGAGCCCATGGAGGCGGCCATGCCCATGCAGGTCGTGGACACCGGACAGCGGATATATTGCATGGTGTCGTAGATGGCGAGGCCGGAGCTGACCACGCCGCCGGGCGAGTTGATATACATGTCGATCTGCTTTTTCGGGAACTCGCTCTCCAGATAGAGGAGCTGGGCGCAGATCAGCGCCGACATGCCGTCCTCCACCGGGCCGTTGAGAAAGATCACCCGCTCCCGCAACAGGCGCGAGAAGATGTCGAACGCGCGCTCGCCGCGGCTCGACTGCTCGATCACCATCGGCACGAGGTTCATATAGCGGGACAGTTGATCCGACATGGGGGCTCCTGAAAACGGCGCGAGTCCGCGAGTCTCCGATATCGCCTCCCGCTGGCGGCTCCGCAAGGCGGCGCGCGCGAGCGAGCGCGAATCCAGGCGGGAAACCCTCCCCGCCCGGCGCGCCGATCAGTCGGCGGCCTTCTTGGCCCGGGGCTTGGCCGGCGCCTTGTCCGCGGCCGGGTCGGCCTTCGCCGCCTTGGGCTTGGCGGCCTTGGGCTTGGCCGGCTCGGAGGCCGCGGGAGACGTCTCGCTCTCGGGCTCGGCGGCCTCGGAAGCCTTCGCCGCCTTGGCTTTCGCCGGCTTGCTCTTCGCCGCGCCGGAGGCCTTGACGGGCTTGGGCGTCGCGCCGCCGAAGCCCTCGGGGACTTCATCCTCGGCCAGGAGCGCCGCGCGGGTCACCGCTTCATCGGTCACCTGCGCCAGGCCCAGGACCAAGTCCACGACCTTGTCCTCATAGATCGGCGCGCGCAGGGAGGCCTGGGCGTTGGGATTGTTGCGCAGGAGGTCGAAAATCTGCTGCGCCTGCTCGCCATAGCGCATCGCTTCGGCGCGCATGGCTTCGCCGAGTTCGCCGTCGGTGACCTGGACATTATGGCGCCGTCCGATCTCCGCCAGGACCAGGCCCAGGCGCACCCGGCGCTCGGCGATCTTGCGATATTCGGCGCGCAGGGTGTCGTCGGACTTGCCCTCGTCCTCAGGGGCGGTCTGGCCGGCGGCGCGATCGCGCTCGATCTGCTCCCAGATCGCCCCGAACTCCGCCTCCACCATGCCCGGAGGCAGGGGAATGTCGTGACCGGCGTCGAGCGCATCCAGCAGAAGGCGCTTGGCCTTGAACCGGGACGCCTGGCGATAGCCGCGGTCGAGCTGTTCGCGCAGCGCGTCGCGCAGGGCGGCGAGGTCGGACAGACCCAGCTGCTGCGCCAGGGCGTCGTCGATCTGGCTCTCCTTGGGCGCGCGCACCTCCTTGACGGTCACGGCGAAGACGGCGGTCTTGCCGCGCAGAGTCTCGGCCGGATAGTCCTCCGGGAAGGTCACGCTGACATCGTGATCGGCTCCCGCCTTGGCGCCGACCAGCTGATCCTCGAAACCCGGGATGAACTGACCGGACCCCAGGACCAGGGTCACGTCCTCGGCCGCCCCCCCGTCAAAGGCCTCGCCGTCGATGCGGCCGACGAAGTCGATCAGGACCTGATCCTCGGTCTTGGCGGCGGCGCTCTTGCCGGTGCGCGGCTCATAGGCGCGGTTCTGGGCCGCGATGCGGGCGACCTCGGCGTCGATCTCCGCCTCGTCGGCGAGATAGACCGGCCGCGTCAGCGCGATGCCGCTCACGTCCATCGGCTCGAACTCGGGCATGATCTCGACGGCGAGGTCGAAAACCAGATCGCTTCTGCCGGCGAGGACCTGATCCATGTCGGAACTGGGCGACACGCTGGGCTGGGCGGCGATGCGGAGCTGCCGCTCGGCCAGCACCTGCTGGGGCGCTTCGTTCAGCGTCTTTTGCACCACATCGCCCATGATGCCCTTGCCATAGAGGCGGCGAACGTGGGCGGCGGGCACCCGGCCCGGGCGGAAGCCCTTGAGCCGCAGGGTCGGCAGCATCTCCGCGATCGCGGCGTCCACCGCCGCGCCCAGATCCTCCGCCGGCACCTTGACGCCGAAGAGGCGGCTCAAACCCTCATTGGTCTTTTCGACGACTTCCATGAATTCCGATCCCTGACCGCTTGGTCGGCGCGGCGCCTTTCACCAGAAACACGGCCCCAAAGACCTGGGTAAAGGCCGCCGCAATGCAAAACGCCGCCGCCAGGATGTCCGTCCTGACCGGCGGCGCGAAACGCGAGGCGCGCCTTATGTCACGCGACAACGCCCCGGTTCAAGCCCGCTGAACGCCCCTCCAGGGCGCGACCTCAGGCTCAAGGGCCGGGCGCGACGGGAGAGAGGCGAGAGCGGTCCGGGCCATGGGCCGGCGGCGAAGGTCACAGTCTCGCCGCCGCTTCGCCCAAAAACCTTCGCCTTGCGGGCGGAGAGTCGGTTCGCTGGGATATCGGGGCCTCCATGGAGTCCTTTCGCACGATGTCGTTCGCCAAGTCCCGCCATCTGATCGCCGTCTGCGGCGTGAGTCTGATCGCGCTCGGCGGGGCGGTCGCCTGGGGCGCCGCCCGCAGCAACAGCGGGGTCAATTCCGGCCCCATGCCCGCGCTGGCGCAGGGAGGCCCCGTCTCCTTCGCGCCGCTGATCGCCCGCGTTTCGCCGGCCGTCGTGTCCATCGACATCGTCGGCCACGCCAGCCCCAGCGAGGTGGCGCTTCAGGAAGGCGGCGGACAGGATGGCGGAGGACAGGACGGTTGGGGCCAGGCCGCGCCCTTCTTCTTCCAGTTCCCGGGCGGCCAGGGCTTTGAGGAGCAATGGCGGGGCCAGGCCGGTCCCCAGGCTGGTCCCCGGGCGGGACCTTGGGGCGGGCCGCGGGGCCCGGTCCCTGGAGACGGCCGCCCCCTGCCCAAGATCCGCGCCGCGGGCTCAGGCTTCTTCATCTCTCCGGACGGCTACATCCTGACCAATAATCATGTGGTTCAGGGCGCTGACACGATCACGGTGCACATGTCCGACGGCCGCAGCCTGCCCGCTCACCTCGTGGGCCGCGACCCGGCCACCGATCTCGCCGTGATCAAGGTCAATGGCGGCGCCTTTCCGTTCGTGAACTTCGAGAACGCCGCGCGTCCCCGCGTGGGCGACTGGGTCATCGCCGTGGGCAATCCGTTCGGTCTCGGCGGGACGGCCACGGCGGGCATCGTCTCGGCCCTGGGCCGGGACAACGTCGCCGACAGCCCGCTCCTCGACTACATGCAGATCGACGCGCCGATCAATCGCGGCAATAGCGGCGGGCCGACCTTCGATACCGAGGGCCGGGTCGTGGGCGTCAATACGGCGATCTACACCCCGAGCGGCGGCTCGGTGGGCATCGGTTTCGACATTCCCGCCGACGTGGCCTCCAGCATCTCGCGCCAGCTCATCGCCCACGGCTCGGTGCAGCACGGCTATCTGGGCGCCACGGTGCAGGAGATCACCCCGGACCTGGCTCAGAGCCTGGGCGTGGCCTCCGACGCGGGCGCCATCGTCGACGCCGTGTCGCCTGACGGCCCGGCCGCCCGGGCAGGGCTGCGAAACGGGGATATCGTCACGGCGGTGAACGGCAAGTCCGTGCATTCGCCTAGCGAAGTCACGCGCCTCGTCGCCTTCTCCAGCCCCGGCGCCCGGCTCGATCTCAATGTGCTGCGCGACGGCCGGTCCCTGCGAGTGGCCGCCTTCGCCGGTGTGCGGCCGTCCGAACAGGTGCTGGCGCGTCAGCTTGAAGGTCAGCAGGGCGATGGCGACGACGACGGGAGCGGCGACGGGGGCGGCGATGGGGGCTGAACCCGGCCGTTCACGCCCCCTGATCGCGGCGCTCGCCCCGCCCTCCCTGGACGGCGCGGCCGCGGTTTCCTAAAGCGGGGTCGCCATGCCCGCCTTCACCCCTCCCCCGCCCGTCGCCGTTCAGCTGCTTCCCGCTCAGGGGGTGGGGTTCGACGGCTCGGTCCTTGGCCAGTCTCTGGAGACATGGCGCGCCGCCCAGACCCAGTCCGCCTGCGCCGCTCCGGTCGGCGTCGTGACCACCTGCACCCTGCCCGCGGTCAATCTCGGCGACGGCAATATGGCCCGGGATCTGGTCTTCGAGTTCGTCGACGGGCGCCTGGCGCGGATCCGTTTCCTGACCTCCATCGACGCCTATCAGGAGGTGCGCGCCCTGCTCGATCCCAGGCTGGGCGCCCCGCACACGATCCAGCGCAACGCCATTCACCTGGACGAATCCGTCGACACCGCCCACCTCCGCGATTCCTGGACCCTGGCCGGCGCCACCGTCATCCTCAACGACCCCGAGCGCGACGGCGTCTCGCTCAGCGTCACCTTCGCCCTGGATTCCCTGGCCGGCCGCCTGAAGCCGGAGCCGGCTTGAGGGGGAACATAACGACGATCGGGGCGCTCAGTGCGCGCGTCAGGCCAGCCGGAGACCCTTCTTCGCGCTGAAAGCTGGTGCTGAGCGATAGGCAAGCCTCAGCCGATCACGCGGCCCAAGGTTGGGGGCAAGGTCAAGCAGGCGGGATGTCCCAGCCCGACGTGGTCCAAGGTTGGGGGGGCAAGGTCAGGTGTCTGATAGGGACGAGCAATGCTGCTTCTAAACTCAGTGCGCTACGTGAAGAACGGCCCCGGAGGCAAGTGGTGGTCCGTCGCCAAGGCGAAAAATCAGATACATGCTGGCTAGCGCAACGTTCCGTTCGACGCGCTGCGCGCCGGAGACTTGGCCGTCATCGAAGCGTTGGTCAAAGCGGACTTCGAGGGCAAGCGCTATTGGCGGCAGGACTTCAACGCTCTGAGCTCACTGATCGACCATCCCAGCCGTCACATCTGGATTACGTTTGAGGACAGCTGCATGTGGTGGTGCACGGTGCGCGATGGCGTGACTACGCCCGACGTCGACACCGACACCGCCGAGCATGGGCACTTCTGGCTGACCTGTGATCGGCCCTGGAGCAACCATAGCCTCGACGGCAAGCGCAATCTTGACATAGCTAACCTTCCAGGCGGAGTGACGGCCGCAGCCGGCTTTCGAGGGACGGTATGCGAGCCGACGGAATGGCGCGAGATCTTGCGCATCCTTCCAAACGAGGGTGACGAAGGCGCCGAGGCCGCGACGGCGGCTCGGGGTGCCTATGCGGCGGCAGTGGCGAAGTTGGTGGCGCGGCTTGGCTGGCGGGACTTCGAGCTGCTGGTTGATCTTATCCTTTCGCGCACCGGTTGGGCGCGGGTGGCGAAGCTGGGCGGCGTCACGGAAGGGACTGATCTGGATGTCGAGAACCCCTCTCTTAACGAGCGCGCCTTTGTCCAGGTGAAGAGCCAGGCCGGCCAAGCTATGCTCGATGAGTATGTGGTGCGCTTCCGGGCGAGGCCGCAATTTGACCGCATGATCTTCGCCGTTCACAAGCCCGCCGCTGCGCTGGCGCCGCCTCTCGATCCTTCGATTCAGGTTTGGGATAGCCAGCGGATCGCCGAGCTGGTGGTCAGACTTGGCTTAGGCGATTGGGTAGCTTCTCGATTCTAGGCGCGAGCCGGCAACATGCGCTTACCGAGTTGAAAGGCTGAGCCGCCGGTATGGCCCGGACTTACGCTCTCCCCACCCTCGCGCCCCGCCGCTCTCCCGGCTATAAGGCCGCGCCGTGCGGGCGTGGCGAAATTGGTAGACGCAACAGATTTAGGTTCCGACCGGACTAGAAAATTATATCATACAAACAGTTAGTTACAACCTCGCCGTTGAGGGTGTGTGACCAAATATGTGTCCGGACACACTCCTTAACGCCCTTCGCGGTCGGCAACATCCCTCTACTTTCGGCCGTGACCGCGCCAGTGGCCGTCGGGGGCGACCACTGGCTGAGCCCTTCATGCCGCCTCTGCATCCTCCCGCTCGCTGATCACCCGCAGCACCA
>JAKBBV010000054.1 GCA_021808285.1 Pseudomonadota bacterium | reverse complement strand
CTTCGGTGACGACGCCTCGCACATCCTCATCTCGACCAACGCAGAGGACCAGCATGTCCTGCCCCTCAACGGCCTCGGCGATGGACCTCGCGACGACGCCGCGGTGGGACTTCGCCCAGTCGATGGCCTTGGCTGGCGTGCGATTGAACACCCTCAAATGATGTCCGGCGGAGGCCAGGTGCCCCGCCATCGGACCGCCCATTACGCCTAAACCGACAAAGGCGGCGTTCATCGCAACTCTCCGTGCATTCGACCTCGGCCAAACCCTTGCGCGAGATCGCGGCTTGTCCCCTAATCCCTCCGAGAAGGGACACTCTTCAAGGCCTCGTCCCCGGAGCCTCGCCAGTTGACGCAGCACGTTCCGACGCGACAGCTCAGGTTTTTCCTGACAGCTCCCTCTCCATGCCCCTACCTGCCGGGGCGCCAAGAACGCAAGGTCTTTGCGCACCTTCCCTTGCTGGACGGCGCGCTTGTCAATGATGCTCTTACTCAAGGCGGCTTCCGCCGCTCTCAGAACATCGCCTATCGCCCCGCCTGCGAGGGCTGCTCGGCCTGTGTTTCGGCCCGAATCCCAGTGGCGGATTATCGGCCTTCACGATCCGAACGACGCATCCTGGCGCGAAATGCTGGCGTTCGGCGCCATTTCGTCGAGGCTGAAGCGACGGTCGAGCAGTTCGAGCTTTTGCGCCGTTATCTCAACGCCAGGCACGCGGGAGGCGGCATGGCGGACATGAGTTGGGCTGACTATGTGGCGATGGTGGAAGATTCGGCTGTGCGAACCAGCGTCGTCGAGTATCGCGAGCCCTCACAGGACGACGGCCCTGGGGATCTGACGGCCTGCGCGCTCGTCGATCGGCTCGGCGATGGCCTGTCGCTTGTCTACAGCTTCTACGATCCTTCCCAAGCCCGTCGAAGCCTCGGAGCCTTCATGATACTCGATCACTTGCGCCAGGCGGCGGAGGCCCGCCTGCCTTACGTCTATCTTGGCTACTGGGTCAAAGGCAGCCGCAAAATGGACTACAAATCCCGTTTCTCGCCGCTGGAGGTTCTCGCGCAGGATGGCTGGCGTCGGCTTGACGCACCGTCACCTCAGGACCCTGGGGCGGCATGACCCAACCCGCAGGGAGCGACCAGAGCCTGGCGGGGCTGCTGGACCTCATGGCCCGCCTGAGAAACCCAGTGAACGGCTGTCCTTGGGACCTTGACCAGAACTTCCGAACCATAGCCCCTTACACGATTGAAGAGGCGTACGAAGTCGCTGACGCGATCGACAGGAACGCACCGGACGATCTTGCCGAGGAGCTTGGGGACCTCCTTTTTCAGGTCGTCTTTCACGCGCGAATGGCTGAAGAACAGGGACTTTTTGACTTTTCAGATGTCGCCCGAGGAGTTGTGCAGAAAATGGTCCGTCGCCATCCGCACGTCTTTGGCGCCGCGGAGGCCCGCACTGCGGAAGAGCAGACCAAGGCCTGGGAGATGATCAAAGCGGAGGAGCGCGCCGCCAAGGCGGGCGAGACCGCCTCCGCGCCAAGCATCCTGGATGGGGTTCCCATGGGTCTGCCGGGCCTCACGCGGGCGGTGAAATTATCCAGTCGGGCCGCACGGGTGGGGTTCGCCTGGCCGTCGGTCAAGGACATCCTCGCCAAGCTCAAAGAAGAGATCGACGAACTCGAGGCGGAGCTTGAGACGGGTGATCGAGAACGCGCGGGACAGGAACTGGGAGATGTGCTGTTTGTTTGCGCGAACATCGCGCGCGACCAGGCGCTGGATCCTGAGGCGTGCCTGAGAGAGGCTAATGCCAAATTCGTGCGACGGTTCAACCATATAGAGCGCGCTCTGGCGGTCAACGGACGGTCACCCGAGCAAGCGAGTCTGTCGGAGATGGATGGCTTGTGGGATCAGGCCAAGGCGCTCGAAAGCTCGGGGATCGGTTAGTTTGCGCCGCGCGACGCTAGAGCGCCGTCCGACCAGATGGGAACTGTCTGGGCGGTCAGGCGGCGCATAAATGTTTGAATCTAGAGCGGATGGCGACTGCGACCGCGATTCAGTCTGTGCGAAATCCGCTCTAGCCGCGGCCTCGGCCGCCAACACCTGAACCGGTCAAGGCCTCAAAGATTCAACCCGTCGCCACGACGTCATAATATCGCGTGGACGCCCCAATGGCAGGCGCGGAGGCGTTCCCGGAATCTATGGCGACGCCATCAGCGCATCCGGCCGAATCTGAACGAATCGGTTGAGAGCTTTCATATCGAGACGCGCACGGACCCTGACCCGATCACCGCCGTCTTCACGCGCGATAACCCGCCCGTGCCGATAAAGCCAAGCCAATCCCTCTCCATCATCTATACGCAGAGTGAGGGCCATTTCGGGGTGATCGTTGAGCCGCGAATTGATAATCTCGATCAGGCCTTCCAGACCCTGACCCGTTCGCGCCGAAACCATGGCGGCGCCCCGGCGAAGGGATAGCGCCTGAAGCTCGCCAACCTCCTCTGGCGAAACGAGATCACTCTTGTTCCAGACCTCGACGATGGCTTTGCCGCTGCCCTCGCCCGCATCGATCTGGGCGAGCACCTTGAGGACATCCGCGCGTTGCGACTCGCTTGAGGGGCTCGCGATATCGCGGACATGCAGGATCAGATCGGCCTCGCGGACTTCGTCCAGAGTGGCGCGAAACGCCTCCACAAGTTCGTGTGGCAGATCCGATACGAAACCCACGGTGTCGGAGATGATGGCGTCGCGGCCGCCGGGAAGGCCGATCTTTCGGAAGGTCGGGTCAAGAGTCGCAAAGAGCATGTCCTGGGCGACGACGCCCGCAGCCGTGAGTGAATTGAAGATCGAGGATTTCCCTGCATTGGTATAACCAACCAGGGCAACGATCGGAAAAGGCGTCCGGCGACGCCCGCGCCGCTGCAGTTCGCGGGTGCGTTTCACCGTTCCGAGATCTGCCTTCAGCTTGACGATTCGTTCGTTCAGCAGGCGGCGATCCGCCTCGATCTGCGTTTCACCAGGTCCGCCGAGAAAACCGAACCCGCCGCGCTGGCGTTCCAGGTGCGTCCAAGTGCGAACCAGCCGAGAGCGCTCATATTCGAGCCGTGCGAGTTCAACCTGTAGCCGTCCCTCGCCGCTGCGCGCCCTCCGGGCGAAAATCTCCAACACCAGACCGGTGCGATCGAGGACCTTGGCGCCCCAGGCTCGCTCAAGATTCCGCTGTTGAACTGCGGTGAGCGCATCGTCCACAACCACCACATCACACCCGAAGAGTGCGCAGGACTCGGCGATCTCCTGGACCTGCCCAGCCCCAAGTCGCGTTGAGGGCGCCGCGCGGCGCAGGGTCATGATGCGGGCCCTGACAACCTCCAGGTCAAGGGCCTCCGCAAGTCTAACCGCCTCCTCCAGTCGCTCGTCTGGATGGCGCCTCGCGCCGCCAAAAGCGGCGTCTGGATGAATGACAAGGGCCGTCTGAGATGTCGAATCCGGTGCGACCCGATGGCTCAATTGTCGCCCTCTTCCGTCGGCTCATAGAGCTGGACGGGCCCCGACGGCATGATCGTGGAAATCGCGTGTTTGTAGACGAGCTGAGCTTGGCCGTCCCGTCGCAGGAGCACGCAGAAGCTGTCGAACCAGCTTACGACGCCCTGGAGTTTGACGCCGTTTACGAGAAAGATGGTCAGGGGTGTGCGCGAACGCCTCACGCTGTTGAGAAAGGCATCCTGAAGGGTCTGTTTCTTATCGCTGGTCACGGGAGCATCCCCAGAAGTGGTGTTTCAGGCCCGTCGTCCCCAGCGCCCAGCGCCAGGCGCCGAGACGGACGAACCCTCACGCAGCGTTTCGCCGCGCGCTCTCGATATAGAGACCTCGCAGCCTCTTCGCTATGGGGCCGGGCTGGCCATCCCCGACAATGGCCTCGTCGATCCGCGTTACGGGCAGAACGACACTGCCCGCGCCCGAGATGAAGGCCTCGCGAGCCATTTTGGCGTCTTCGACGCTGAAGGGTCCCTCAGCAACCCGAAGGTCCAAGGACTTCGCCAGATCGAGCAACGACTGCCGGGTGATGCCGCGTAGAATGTTCGCCTGGGTGTCACGGGTGCGCAGGACCCCGCCAGAGTCCACGATCCACGCGTTGCTCGACGCCCCCTCGGTGATCAAGCCCATCTCGTCGACAAACCAGGCCTCAGAAGCCCCAGCTTCTCGGGCAGCCTGCTTCGCCAGGACGTTCGGCAGCAGGCCGATCGTCTTGATGTCGCATCGCCCCCAGCGATTCTCCGCGACCGTGATGACCTTGACGCCAGTTCTGGCCCGATCATCTCCCGCCAGATCAACAGATTTCGCGGTAACGACGACGGAGGCGGATACAGGCCGTGTTGGAAAGGCATGATCGCGCGGCGCGACGCCGCGGGTTACCTGGAGGTAGAGCAGGCCATCGCGGACGCAGTTGCGGCGCAGCGTCTCCCGCAAAACCACCTCCATGGCCCGGCGACCCATCGGTAAGGGAATACGCAACTCCGCGAGGCTTCTCTCCAGGCGGGCGAAATGTCCGTCGCAGTCCGCCAGACGGCCCCCGAACACGGCCCACACTTCATAGACACCATCCGCAAGCTGGTAGCCGCGGTCTTCGATATGCACCGCCGCGCCGGCATGGGGGACGAAGCGTCCATTCACATAAGCGATGCGCCCCATCAGTCCACCGTCTCCTCCGCCGTTCGCGCTCCGGCAAACCCAAGGCTCTTAAGCTTGCGGTGCAGTGCGGACCTTTCCATACCAATGAAGGCGGCCGTCCGCGAAATATTCCCGCCAAACCTCATAATCTGCGCCTCAAGATATTCCTTCTCGAAAAGTTCCCTCGCCTCGCGCAGCGGCAGAGCGATGATGCGTTCCGCCCCAAGCCCCCCCATAGGCGGCGCCTGGCTGGAATCCGGGGGAAGGAGGTCGGCTGAGACAGGCTCGCTTCCGGCCAAGATCAGAATGCGTTCCGCGAGATTGCGCAGTTGCCGAATATTCCCCGGCCAGGACTGCACCTGCAGAGTCGCCAGGGCATCCGGGGCCAACAGCGGACGAGGGCGCCCAGAGGCGAGGCTCAACCTATCAAGGTAATGCTCTATGAGCGCCGGGATATCCTCGCGCCGCTCGGCGAGACCTGGCACACGCAGAGGAACCACGTTCAGCCGATGAAAGAGATCCTCGCGTAACCGACCCTGAGCGATTTCCTGGTTCAGCTCGCGGGATGACGACGAGATCACCCGGACGTCGACCTGGACATCCGTTTCGCCGCCCACCCGGCAAAATCGCTGCTCGACCAGGACCCTTAGGATGCGGCTCTGGGTCTCCCTAGGCATCTCGGCGATCTCATCGAGATAAAGAGTGCCGCCGTGTGCTCGCTCGAAGACGCCGATGTGCCCTGCCCGTTCGCCGATCGGCTCTTCCCCAAACAGTTCCCGGTCCATGCGTTCGGGCGTTACGGCGGCGGCGCTCAGGGCGATAAAGGCGTTCTGGGCCCGCGGACTGGCCGCATGAATGAGCCGGGCCGCCGTTTCCTTGCCCGAACCAGGCGGACCGGTAATCAGGACCCGGCTGTTGGCCGATGCAATCTTTGAGATCATCGTCCGCAGTTGCTGAGCCGCCGCCGAAACGCCGATCAGACCATCGGGCATCACTGCCTGGGCCCGAAGGTGGCGGTTTTCCTGTTTCAGTCGCGCCTGTTCCAGAGCGCGTTCCACCACCAGCAGCAGACGATCAGATTTGAACGGCTTTTCGATGAAGTCATAGGCGCCGCGTTGGATGGCGCTGACCGCCGTCTCTATCGTGCCGTGGCCGGAGATCATGATCACGGGAAGATCTGGATCGAGGGACTTCACCCGATCGAGCATCTCCAGTCCGTCCATGCCTTCACCACCGATCCAGATATCCAGGATCACAAGCGCCGGCTTGCGGGCTCTGACCGCAGCGAGGCCGGCCTCGGCGTCTGCGGCGGTGCGCACGGAGTAGCCGTCGTCTTCGAGAATAGCGGCCACCAGGTCGCGAATATCGGCCTCATCGTCGATAACGAGAATATCGCTGATCATGCGTGCACCCTGTAGGCCGTCTGGCGCGCATTTTCAGGCGCTTTTTCCGGTGTGGGAAAGGACAGGACCACCCGCGCGCCGACACCCGACCTCGCGTCGCTCAGCACCAACCTCCCGCCGTGCTCCTCCAGTATCCTCTTGACGATGGCGAGACCGAGGCCCGCGCCCTTCTCCCGGGTAGTTACATAGGGCTCGGTAAGCCGCTCCCGAGCCGTACGTGGGAAGCCGACCCCGTTGTCCTCCACCTCGATGTCGATCCGTTCGGCGCTAGAGGTCAGGGTGATCTGGATCTTGCCTGCCGGCTCGGGCGTGGTCCTCATTCGGGCGCGTATGGACTCGCCCGCGTTCTTAAGCACGTTGCCGAGCGCCTGGGCGACAATACGGCCATCGCAGATCACGGTGATCCCAGACATCGGTTCGACGATATCGACATCCACGCCGGGGTCAGCCACACGCTGGGCGAAAGCGGCTTGACGGATGATCTCCGTCATGTCCCAGGGGTTGAACTGTGGTTGAGGCATGCGCGCAAAGGCCGAGAATTCATCCACCATCCGACCGATATCTCCGACCTGCCGAATAATAGTGTCGATGCAACGGTCGAACACCTCGACGTCGCCAATGATCTCACCGCGATATTTACGTCTGAGCCTCTCAGCAGAGAGCTGAATGGGCGTCAGCGGATTTTTAATTTCATGTGCGATCCGGCGGGCCACGTCGCGCCAGGCCGCTGTTCGCTGGGCGTTGATCAAACCCGTCACGTCATCAAAGGTGAGAACCACACCCTGAGCACCGCGTCGTGCGCTGACTCTCAAGCGAACCGGATCCCCGTCACCTGGCACCTCGACATGAGACTCGGATTCCTCGCCCTCTCGAACCTGGGCCGCCAAAGGCGCCAGGGCCGGGGCCACTTCGGCTAAGGTTCCCCCGATCCCAGCGCCATCCGGCAGCTTCAGGAGACGCTCAGCCTGTCGGTTCAGGGCTGAGATGCGTCCCTGGCTATCCAGGCCAATCACCCCGGCGCTCACGCCGAGGAGCACGGCCTCCGTGAACAAACGTCGCAACTCTGCGTCTTCCCGAGCGGCGCGCAGCGCCTCCTGCTGATTGCGGATGTCGCCAGTCATCCGATTGAATGCGCGCGACAACACCGCGATCTCTCCTGGATCATCGCTGACGTCCACCCTCGCCGAGAGGTCTCCGGCTGCGACCTGGCCGGCGGCGACGATGAGCCGCCCGATGGGAGCGGCGATACCTTCGGCCGTATTCATGCCGAGCCAGACCGCTCCAAGCAGCACGATCAACACAGTCTCGAGATAGGCAAATCCAAAAGCGGCCTGAATCAGCACACGGCGATGTTTGGCGAGTCGGTAGTCGATCAACGACCCCTCGGTCTCGCGGAGGTGACGAAAGATCCCGTGGTCGAGCGGTCGGACCACATAGAGGTAGGCGTCCGGGTAGGACCTCAATCGATAGAGCGCACGAATGAGGTCAGTGGATTCGAAGGGCGCCGCCGAGACATCTCCCTGATTGGCGGCCAGAAAACTCGACGGCGGTGGGGCAAGAAACGGCGCCGAGACGTCTGGCGCGTCCGCCCTCGCCAGAAGGCGGCCGTCGCCATCGATGACATAGGCGGCCGAGAAGCCCCCTTCCGCCGTCAGGTCCCGGAGAAAACGACCGTAGGCGATGGGCGAATCCGCCAGGCTAGGCGCGGCCTGATCAAGCGTCTGAGCCATGACGTTCATATGACGGCTGATATAGTCCTGCTGCTCCTGAATGTAGGAGCGCGCCACGGTGGCGGAGTTCTCGACCACGGTCTGGACCCGTGCGCTGAACCAGCTTTCCACCCCGCGTGTGACCAGAACTCCAAAGAACAACGCGACGATGACCGCCGGAACCACGGCCGCGACGGCGAATTGAGTCACAAAGCGAAGATGCAGCCGAGCTCCCGCGTCGGTCGCACGAGCCGTCACCAGACGCCAGAGACGCCAGAAAAGCAGAAGCGCCAGGACAACGATAAGAATGAACGCCACGCCCAAGAGTCCGAGCACCGCCGGACTCGCCGGGCCAAGCGGGCCGCTGAGATCTGGGGAGGAGCCGAGGAGCACCGCCGCCATGGTCGTGGCCGAGGCCAGTCCGAGGCATCCGCCCATGAGATAGCGGCCATCCGTCACGCCGCGACGCAGAGTCTCAACGCTCCTCGCGCGCAAGTTGGAGGCGACGGCCATGAGGGGACTCTAAGGCGATGTGCTTGAAATACAACAGTGCGGCGCCGTCGCCGCGGTCGCAACTTCAGGCCCGGGCTCTGGGCTCGATGCCCAGATCGTGAAGGCGCTTGCGAAGGGTGTTGCGGTTAAGCCCAAGAATCTCCGCCGCCTTCATTTGGTTGCCTTTGGTCGCGGCGAGGGTGAGCTGAAATAAAGGTCGCTCAATGTCTGCAAGCACTCTTTCGTAGAGCCCCACTGGAGGCACTCCGCCCGGCTGGGTGGCGAAATAGGCGGCGAGATTCCGCTCCACGAGGTCCGAGAGGGACACGGCCTCCTCGACCGTCTGCGCGGGCGACTGCTCAGCCAATTCCCGCTCGACGATCCGCGCGGTGATCATCTCCTCGCCATAGAGCGCACAGATCCGCCGGATCAGATTTTCCAATTCGCGCACATTACCGGGCCAATCGTGCTTCTTGAGTCGATCCAGGGCGGCCTGATCGATCGTCTTGGCGGGAAGCCCCTCGCGGCTAGCGCGCAGCAAGAAAGCCCGGGCGAGCTCCGGAATGTCGTCGGGCCGCTCCCTGAGCGGAGGGACGCGGATCGAGGCGACGTTCAAACGGAAAAACAGGTCCTCGCGGAACAGGCCCTGCGCGGTCAACGCCCTCAGGTCGCGGTTCGTCGCGGCGATAACCCGCACATTCGGTTTGCGCCCGGTCTTGGGGTTAATTCCTGGATCGGCGCCGTCGAAAACCCGAAGAAGGCGGGTCTGGGCATCCAGCGGCATATCCCCGACCTCATCCAGGAACAGGGTCCCACCATCAGCCTCCGCAAGGCGCCCCTGGTCGCCCTCCCCGCGACCAAATAGCTCGGCATCCACTCGCTCACGAGGAATGGCGGCAAGACTGATCGCCACGAAGCGCCCATCACGCCTGCGGCCAAGATCATGAAGGGCCCGGGCCACCAGCTCCTTGCCGACACCGGACTCGCCCAGAATCAGGACGGTCAGGTCCGCCGCCACCAAGCGAGCCACCGAGCGATAGACCTCCTGCATGGGCGCGGAGCGACCTATGAGCGGAAGGCGTTCATCGCGCACCGCCCTCGCCTGCGCCTTGGCCGCTTCCTTGTCCGTGGGCGACTCCAGCGCCCGGCGTGCGAGCTCGGACATGTCGTCGAGATCAAAGGGTTTGGGGATATACTCAAAAACGCCGCCTTCGGCCGCCGCGATCGCCGTCAGGACGGTGTTCTGAGCGCTCATTACGATCACCGGCAGGCGCGGTCTCTCCTTGCGGATTTTTGGCAGGACATCGAAGACATTCCCGTCAGGCATGACGACGTCCGTGATGACCAGATCCCCATCGCCCTCCATCACCCATTTCAAGAGGGTGGCGGCATTTCCTGTGGCCCTGACGTCATAACCCAGACGGGCGAAGGCCTGAGAGAGAACAAGCCGGATCGAGGCGTCGTCATCAGCGACCAGAATCTTGCGCGAATGTGCGGGCATGGCGGCTCCTTGTCTCTAGGAGGCGGCAGGAAGCAGAACGCGAAACACGGTTCGTCCCGGCTCCGAGGTGAAATCGATCAGACCGCCGTGGGCGGAGACGAGTTTGGCGGTAAGCGCAAGCCCGAGCCCGGCTCCAGCTGTCTTGGTCGTGACGAAAGGCTCGAAAAGGTGATCCTTGAGGCGTGGCGGCACGCCCGGCCCGTTATCCATCACCTTCACCTCGAGGGGTGCGCCGCGTCCGCTGGGGCCCATGATCCGCACGCCGTGCCGATAGCCTGTCGAGAGCATGATCTCGCCCCGCCCATCTCCGCGGGCATGGGCCGCCTCGGCGGCGTTCTTGACCAGGTTGAGGAAGATCTGGATGAGTTGGTCCTCCTCTCCCAGCGCCGGAGGCAAGGAGGGATCGAAGCGCTCCCGAATATGCAGTCCATCCGCGACGCCATTTGCCGCCAGAGCACGGACCCGGTCGAGCACCTGATGAATATTGACCTCTGAGCGCGCCGGTTCCTCATCGTTGGCCAAGGCCTCCATTCGATCCAGGAGCCTGGCGATGCGATCTGTCTCATCAACGATCAGTTGGGCCAGAGGCACATCCTGCGCGCTGGCGCCGGACTTCAGCAGCTGGGCGGCGCCTCGAATGCCCGCCAACGGGTTCTTCACCTCGTGCGCGAGCATCTGACCGAGTCCCATGACCGAGTGCAGGCTAGCAGGGTCCACACTCCGCTCGACTCCGGCTGGTGCGGGGCGGACATGCAGCGATAGCAGCAACTGATCGTCCACCAGCGGCGTCACCGCGACGTCGGCCACAAGCCGTCCGTACGAAAACGGGGTCAATTCCAAGTCCCTTTCCCGCATTGCACACCGATCTCTCGCCGCGCGCTCCAAGAGGCGTGACAACGGCGAATCGGGGCCCTCCTCGTCGAGCCGTGTCCCCGGGGTGAGTCGCGCCGCGCGGCGACCGAACAGGTCTTGAGCGGCCTCATTGGCTATCAGCACCCTCCCGGCCCGATCCAGAATGACCGCCGCCTCTGGCCACAGATCGAAGGCGACGCCCCGCAACCGCGCCAACGCGCTTTCGGCCGCTTCCGCCGCCACGCTCATGCCGCGAGGCTCCGCACAGCGCCCAAACACCAAAGATCTCTGAGCGCCCCCTCTATCTCCCGGACATCCGTCATCCGGCAGAGCCTGGCCCGCGCCGCCTTGCGGTCAACAGCCTCATCCAACGAGGCAGCCTCGACATAGGCGGCGAGGTGTTTGCGAAACATCATCAGACCGAGCGGAAAGCCATAGAAGACGAGGCTGTCCCGCAGATGAGTCATGACGACCTCCACCCGGGCCTCTCCTGTCGGCGGGGCGAACGGTTTGCCCTCAGATGCCGCCTCAAGCTGCGCGACCAGCCAAGGCCGGCCGATCGCGCCGCGACCGATCATGACCGCGGCCGCTCCCGACTGTTCGCGGGCCGCTTGTGCTGAGCGCGTATCAACAATGTCGCCGTTGACGATCAGCGGGATGGAAATGGCCCTACGAACCTCGCCTACCGCGCGCCAGTCTGCGCGGCCCTTGTAGAATTGCTGACGGGTGCGGCCATGGACAGTGATCGCGGCGACCCCTGCCTCCTCAAACCGCGCGGCGAGCTCACCGGCGTTGAGGCTCCTCTCATCCCAGCCCAAACGCATTTTGACGCTGACCGGCGCAGCGACGGAGTCGATGACCCTACGGACAATGTCGAGAGCGCCATGGGGATCGCGCATCAAGGCGGACCCACAGGCCCGCCCAGTGACCGATTTGGCTGGGCAGCCGAAATTGAGGTCAATCAGCTCGGCGCCGGCTTGCTCCACGAGTTGAGCGGCGGAAGCCACCCAGCGCGCCTCGGCGCCGACGAGCTGGACGATCAGGGGCGCCTCGCCGCCACCAAGCGCGGCCCGCCTGACGGCGTCAGGGCGTCCCGCAGCCAGAGCCTCACTCGCGACCATTTCGGTGGCCGTGTACCGGGCGCCCAGGCGCTGTGCGCAGGCGCGAAAGGGAAGGTCTGAGACCCCGGTCATAGGCGCGAGCCAGACCCCTCCGAATCGGGCGATCAGCGCGTCACCCCTAGATATGCTCATTTTCTGCCCAACCATGGCGCCCAATGATTAGGCATTACGGCGCTTCGGGTAAACCCTGGATGACGGTGACGGCAAGTCCTAAAGAGCGCCTATGAGGTTTTCAGCGGTGATCGTGGCGGGCGGATCGGGTCGAAGAGCCGGCGGCGCGAAACAATGGCGCTCCCTGGCCGGAAAGGCCGTGGCGCGCTGGTCAGTCGAGGCGTGTCTGTGGGCCGGCGCCGACGACATCATCCTGGTCATTCCCGCCGGTGATGAGCGCCTTGCTGAGATGGCCCTGGCGGGTCTGTCGGGCTGGCGAGCGGTGGCGGGAGGCTCCGAGCGACGCGACTCTGTGTTGCAGGGTTTGGCCGCCCTAAAATGTGACCCGGACGCGATCGTTCTGATCCACGACGCGGCGCGCCCGCTGTTGTCTTCCCGCGTGATCTCTGAGCTCCTCGTGGCCTCGAGTGAGGCCGACGGGGCCGTTCCCGCCCTCCCCATCGCCGATACCCTCAAAAGGATCGACTCGCCGGGAGGGGACGTGGCGACGATCTCGCGCGCGGGATTGTGGCGCGCCCAGACCCCTCAGGCCTTTCGTCGCCGCGTCATCGAGGCCGCCTATGCAGCCTGGCCCGCGGATGAAGTCCCGACCGACGAGGCGAGCGTGGTCGAGCGCGCCGGTGGCCATATCGTGCTGACCCCTGGCGACCCGAAACTTTTGAAACTCACCTATCCGGAGGATTTCGAAATGGTCGAAGCCCTGGCTGGCGGCGCGAGACTGACCAGAACAGGGCTGGGGTTTGACGCCCATCGGTTTGGACCGGGTGATGGGGTCTGGCTGTGCGGCCTGCATATCCCGCATGATCAGAAACTGATCGGACACTCTGACGCCGACGCCGGCCTCCACGCCCTGACGGACGCTATTCTGGGGGCTATCGCGGAAGGGGACATCGGCGACCACTTTCCGCCCTCGGATCCTCGGTGGAAGGGTGTAGATTCGGCTGTGTTCCTGAAGCACGCCGTCCAATTGGTGACCTCGCGCGGCGGGAGGCTGCTCAATGTCGATCTGACGCTGATCTGCGAACAGCCCAAGATCAAGCCACATCGGGAGGCCATGCGAGAGCGTCTGGCCGTCTTGCTCGGGCTGCCTCTGGGCGCCGTGAGCGTCAAGGCGACGACGACCGAGGCCATGGGCTTCACTGGCCGGGGCGAGGGCTTAGCCGCGCAGGCGATCGTTTCGGTTGAGACCCCCGCCTGAACCCCCTCTTGGCTAAGGCTGGGCCTTGATTGCCGACGACGCAAATGATGCTCTCAGCGACTCCTGTCGCCTGCGACGTCTTGGATCTCGGCCATGTTCTCACTGGAAATCGATACGCTGGCGCGTCTCGTCATCGATGACGCGCGCAATCGGTCTCTTCGCCTGGTGACGGCGGAAAGCTGTACCGGAGGCCTAGTGGCGGCGGCCATCTGCGCCATCCCCGGGGCCTCGGATGTTTTCGAGCGCGGCTTCGTCGCCTATACCAACCGGGCCAAGGCGGAACTGCTCGGAATATCAGGCGACCTGATCGCTGACCTGGGCGCGGTTTCGGAGCCTGTGGCGCGGATGATGGCGGAGGGCGCACTCGAGCATTCCCATGCCCATGTCGCCGTGGCCATCACCGGAGTCGCCGGCCCCGGGGGCGGCAGCCCCATGAAGCCGGTGGGTACGGTGCATTTGGCGACGGCGAGATCCAACCAATCTGTGCATCATCGGCAGGAGCTGTTCGAGCTCGATACCCGGTGGGACATCCAGATGGCCTCCGTTCAGACCGCCCTGGAAATGCTCAGGGACCGCCTGAGGTGACCGCCGGGTCCATGGCCCGCCGCGTGGACGCGGCGATCAGCGCCCTCGCCCAGCGTTTCATAGGCCCCGGCGGAGCCGCGGCCGTGGTTCATCGGGGGCAGGTAGTCGCGCGTAGATCCTGGGGCTTCGCTAACGCCGAGCTCCGCATCCCGTTCACGCCCAAAAGCCTGTTCCGGATCTGCTCGATTTCGAAACAGTTCACTTGCGCCCTGGCGGTTGAGGCCGTGGATGACCTCAGCCGATTGGACGGCCCAATCCACGCACGCCTACCTCACCTTGAAGGCCCGCCGCCGCGGGCCCGGGACCTCGCTCACAATCAGTCGGGACTACGTGACTATTGGGCCCTGGCCATGCTTCACGGCGCGCCCGCCGAGCTGCCGTTCGCCGAGAGCCAGGCGCGCGAGGTCATCGCGCGAAATCGCACCCGGCAGTTTGCCCCGGGTTCGCGCTATTCGTATTGCAATCAGAACTTCCGGCTCATCGGCGATGCCGTAAGCGACCTACGCGATGACAGCTTCCCCGCCCTTCTGCAGCGATACGTTTTTGAACCCAGCGGCATGGAGACGGCGTTTCTCGCGGCGGACACCCGCGCCATGCCGGACGCCACCGAGGGTTACGAGGGCGACGTCGCCAGCGGCTTTCGCCCGGCCAGGAACGCGATCGTATGGACCGGTGACGCGGGCATCGGCGCCTCGCTGGATGATCTGATCGCCTGGGAAAAGCGCATCGATTCAGAACGTGACGATCCCAAATCGCTCTATGCCCGGCTCACCGCCCCTGTGACATTCAACGATGGCGCCGCGGCAGGCTATGGCTTTGGCCTCGCACGTTCGACCCGCCTGGGCCGTGACGTCACCGGACACGGCGGCGCGTTGCGCGGCTGGCGGAGCCACCGATTGCACTGCGCTTCCTCGCGTCTTTCGGTCATCGTGATGTTCAACCATCTCTCGGACGCCGCCGCCGCCGCCAACGAGATCTTCGCCGCCGCTCTCGATGAGCGCTCGCCGCCATCGCCTCCGGCTCCGGATAGCTTCCACGGGGCCTGGATGGAGCCGGAAACCGGCCTTTCGGCGCGTTTTGCTCGGGATATGGAGGGGACGCTGCGGCTGAAATTTGGTCATTCCCCGGAGGTCTACCGAGGCGATCTGGCCGACGGCCTTACCGACGGCGAGAGCGCCATCCGAATGACGCCGA
Organism: Pseudomonadota bacterium; assembly: GCA_021808285.1. Taxonomy (GTDB): domain Bacteria; phylum Pseudomonadota; class Alphaproteobacteria; order Caulobacterales; family Caulobacteraceae; genus Acaudatibacter. Next base: position 1,462 of record JAKBBV010000054.1, on the reverse strand, counting down.
ACGGCCTGCTCATGATCCGACCTAAGGAGAACCTTGCGAGCCGCCTCCTGGCCCTGCCCGAGTCCGATGGTCCTTCAGAGACCTATACGGGGGTGTTTGAATGTGACGAACTTCAGGCTCAGTTGACGGTCGTGGATGCGGGCGGCGCCCTCTACGGCGCATTCTCCGGCTTTCTCGGTCAAGGCCGTTTTGAACTGCTCGCGCCGGTGGGGCGTGGCGTCTGGGCTCTGCCATGCCCGCGTGCACTCGATCACACCCCTCCCGGCGACTGGACACTGGCCTTCGACGGCGCCGACGCAGGCCCAGCGCCGCAGGTGCGCGTGGGATGTTGGCTGGCGCGCGGCCTCTCCTATCTTCGTGTCGCCTGAACTACCCGTAAAGCGCCGCAGCCCGGGTCTCGAAACAGCCCACGAGACGGTTGACCGCGCGTTCAAAATTCGCGGCCAGCAGCGCCTGTAGCAGGCGCGAACCGAACTCGAAGTCGATGGAAAATGCCACCTGCGTCCCGTCTCCGTCGGGCGTGAACCGCCAGACCGTTTCAAGCTTACGAAACGGTCCGGACAGCAAATCTGCGCGCACCTCAAGCCTCGCGCGGTCCCGAAGGACTCGGGTCGTAAAGGCTTCGCGCACAATGGCGAACTTCACCTCCGCCCGGGCGTCCAGGCTCTCGCCCGCAGGGACCTCCCGGCGGTCGAGGATGCGCATGTCAGTCACCCAAGGCACAAAACGCGGATAGTCTTCGACTCCGCCCACCAGATCGAACATCTGGTCGGGACGGTACGGCAGGCGTTTCGTCAGGCGGTAGCGCAATCGGTGCCTTCCGCCGCCACACCGCGCCGAGCCGCCCTCAGTCTTGCGAAGTCTTCTCCCGCATGGTGCGAGGATCGCGTCAGCGGGCTGGCGGAAACCAGGTCGAAGCCTTTGGCGCGGGCGATCACGGCCAGGGCGTCAAACTCCTCGGGGGACCAGAAGCGGTCAATGGCGGCATGCCGGAGCGTTGGCTGCAGATACTGTCCGAGGGTAAGGAAATCGACCCCGGCGGAGCGCATGTCGTCCATGACCTGCATGACTTCAGCTTTGGTTTCCCCCAAGCCGAGCATCAAGCCAGACTTGGTGAACATGGCGGGAGCCCGCGCCTTCACCCGTTCGAGAAGGCGAAGAGAATGGTAGTACCGCGCCCCGGGCCGGATGCTGAGATAGAGCCGAGGAACCGTTTCAAGATTGTGGTTGAAGACGTCCGGCGCCGAATCGATCACGCGATCAAGCGCAGCCTGTGGCTTACGTAGAAAATCGGGCGTCAAAATTTCGATCGTCGCGGCGCTCCTCGCCCGAACCGCTTCCACGGTTCTGGCGAAATGTTCAGCGCCGCCGTCGTCGAGGTCGTCGCGGTCAACTGAGGTGATGACCACGTGGCTGAGGCCCATCAGGCTCACGGCCTCCGCCACTCGCTCCGGCTCGCTTG
>JAKBBV010000104.1 GCA_021808285.1 Pseudomonadota bacterium | reverse complement strand
CCAATCCATCAAAGCACGGGACTAAACACCTAGGGCGAGATCGCAGCTCTTCTGTCCTGGCCGACATGTCTCGCCCGCGGCGCGGCAGCTCATCGACGCCCTGAGATGGCGGGCCTAGATCTTCAGCTCAGCTGCACCGCGCTCGACGCATCATCGATGTCATCCAGTATGTCGATTGATCCAAGCCGTGCATTGCGCCGAAGCACCTGCGGCGGTTGGCCATAGGCGCGCAGAAAGGCCCGGCGCATGTGGTCGCGATCGCTGAATCCGGTCTGGCGCGCCACCACATCGATCGGATGGCGGCTCTGCTCCATGAGCGTGCGCGCGCCCTCGACCCTGAGGTTCTCGATCGCCTTGGCGGGGGACTGACCAGTTTCCGCATGGAAGGCCCGGCTGAACTGGCGCGGGCTGAGGTTCGCCGCTTCGGCCAGGTCGGGGACCGTAAGCGGCTTATGGAGGTTGTCGCGCGCGTAGGTCAGCGCCGCCTGGATGCGGTCCGATTTCGGCGTCAGTTCGAGCAGGGTGGAGAATTGTGACTGCCCGCCGCCGCGGCGGTGATAGACGACGAGCTTGCGGGCGATGGCCTTGGCCACGTCACGCCCGAGGTCGTTCTCGATCAGCGCCAGGCCAAGGTCCACGCCAGCCGTCATGCCGGCCGAGGTCCAGATCGGCCCGTCGTTGATGAAAATACGGTCCTCGTCCAGCTGCGCCTTCGGGTAGGTTTTCTGCATCTCGCGGGCGTGCATCCAGTGGGTAGTGGCCCGCCGCCCATCCAGAAGACCCGCCTCCGCCAAAACGAAGGCGCCGGTGCAGACCGCCGCGATCCGCCTGTGCCGCTTAGGCGCCTCGCGCAAGAAGGCGATGACCCCGGGCGTGGACGGCTGGATGACCCCGCCGCCGACCACCAGAGTGTCGAACGGCTTTTGCGTGAACTTCTCGGTCTCGAGCGTCAGGCCGGCCGAGGTTTTAATCCGGCCGCCGTTCTCAGACACATAGTGGAGGTTGTAGGGGGCCGGGTCGACCATGTCGTTGGCGGTTTCAAAGCCCGCCACGATGGCCAAGGCCATCAGCGAATAGCCGGGGTAAACGAGGAAGGCGATATCGCGCATGGCGTCCGTCCGGCGTCCTAAATCTCCGCGTATATGACATTTGAGCCTATGCGCGACAAGCCTATCTTCTGTCTACGGGCTCAATCACGGGCCGTGAGACGGAGAAATACAATGAGCAGTCACTCTCCCAAGGGTGTCGCCCTCGTCACTGGGGCATCTGCCGGAATCGGCGCGATCTACGCCGACCGCCTGGCCAAGCGCGGTTACGACCTGATCCTGGTCGCCCGCAACGAAGAGAAGCTGAAGGCCGCTGCCGAGCACCTCAGCGCCTCGACCGGGGTGAACGTCACCCCGCTCGCCGCCGATCTCGGCGACCACGCCGGCAGGGCCAGGGTTGAAAAGGTGCTCCGCGAAGACCCGCGCATCACCATGCTGGTCAACAACGCCGGCGTCGGATCGGTCGCGTCGATCCTGCAGGCCGACGTCGACAAGATGGAGGCGATGATCGACGTGAACATCACCGCCCTGACGCGCCTGACCTACGCCGCCGCCCCGGCCTTCGTGGCCCGCGGCAAGGGCGCGATCATCAACATTTCCTCGGCGGTGGCGATCGCCGTTGAGAACCTGAACGGCGTGTACAGCGCCTCCAAGTCCTATGTCCTCGCCTTCGGCCACTCGCTGCAGAAGGACCTGGCCGAGAAGGGCGTGCAGATCCAGACCGTGCTGCCCGCCGCCACGGCGACGGAGTTCTGGGACGTGGCCGGCTATCCGCCGCAGAAGACGTCGGACACGACCATGCGGGCGGACGACCTGGTGGATGCGGCGCTGGCCGGCTTCGATGCCGGGGAGCTCGTGACCATCCCAGCTTTGCACGAGGCCGAGGCCTGGACCCAGTGGGAACAAGAGCGCCGCGCCATGGGCGCCAAGTTCCGCAACCCCAAACCCGCCCCGCGCTACCACGTCGCGTGACGGGGCACTGAGGCGCCGCCTGACCGGCGGCGACCTCCTTCCCGAAAGCTAAGCCCATGTTTTTCAGCAAGATCGGCGGCGCCATCGCGCACGCCCAAGGAAAGGTGACTCCCATGTCCAAAGGTAAAGTTCTCGTCGTGATGTCCAGCGCCAACGCGCTCGATCTGAAGGACGGCAATGTCTACTCGACCGGCTACTATCTGAACGAGTTCGTCGTCCCCTATCGAAAGCTGGTCGAGGCCGGTTACGATCCGGTGCTCGCCAACCCCAAAGGCGATCGTCCAGTGATGGACAAGAACTCCAACAACGCCATGTTCTTCGGCGGCGACGATGCGGCCCGCGCCGACGCTCTGAAGTTCGCCGAAGGCCTCGACGCGCTGAACCACCCCAAGACCCTGGCCTCGGTCGTCGCCGAAGGCACGCAAGGCTACGTCGGCCTGTTCATCCCGGGCGGCCACGCCCCGATGGTCGACCTCTTGAAGGACAAGAATCTCGGCAAGATCCTGACCAGCTTCCACGACACCGGCCGTCCGACCGGCATCGTCTGCCACGGCCCGATCGTGCTGCTCTCCGCCCTGCCTGACCCCGACGCCTTCATCGCCTCGATGATCGCCGGCGACGGCAAGGCGAACGGCTTGGCGGCCGGCTGGCCCTACGCCGGCTATCGCGTGACGGTCTTCTCGACCGGCGAGGAGCAGGCGCTGGAAGGCCCGAGCGGCCTGGGTGGCAACGTCCAATACTACCCAGTCAACGCGCTCGCCGAAGCAGGCGCCCGCGTCGAGACCATCGCCAACTGGCATTCCAACGTGGTGGTCGACCGCGAGCTGATCACCGGCCAACAGCCGATGTCGGCCTCGGCCTTCGGCGATGCCCTGGTCGCCAAGCTGAACGAAGCTGTCCAGTAAGACCAGGAAAGTCCCCCCGGCTTCGGCCGGGGGGCATCTGAGCAGGCGGAGACGAGAGCCTTGCAACCGTTGGCCATGCGGCTTTTGCCAAATGGCTAGTTGTCGCTGCTATGGAGGTTGTCCCTCCGGGGCTGGGCTGAGAAGCTGTGGTTGCGAGGCCGACAACCCACAGCCCGGAGCCCCGGATGGACATCCATGAGAATGCCAGAACGACGCGGCATGGTCG
>JAKBBV010000103.1 GCA_021808285.1 Pseudomonadota bacterium | reverse complement strand
CGACGTCGACCTGGTCGTAGCCAAGGCCTGTGAGATCCGAGCCGGCCTCCCGGTCATAGTCGACGGCGCGTGGGCGTGTGCCCCAGACCTGAACCCTTGCCCCCCGGTCGCGGAAGGCCTGGGCGATCCCGTTGCCAATGCCGCTCGATCCCCCGACCACGAGGACCGTCCTGTCGCTGAAGTCCATGTCGTTACCCATTTTGTGCTCCCAGTCCGAGGGATGTTCAGGCAATCGCCTTTCCGCGCGGGCAGTCCAGGCGCGATGCGCCCGTTTGACGGACGTTTGCCGACGATGTCGCCGTCTCCCCCGGCCCTGAGCTCGCCCCGTGCGACCTTGGGGTCTAAGAGCCGAGGTCTCGATGTCGCCGCAGGGGACCGATCATGAAGGGCGCAGCCATGATTGTGCGGGAGGATGACCTCACTCATCCGGCGACTCGCGCCCTGCTGCGACAGCATCTTGAGGGTATGCGGGAGGCCACGCCCCAGGGCCACGTCTTCGCGCTGGATCTGGCCGGCCTCGCCGCGCCCGAGGTGACGGTGTGGAGCGCCTGGAGAGACGACGACATCTTGGGCATAGGCGCCCTGCGCCGCCTCGACGCCGTGAGCGGAGAGGTGAAGTCCATGCGCACCCATCCGGACCACCTGCGCGAAGGGGTCGGGGCGGCGATCCTCGAATGCGTCATCGACAGGGCGCGGGAACTGGGCCTCGGCAGGCTCAGTCTTGAGACGGGGGTCGGTCCCGCCTTCGAGGCGGCTGTCGCCCTCTACGTCCGGCGTGGCTTCCGCCCGGGCGCCGCGTTTGGCGGCTACGCCAAAAGCCCGTTCAACCGATTTCTGCACCTGGACCTGGCGAACACGGCCTGAGCTCCAGTCACTCCCGTCGGGACTCGGTTTCGTCCAGCAGAGCCTCGAATTCCGCGTCGCTGATCCCGCCGCGCGCCACCAGGACGCTGCACGCCACCTGGTCGATGATGTAGGCGCCCGACGCCCCTGACCACCAGCGTTCAAGCAGATGCTGGCGTCGATGGCCGACGACCACGAGGTCCGCCTTGAACTTGCGCGCGGCGGCGCCGATCAGAAGCGCCGGTTCTCCGGCGGCGGCGGCGCCGCTTGCGGTCAAGCCGAGGCGTTTCAGTCGCTCCAGGCCGTTGGCGAGCAGCTTGGGGTCATGTGTAGGTCGCTCCAGAGCATGGATGCCGTCGGCCATGCTGGCTCCGGCGCCGCGTGTCGCCACGACCAGGAGAAAGACTTCCGCCTGCGACTGAAGAGCGATGAGGGCGCCCTCGCGCAGAGCGACCAGGCTCTCGCGGGTTTCATCCGTCGCCAGCAGGATTCGTCGATAGAACGGGCGCGCCATACCGAACCTCCAAGGCCGCAGCCAAGGAGGAGGCAATTTCGCTCGCGCGCGCAAGCGCGGAGTTCTCAGCGGTCGTGCGGCCCTTTGGCGGAACGCCGCCGCCACGGCGGGCGCACACCGTCCGGCGCGCCCGACACCGTCCCGCACCCGAAATCGCCGCGCCCCTTGATCGCGGGACGCCAAGCTGAAAACGTCAGCCGATGCAGAAAGACCGCCTCACGGCCTTCAGCGACGGCGTGATCGCCGTGATCATCACCATCATGGTGCTGGAGGTCCGGCCGCCCCACGATGTCGCCCCTGCCGCCCTTTGGGCTCTTGCCCCGTCCCTGGGCATCTATGCGCTGAGCTTCATCTATGTGGGCATCTACTGGACCAATCATCACCATTTCTATCACCTCGTGGAGACGGTGGACGGGGCGGTCCTCTGGGCCAATCTGAACCTCCTCTTCTGGCTGTCGTTGATTCCCTTCGCCACGGCCTGGATGGGCGAGCATCCCGCCGCCCCCGTTCCCACGGCGCTCTATGGGGTGAGCCTGCTGGCGTCGGCCCTGGCCTGGTGGGTGATGCAGAGAGCCATCATCCGCTCTCAGGGTGGGCGGTCCGCTCTCGCCACCGCCATTGGCCCCGATGTGAAGGGTCAGATTTCCCCTCTTCTCTATCTGCTTGGGATCGGCTTGGCTTTCATCCAGCCCTGGCTGGCCGATCTCGCCTATGCAGGGGTGGCCGCGCTCTGGTTGGTCCCGGATCGCCGTGTGGAGGCGCGACTGAGGCCATGAGGCCTGCGCCCATCAGTACGAAGGAATGCACGCCTTGGATCTCGCTAAACCCTTCATCGACATTGGCCTGACGACCGCGAGAGGCGGGGCCATGCTGGCCTTCTGGCAGGGCGAGGCGGGGCTTGAGTACGAGGGGCCCCTCCCGATTCGCCGGGGCTTGATCCAGCACCGGCACAGAGCCGGCGGGTCGATCGTGAAGATCAATCTTCGCGACGCGCCGCCGCCCCAGACGCCGCCTTCTGGCTATAGCGAGCTGCTGATCGCCCGTCCCGGCCTGGACCAGCCGCGGGCGCTCACCGACCCGGACGGAAACCGCCTCTGTCTATGGCCTCAGGGCCGGGACAGCGTGGAGCAGATCGCCGTGCGGCTGAAGGTCCGCGATCTGGCGCGTCACCGGGAGTTCTACAGCCGGGTCCTGGGTCTGGAGGAATGCCCACCGACGCCGTCTGGCGAGGTCGTCTTCGCCGCCGGCGCCTCGCGCGTGTGGCTAGAACAGAGCGCCGATGCCCCGGACGACGCCGCCTTCGAAGGGTTTGGCTGGCGCTACATCACGTTCCAGGTGTTCAGGGTCGACGCCATCCACGCCGCCGTTCTGGCTGCGGGCGGGCGCGAAGCCATGACGCCGACCACGCTCGGCGACACCGCGCGCATCTCCATGGTGCGGGATCCGGACGGGAACTGGATCGAGCTTTCCCAGAGGCGGTCCATCGTCGGCAGCCTGGATTGACGTCGACGGCTTGGAGTGAGGCTCTTCGCCCTCTTGGCGCGGCGGCGTGGCTGGGGAACTAGGACTCGAACCTAGAATGACGGTACCAAAAACCGCTGTGTTACCATTACACCATTCCCCAAGCGGTGCCCCTCATGTCGGGTGTCGCGCCGGAAGGCGGTCAGATAGCCTCTCGCCCTCGCGGGCGCAACGGGGCGTCGCCACGGAATCACGGCTATCGCATTTGACCGAGGATGGAACGTGCGAAGTCATCGGACCATCCGGAGCGTTTTCGTTTTCGCCTTATGGAGATGTCCTTACGGGCGCTCTGTAGGACGTTGAGGGCGAGCTTTCGGA
>JAKBBV010000010.1 GCA_021808285.1 Pseudomonadota bacterium | reverse complement strand
GCCGCCAAGGGCCAGAAGCTGGGCGTGGGTTCCGCGCTCGACGATGCGGCCCTCCTCCAGAACCAGGATCTCGTCGGCGTGGAGCAGGGAGGAGAGGCGATGGGCGATGATGATCGTCGCCTTGGACCGGGTCGCCTCGGCCAGGGCGTCGCGCACCTTCTTTTCCGTCACCGCGTCGATGGCGGCGGTGGAGTCATCGAAGATCATCACTCCGGGCCCTGGGACCACGCCGCGGGCGATGCTCATCCTCTGCCGCTGCCCCCCCGAAAGGGCCACGCCGCGCTCTCCCACCCGGGTCTCATAGGCGCCGGGCAGGGAGGCGACATAGTCATGGATCTGCGCCGTGCGCGCCGCCCCGACGATGCGCGGCTCCTCCGCCCAGGGATCGGCATAGGCGACATTGTTGGTCACCGTGGCGTCGAACAGGAAGGCCTCCTGCTGGACCAGACCGACATGGGCCCGAAGCGAGTCCAGCGTGACCTGGCGAATATCCTGACCATCGATCGTCACCCGTCCTGCAGTCACGTCGTAGAAGCGCGGGATCAGGTTGGCGAGCGTCGACTTGCCAGAGCCCGGCGGGCCGACAATGCCCAGGGTCTGGCCGGCCCTCACCTCGAAATTGATATCCTTGAGGGCCAGAGGACCGCCCGGGCTGTAGGCGAAGTCCACATGCTCGAAGCGCAGGGTCCCATCGGTGGGCGCGAGCGGCGCGGCGCCAGGGCGATCGGCGATAGCCGGCTCAAGGTCGAGGATCTCGAACAGCCGGCCGCCCGAACTGGTGGCCCGCGCGGCGCTGGCGAAGATCATGGCGATCTGCCGGATCGGCGCCTGGAGCAGGGTCATATAGGTCAGGAACTCGGTCAGCCGCCCCGCCGTCATCTCTCCGGCCGCGACCTTGTGCCCGCCATAGAAGAGCAGCCCCCCCATGGAGGCGTAGAAGCTGAGCTGCATCGTGGTCACGGCGCGAAAGCGCAGCACGATCCGCTTGTAGGAAAAGGCCAGGGCGGCGTCGGCGGCCTCGTCGAACTTGGCCATTTCGAAGTCCTTGGCGGCGAAGGCGCGGACCACCCGGATGCCCTGAAGGTTCTCCTCCATGGTCAGGGTCAGACGGCTCATCAGCCGCTGCACCTGCAGCCAGGTCACGCGCAGCATGAAGCCCATGCGCGCCAGCACCACCCCGGCAATGGGGGTGAAGGCCAGGCCGATCAGGGCCATGGTCGGATCCGCCGCCGCCATCTGGGCCGCCGCCACCACGAGCAGCAGGACCACGGTGAGGCAGGTCATCATACCGCCCTGGATGAAGGCCCGGGCCCCTTCCATGTCCAGCATGCCCCGGGTGATCAGATCGCCCGAGTGAACAGAGTCGTGAAAGCCGAAGGGCAGGCGCTGGAGCTGGCGGAAGAACTCCAGACGATAGACATAGGCGACCTTCTGGCTGACCCATTCGGCCTGGTAATTGGCCGTGGCCGTGAAGGCGCCGCGCAGAGTGGTGGCGACCAGGGCCAGGAGGGCGGTGACGAGAAGGTCGTGGCGGGCGTGCAGCGCGCCCTGATGCTGCACCTCCTGCACGGCGTGGCCCAGCAGTCGGGGCAGGCTGAGGCTCGCCAGGGCGGCGAACAGCGAGGCGGCGAAGGCCAGGGTCACGCGCCACGGGGCCAGGGTGAGCGCCTTGGCCACGATCCGGCGCAGCACGCGCGGCATGGCGGCGAGGTCGATCGACACGGGATCGGGCGGGCTCAGCGCCTCCGCGCCGCCAGGATCAGACATCGCATGTTCCGTCAGGCATCAAACGCACGTTTGAACGCACTGTGAACCGCGACGCCGACGATGGCCAGGGGCGGGTCCGGGAAATCTGGCTTCAAGGCCGCAAAATGTTCTTGCTTTGTTCGCTTCAAACTCTCAGGCTACTTCAAGCCGTCGCGGATCGCGGCTAAGGAGGCAACGCCATGAGCGAAGACATCGTGTTCTATACCAGCCCCATGTCGCGCGGACGGATCGTGCGCTGGATGCTGGAGGAGGTGGGGGCGCCCTACCACACCGAGCTTGTGGACTTTGCGGCTCCCAAGCCGCCGGGCCTGCTCGCGGTCAATCCCATGGGAAAGGTCCCGGCCCTGACCCACAAGGGCGTTGCGATCACGGAGACGGCGGCGATCTGCGCCTACCTGGCTGACGCCTTCCCGGCCGCCGGTCTGGCGCCGGCCGTGGGAGACCCGGCCCGGGCATCCTATCTGCGCTGGCTGTTCTTCGCCGCCGGGCCGATCGAGACGGCCGTCCTCGTCAAGGCGCTGGGCGTCGCTGTGGAGGGCCGCCAGGAGGTCATGGCCGGCTTTGGCAGTTTCGAGCGGCTTCTGGCGACGCTGGAACAGGCGCTTGGGGCGGCCGACTACCTGGCGGGAGACCGGTTCTCCGCCGCCGATCTCTATCTGGGTTCGGAGCTGGGCTGGGCGATTCAGTTCGGGTCGATCCCGGCGCGGCCGGTGTTCGAAGCCTATGTGGGGCGGATCAATGCCCGTCCGGCGGCCGTACGGGCGCGCCAGATCGACGATGACCTGATCGCCAGGGCCCAGAAGGAGGCCGGGACCGCTTGAGCGACGCCACGCCTGCCGCCCCGATCCTTTCGATCCGCGGCCTCACCAAGACCTATGCCGGGGGCTTCCAGGCCCTGGAGCCGACGGATCTCGATATCCGGGCGGGCGAGATCTTCGCTCTGCTCGGTCCCAACGGCGCCGGTAAGACCACACTTATCGGTCTGATCTGCGGGCTGGTGCGACCGTCCGCCGGGACGGTGAGCGTCGCCGGATTCGATCATGTGCGCGCCTACCGCCAGACCCGCAGCCTGATCGGCCTGGCGCCTCAGGAACTCTCCACCGACGCCTTCGAGAGCGTCTGGGCCACGGTGCGTTTCAGCCGCGCCCTGTTCGGCAAGCCGCGCGACGACGCCTATCTGCGCCGCCTCCTCGAAGATCTCGCCCTTTGGGAGAAGAGGGACAGTCCGATCATGGCCCTGTCCGGAGGCATGAAGCGGCGGGTGATGATCGCCAAGGCCCTGGCGCACGAGCCGCGGCTGTTGTTCCTCGATGAGCCCAGCGCCGGTGTCGACGTGGAGCTGAGGCGTGAGATGTGGGCTCTGGTGCGGCGCCTTCGCCAGTCGGGCGTCACCATCGTGCTCACGACCCACTATATCGAGGAGGCGGAGGATCTGGCCGACCGGGTCGGCGTCATCGCTCGCGGTCGGCTGATCCTGGTGGACGACAAGGCGGCGCTGATGCGGCGCATGGGTCAGCGCGAAATCAGCCTCGAACTGGCTGCGCCCGTGGCCGCTCTGCCGCAGGACCTCGCGGACCTGCCGCTGGAGCTTACCGGCGAGGGCCGGCGCCTTGTCTACGCCTTCGATTCCCGCGGCGAGGGGGCCTCGGTCAGCGCCCTGATCCGGCGCCTGTCGGACAGCGGGCTCGAGGTGCGCGATCTGGAGACCCGGGAGACTTCTCTGGAAGACATCTTCGTGGGCCTGGTAGGGGCGCCGCGATGAACCCCGGAGGCGCCCTGGCGATCTATCGATTCGAGATGTCGCGCTGGTTCAGGACCCTGACCCAGAGCCTTCTGGCGCCGGTCATCTCCACCACCCTCTATTTCGTCGTCTTCGGCTCGGCGATCGGATCACGCATGACCGCCATCGACGGGGTCAGCTACGCCGCCTTCATCGTGCCGGGTCTGACCATGCTCTCGATCCTCACCGAGAGCGTCGGCAACGCCTCCTTCGGCATTCACATGCCCAAATGGTCCGGCACGATCTATGAGCTGCTCTCGGCGCCGGTGGCCTGGTGGGAGGCGACGGCGGGCTATGTGGGCGCGGCGGCGACCAAGTCGGTCCTGCTGGGCGCCATCATCCTGCTCACGGCGCGGCTGTTCGTCGCCTATCCCCTCGCCCACCCGCTGATGATGGCCGGATTCATGGTGCTCACGGCGGTGACCTTCAGCCTGTTCGGCTTCGTGATCGGCGTCTGGGCGGAGGGTTGGGAGAGGCTGCAGATCGTGCCCACCCTGATCCTCACCCCCCTGACCTTCCTGGGCGGCAGCTTCTATTCCATCTCCATGCTGCCTCAGCCCTGGCGCGAGGTGAGCCTGTTCAACCCCGTGGTCTATCTGATCAGCGCGTTCCGTTGGGCCTTCTTCGACCGCGCCGACGTCTCGGTGGCGGCCAGCCTGGCGGCCACCGCGGGTTTCATGGCGGCGAGCCTGATCCTGATCTGGCGGATCTTCGCCACCGGATACAAACTGAAGCCTTGAGGGCGCCCGGAGGGGAACGGCCAGATCCCACCTCTCCAGCGCCGAAACCGACCCCGCGCCGCCGCTGGAGACCCGAGATGACCCCGTCCCGCCGCCGCCTCCTGGCCCTCGCCGCCGCCCTGGCGGCGGGGCCCGTGCTGGCCGACCCGTCCCCAGAGGCGCCGCCGCCCACGCCTGCGTCGACGACGCCCCGGCCGCGCGTCGCCCTGACGACATCCAAGGGCGTGATCGTCATTGAACTGGCGTCGGACAAGGCCCCGATCAGCTGTGAGAACTTCCTCCACTATACCCGGACAGGCCGCCTGGACGGGACCAGCTTCTATCGCGCCAGCAAGGCCGGGGACGATCCTCCCACCGGCCTGATACAGGGCGGGCCGGGCACGGACGGCTCGCGCCTCTTTCCTCCCATCGCCCATGAGAGCACGCTCAAGACCGGCCTGCGCCATGTGGATGGAACCGTCTCCTTGGCCAGGCTGGAGCCTGGGACGGCCACCTGCGACTTCTTCATCTGCATCGGCGCCCAGCCCTATCTCGACGCCGATCCGAGCCAGAGCGGCGACAATCTGGGCTTCGCCGCCTTCGGTCAGGTGGTGGAGGGCATGGACGTCGTTCGCGCGATCCTCGTCTCACCGGTCTCACCTACAGAGGGCGAGGGGCCGATGAAGGGCCAGATGCTGGATCCGAAAATCCCCATTCTCACCGCCCGGAGAGTCTGAGACGCGAGAGGCGCGGCGTCGCGACATGGAAACCGTCGATCTCGTCGGAGAGAGGCCCCGGACCACCCTGGCCGTGACCCGCGGCGCAGCGCGGCTCTTCTGGGCGCTCGGCCGCACGCCCCTGCTGGAAGTGACCCTGCCCAATGGTCGGCGGGCGGACATCATGGCGCTCGGCCCCCGCGGAGAGATCGTCATCGCTGAGGTGAAGTCTGGCCTGGACGACTTCCGCACGGATCAGAAATGGGCCGATTACCTGCCCTTCTGCGACCAGTTCTACTTCGCCGTGGCGCCCGAGTTCCCGCAGCACGTTCTGCCTGAGGCGCCCGGCCTGATTGTCGCCGACGCCTTCGACGGAGCCGTGATCCGGGAGGCCCCCGCGACGCCCCTGGCCACGGCCCGCCGCAAGGCCCTGACCCTCGCCTTTGGCCGCCTGGCGGCGTCCAGGGCCCTGGCCGATATCCTTCCCGGAGCTTGAACCCGGCGCGCCCCGCTTCACCATAGAGGCGAGCGATGAACGGGCAAGATTTCTTCGATTGGATTTGTTGCGCCGGAGCCTGTATCTCGCGGCCGCAACAGCCGATGTGCGGCTGCAGCATCGAACCAGTCCGCAACCAACCAGGAGTCCGTTATGCTCGGAGTGGGCGACACCCTTCCCCCGTTCAAGATCGTCGGCGTGAAGCCCGGCTTCAACCTCCACGAGGAAAAGGGCGAGAGCGCCTTCGAGGCCCTGACCCCCGACAGCTTCTCTGGCAAGTGGAAGGTCATCTTCTTCTATCCCAAGGATTTCACCTTCGTCTGTCCGACCGAGATCGCCGAGTTCGCTCGCCTGGGTCGCGAGTTCGAGGATCGCGACGCCGTGGTGCTGGGCGGTTCGACGGACAACGAGCACTGCAAGCTCGGCTGGCGTCGGTCGCATCCCGATCTCGACCGTCTGCCCATCTGGCAATTCGCCGATAATGGCGGCCGGTTCGCCCGCGACCTGGGCATTCTGGACGAAGCCGAGGGCGTCGCCCTGCGCGCCACCTTCGTGGTGGATCCGCACAATGTGATCCAGCACGTCTATGTCACCAATCTCAATGTCGGCCGCGCGCCGGCCGATACCCTGCGGGTGCTTGACGCCCTGCAGACGGACGAGCTCTGCCCCTGCAACCGCCCGGTGGGCGGAGAGGTTCTGAAAGCCGCCTGAGCCTCTGTAGCGACGGGGGGGGGGGGGCGGCGCGATCCGCTTCCCCCCGTCTGGGTCCTGACTCTGGAGTTCCCCATGTCCCTCGACGCCCTGCGCGAGAGTCTGCCGGCCTATGCCAAGGACCTCTCCCTCAATCTCTCCTCCCTGGCCGGCGAGACGCTGTTGAACGAACAGCAGAAGTGGGGCTGTTTCCTGGCCTCCGCCTACGCCGCAGGTCAGGCGGACGTGATCCGCGCCCTTGAGGATGCCCCCCTGTCGCCGGAGGCGCGCACAGCCGCCAAGGCGGCCGCCGCATTGATGGCCATGAACAATGTCTATTACCGGGCCCTGCACCTGATGCAGAATCCGGAATATCGCGCCCTGCCCAGCCGTCTGCGCATGAACTTCATGGCCAGTCACGGCGTCGAGCGGGTCGATTTCGAGCTCTGGTGCACGGTGGTCTCGGCCATCAACGGCTGCGGCGCCTGCCTCGACAGCCACGAGGCGGAACTGCGTCAGCGGGGCATGATCAATACCCACGTCCAGGCCGGCCTTCGCATCGGCGCTGTGGTCAATGCGGTGAGCCGGGTCCTGGCCGCCGAACGGGCCGCCCAAGGCGCCGCCTAGAGCGGTTTCCGAACTGACGGAATCATCCCGGAGCTTGTGTGTCGCTCTAGATTCAATCGTTTACGCGCCGTCTGACCGCCCAGACAGTTCCCATCTGGTCGGACGGCGCTCTAACCCTCCTCACGACGCCAGGAGATGGGGCCGGGATCGCGGCTGAGCTGAGCCTCGCGCACGGCGAGGTCGGCGTCGGAGGCGTCGGACCGCCGCGCCGCCAGCCGCGCCGCCGCCACCTCGCGGTCGACCTCCAGCCACACCCCCTCGAAGGGGGCGCCGGCGCGCCGCGCCACGGCCTCGATACGGGCCCGCTCATCGGGACCATAGAAGACGGCGTCAGCGATGACGGTGACGCCAGCGTCGAGTGAGGCCTGAGTCGCCGCGCACAGGGCGTCATAGACGCGGGCTGAGACCTCTGGCGCATAGGCCTCGCGCGGCAAGGGGGCGGTGGGTTCACGCCCCATCAGGCGCTTGCGGATCTCGTCGCTGCGCAGGACCACAGCGCCCGGCGGATGGCCGCGCGCCGGGGCGAGGCGCCGGGCGAGATGCGATTTGCCGCTGCCCTGCGCGCCGCCGATGGCCAGGAGCGAGGGCGCCGGAGCGCGCAGATGGTCCAGGGCCGCGTCCAGATAGGCGCGGGCTTCGTCCATGCGCCCCTCGCGGGCGCGGACATGGGCGCGCACCGAGGCGCGCGTGGCCAGGAACAAGGGCAGCACGGCCAAACCCTCATAAAGCTCGGCGCCGAAGGCGCGGGCGGCGGCGTCGAGCCAGCCATTGAGGACCCGGCTGGCGGCCTCGGCAGCGCCGCGGAACAGCAGATCCATGATCAGGAAGGCGAGGTCGTAAAGGATATCGATCTCGCGCAGGCGGTCATTGAATTCGATGCCGTCGATCAGCGAGACGCGCCCCTCCTCGATGACGATGTTGTCGGTATGGAGATCGCCATGGCAGGCGCGACAGAAGCCCTGGGTCCGGCGCGCGTCCAGTTGCGGCGCGGCTTGGGCCAGGGCGGCGTCGGCAGCCGCGATCAGACGCTCCACCCTCTCCGCCTCCAGGGCTCCCGGAGCGTTGACGTGCAGGCGAAGCTGAAAGGCATTGGAGGCCAGAACATAGCCCAGTCCTTCGGCGCCTCCGCCGTCCGGCGCCAGCGACGCCTCAAGGTGAAATCGGGCGATGCGACGGCCGAGCGTCTCGCCCAGATCACCGCTCACCCGCGCCTGGGCCGAGAGCAGGGCGTCGTCGGCGAACCTGCGCATCTCCAGAACGGCCCCCAGCGCCTCGCCCTGGCCCTCGAGACCGAGGTTTCCGTCGGGGCCTCGCCGGATCTGGCGCACGGAACGATAGATGTCCGGGGCAAGGGGCTGGTTGAGGGCGAACTCCCGCTCCAGGGCGGTGTCCCGCTTGTCCCGGGTTGAGAAATCCACAAAGTCGTAGTCCACCGACTTCTTGAGCTTCAGCGCGCGATCCGGGAAGAGGAACACCAGGGAAAGAGAGGTCTCGATGACGCGTTCGCAGGGCGATGGACCCCCGGCGCCCTCCAGCAGCCAGCGCGCCAGGGCCGGGTCCAGACACGAGAGCTCCGTGGGTTCCACGCCAAGCGAGGCGGCATTCGGAGGAGGGTGGGCCATGGCGGGGCCTCACCTCAATCGCGCCTTCGGGTCAAGGCGGCCGTGAGTGCGATCAAGCCGCAGACGGCCGCGGACGATCTGGACCCGGCGGTTCTGGACGCGGTCGTGCAGGCGTTCAGCGCCGCAGGACCGGGGGCGCGGATCTATGTCCAGGGCGCCGGTGGCGAGCCCCTGGCCCTTCGCGCGGCCCTGGCCGCGGTCCCCCACCTTCTGAACGGAGCGACCGTGACCAGCTCCCTCCTGCCGGGGATCAACGGCTTCGACTATTCGGCCCTGCATCCCGGCGCCCGGCTCGAGACCTTCATGTTGCCGGCTGAGCTTCGCGAGGGCTTCATCGCCGGGCGGGTGATCGCCCTGCCCCTGCCCTATTCGGAGATCGGCGGCTATCTGGCCGGACGGGATTTCGACCTGGCCGTCGTGCAGACCACCGCGCCGGATGCTCAGGGCCGGGCGGGATTCGGCCCCTGCGCCGATTTCGCCGCACCGGTCTTCGCCCGCGCCCGGCGGCGGCTGGCCCTGGTCAATCCGCACCTGCCGGATGTGCGGCGCGGCCCGAGGGTCGATCTGGCGCAGGCCGAGCACGTGGCGATCGTCCCGGGCCCCTTCATCCTGGGCGAGGCGGAGGTCTCCGAGCCGATCCTGGAGGCCATCGCCGCGCGTGTGGCCGAGTTGGTCCCGGACGGCGCCTCGCTTCAGACGGGCATCGGGGGAGCGCCCGCCGCGGTGGTGGCGCGGCTGACTGACCGGTCTGGTCTGGTCATTCGTTCGGGCATGGTCACGCCTGGCTATCAGTCCCTGGCCGAAGCCGGGGCCCTGGACCCGGTCGCCGAGCACATTACCGGCCTCGCCCACGGACCCGAACCCTTCCTGCGCTGGGCGGCGGAGCATCTGGTCTTCGCCGGAACGGACCAGACCCACGACGTTGCCGCCCTGGCCGCCCTGCCCCGCTTCACCGCCGTCAATTCGGCCCTGGAGATCGACCTCTTCGGCCAGGTCAATCTGGAGTGGCGCGAGGGGCGTCTGTTCGGCGGACTGGGCGGGGCCCCGGACTTCGCCCGCGCAGCGCGCCTATCAGAGGGCGGACGCGCGATCCTGGCCTTCCCCGCAACGGCCAAGAGCGGACGCATCTCGCGCATCGTCCCGCGGCTCGCCAGCCCCACCGTCTCCCTGCCCCGCGACCTCGCCGATACCGTGGTCACCGAGCATGGGACGGCGGCGCTTCGCGGCCTCGACATGGGCGCCCGCGCCCGGTCCCTGATCGCGCTCGCCGCCCCCGAGCACCGGGACGCCCTGGCCCGGGCCTGGCGCGAAATGGGCCCTTTCTGAGGGCCGGCGCCCTGGCCGGATGGGCCGCAGGCGCCGTCAATCCGAGGCATCGTACGGCCCGGCGCCGCGGCGAGGGTCAGGATCCTGCGGGGCGGGGAGATCGATAGCCTCGTAGTCGACGGTCTGGGACAGATCTTTGGGGCTCCAGAGCCTCCGGCGAAGCGTGAAGCTGCGGTCGTCAACCCTTCGCTCAAGCGGGTCGGTCAGCCCTTCCGGCGCCGGATTGGCCCCGAGGGCCAGGGACAAAGCCTGACCGGCGCGATCGCCATCTGAAAGATTGGCGCGCAACCCGGCGAAGCGCTCATCGCGCAGGTCGGCGAGCCTGGCATGGCGCGCCGTCGTCAAAAATATTACAACATTGAAAAGTCCATCGACTCTCGACTAGATTAGGCATCGAGCGGAGGCAAAACATGCTCAGGAACTCGCTCGATTGGGCCGCCTACTGATCGGCGTCGCGTCGTCCTTTCTGACTGGGACGCCGGCCCTCGCGACCCCAGTGGATCTGTATTGCGTTGCCGATGATACAAGTCCGAGCACGACCCTTTAGCTGCGGGCCGCCAGAGACACCTCGCCAAAGCGCAGTTCGGCGATGGTGTGGCCGGAGCTCACCGAATTGATGAAAATCGCTGACGCGTGGCCAGCCGAGCCAGGGCCCTCACGACAGCCCCGCCAGACGCCGCGCCACGGCGATCATGGCCCAGGTGTCGCGCGCGCAGTAGGCGCTGAGAGCTGAGGCGATCTGCGCCCGGCGCGCCGGGTCGGTGTCCTTGGCGGTGGCCTCCAGATAGGCGCCCTGGGCGGCCTGGCCGTCGCCGACCTCCAGGTTCGAGTAGTTGAGATCCGGCGCGATGGTGGGCAGGACGGCCTTGATCGACCAGCTGCCCCTCTGGTCGCGGTGGTACCAGGTCTCGCGCGCCACGGGCAGGAGATCGACCACGCGCTCGGCCATGGCGGCGAGCGGCGCGGACAAGTCGGGGAAGACCTGGGCCAGATCACGGATGACGCCGCGCTCGAAGCTGGCGCTGTAGGCGATGATCGCGCCAGCGGTGGGGACCGCGGCAAGCAGGGCTTCAGCGCAGGCGCGGCGCGGATCGGCCCCGTCCAGGCTTAGGAACTCATGGTGCGCGACCTCGCCGTCGGCGTCCTCCACATGGGCCGAGAACTGGAAGGGGAGGTTCTGATAGGGCCGAGTTCCGATCCAGCGCGGAACGGCGAATCCGATCGTCTCGAAGTCGAGCCAGGTGCGGGGAAAGGCCCAGCCGGCCATGGCGATGCGCGCGGCCTCAATATCGTGAAAGGGCTGGCCCGTGCGCGTGGCGTGGTGGATGCGCCGCTGCGTGGCGTTGGGGAGGCCCTTCGGATCGACCGCGAGAAGATCCTCGATCCCCTGGTCCAGCCAGGCCCTGCCGCCGCCGCGGGGCAGGATCGTCACCGGCCAGTCGGGTCCCTTGGGCAGGACGGACCCGCAGTGCGAGGCGAACTCGCAGGCGAAAGGGTCTGAACACTGCGCGCCCGGCGCGATGTCCGGCTGCGGCCCGGCGAGGCAGCGGCGCGCGGCGGCGACCACCCGGCCGCGGTCCCGCGCGATGGGCTCGGCCTCAGCCAGCACATCCGCATCGGCGAAGAGACCCCGATATTCCCCCTGCCGGCCCAGGACGAAGCGGTTGTCGATGTGGCGCACCACAGCGGCCGACACCGCGACGCCGGCGCCGCGCGCCACCCAGATCTGCGTAGCCACGTCGGCGATGTGATAGGGCTTGGCTGCGGTAGAGCTTTTGACCTCGGCCATGGCATAGCCGCCCTGCCCGTCGGGCTCGAGGATATCGCAGCGCACGAGCACGCCGTCATGTTCGAAGGCAGCTTCGAAAAGGGGACGATCCGGCGCGGTGGCTATCAGTTCGCGGGTCCTGTCCAGGGCGGCGGCGAGGTCGGGCTCAGCCTCGATCATCACGCCTTGGGGGACAAGCGAACAGGCGACCGCCCCGACCTCGTGACCCGCCGCGAAGCGCGCCTCCGCCCGTTCGTCCGTCTCGGCGAGATCGGGCCGATGGATCTGCAGCCATAGGCGCTTGGGGCACTGCTCGAAAGCGGTGAGACGGGACTTGGAGAGGCCGGGGCGTCGGACCATGGGCGGAGGTTTCAAGATGTTGGCGGCGAGAGGTTCTGCCCCCCGTCCGGTCCCGAAATCCCCTTCTCGTTCGCGTCAGCCGCTGAGCTTGCGCAGCAGGGCGTCGAGATCCCGGGCGAGCTGGGCGTCTGTCTGACGCAACTCCTCGATGCGACGCACGGCATGCAGCACGGTGGTATGGTCGCGCCCGCCGAAGCGGCGGCCGATATCCGGGAGCGAGCGGGTGGTCAGCTGTTTCGCCACCCACATGGCCGCCTGACGCGGCCTCGCCACGGCGCGGTTACGGCGCTCGGACAACAGATCGGCTTGCTTCAGGCCGAAATGCTCGGCCGCCGCCTTCTGGATGTCATCAACCGTGATGCGCCGCTCCGGCCCGCCACGCAGGTGCGGCCTAAGGCGGCGCTGAACCACATCCAAGGTCAGGTCGGCGGCCGCGCAGCCGTCCTGGGCGATCAGGATATTCAAGGCGCCCTCCATCTCCCTCACGCTATCGACAAAGCGGTCGGCCAGAAAGGCCATGACCTCCGGCCGCAGGGTCACTGGCCGGCCGAGATGGGCGCCAAAGCCCTCCAGCTTGCGCGCCAGGATCCCCAGACGCAGGTCGCGGTCGGCCGGCTCGATCGCGCACAGGAGCCCCGCCTGGAGATGGGATCGCAGGCGGGCATCGAGCTCGCTCAAGGCCGCCGCGGGTCGGTCGGCGGAGAAGACCACGCGACGGTCATTTTCCATCAGCGAGGCCAAGGTGTGGAAGAGCTCATCCTGGGTCGACTGCTTGCCGCCGATGAACTGGATATCGTCGA
The DNA here is from genome assembly GCA_021808285.1 of Pseudomonadota bacterium. Taxonomy (GTDB): domain Bacteria; phylum Pseudomonadota; class Alphaproteobacteria; order Caulobacterales; family Caulobacteraceae; genus Acaudatibacter. The sequence goes on along the minus strand of JAKBBV010000010.1, from coordinate 51,199 downwards.
TCAACAGCAGGTCGGCCGAACGAAGGTCCTCCTTGAAGGCCGCGGTCTGGCGCTCCATCACTGCGCGCACGAAACTCGACAGGAAGCGCTCGGCGGTCAGATAGACCACCCGACGGTCAGGGGCATTGCGCGCCGCCTCGGCCGCCAGGGCCTGAAGCAAATGCGTCTTGCCGAAGCCATAAGGGCCATGAAAGACCACCGGGTTGAAATGTCCGTCGGCCCAGGAGGCCACCCGCCGGGCCATGGCGTAGGCGAATTCATTGGAGGCGCCGGCCACGAAGCTGTCGAAGGTGAAACCCGCCTTCAGCGCCATGGCGCAGCGCGAGGCCTCCCGCGTCTGCCCTGGCCCCGCTGACGCCGGGACGGCGCAAGGGATGTCTTCGACAGCGCCCGGCGAGCCGCCAAGTCCCGCATCTCCCTCAAACTCCAGTCTTGAGGTCAATCCCAAGGGCCGGCCCTGTGGGTCATAGCGCGTCCAGAGTTCGTCGATCCGCCGCCAGGCGTTGCGCCGCACCCAATCACGCGCCACGCCTGTATGGGTCACCAGCCAGACCCGCCCATCTCCCGCGGCCCGCAAGGACGCCGGGGCTAGCCAGGAGCCGTAGGCGTCGTCGCCGATTTCCGTACGAAGCACTGTGCTGGCCCGGCTCCAAACGGCCGCGGGCATGGTCTCCGCTTTATCCTGGTTCATGCGTCTGAAGGCCCCATACCTGTTCTGTTCTTGCTTCGGGTCGTTTCGTTCATCGGTCAGTTCGTCACATTCAGGCTCCATGAGCGTTCAGACGCCATGAGCGTTCAGAGCTCCATGGGGCGGAGCCAGAGCGAGGCTCTCGCCGCTCAGGCGTCCCCCGTGTCCACGCTCTCCGCCCCCCAACATTTCGGCCCACCCACTCCCGGCTTAGGGCTCGGTGGAACCCCTAGCCGTTTTCCCTTGGAACAAAGCTCCGCCGGCGCCGCGAAACGGGGGTTCCGCGGGGGGCTCGCCTTATTCGTTAAGAAACGGTTGCCGAGGCCCAATCTTTTGCCCGACGATTTTACGAAATCAACGCCCAAAAAGTGGCGTGGACGGTTGATTCGGTGGTTGACAAACGGAAGGCGCGGACTCGCCAAGAGAAATGCCGCAATCACATTTTTCGGGCGACCGAAACACGGCTGAAAATAGCTGTGGACAAAAGCGCGAACAGCCGCAGGCTGGGCCGGCGGCTGTCAAAAACGCTCTTTTATTTCAGTGGTTTGGGCGGCCTCTCAGGAGGCTTAGGCCGCGCTCATCTTCTTCAGTTGGCGGTGCAGACGAGATACCTTCCGTGCGCCGGTGTTGCGGTGAACGACACCCTTGGCGACGGCCCGCATCAATTCAGTCTGCGCGGTCTGAAATGCGGCGGCCGCAGCGGCGGCGTCGCCAGCGGTCACGGCCTCTTCGAACTTGCGCAGATAGGTGCGCACCCGCGACCTGCGAGTGCGGTTCACCGCGGTGCGACGTTCGATCTTGCGCGCCGCTTTCTTGGCGCCGGGATTATTTGCCATGGATGGTCTCTTCACAATCGCAGCGGGTCGCCGCAAGCCGAGCGCGACCCTTCGAAAATCGGAAAGCGCGCCTATAGGCGAGACGCCCGGCGGGGTCAATCAAAGAGACCGCCCGCCTGCGGGTTGGCTGCGCTCGGCCAGAACCTGGGATAGCGTCTCCCATCGCCCCTCCCACACGCGATCCACAAGCGCCTGCAGCTCCGCTTCGAGATAGGTATCCCGCGTCACCAGAGCCTCATAGACGAGGCGACCTTCCGCGCGCACCGAACGAACGGCCGCCTTGCGGATCAGCCTGCCCAGCTGAGTTTTGATGGTGGCCTCGCCCCAGGGGCGTCGCAACTTGACCGCCTCGACCAGCGGCGTAGGCGGCAAGGGCCCCAGGCGCCAGAGCACATTGAGGACCTCACTCTCCGCCTCGGTGATGTGAGGAACGGTCGCCACGGGTTACGCGCCAAGAACCTGACGGTCGATGCGCGACTCGACCGCCCAGTGCGCCGCCCCCGCAATCGCGCCGAGCTTGAGGCCAAGGGCGATCTGCAGGAATGCCGCGGCGAAACCCGGCGCCAGAACCCTCAAGGGCAGGTCGGCGCCGACATTGGCGTAACCGAGCGTCATGTTCAGAAGCGACCAGGAGGCCCCAAGCCCACCCAGGATCGGCCCGCCCAGCCGCAGGGCGGAGAGAAAGGCCGACCCGCCGGGAAGACGACCGCTCTTCGACAGTTTGGCGATCAATACCGCGACGGCCGCAACCATGCCCAGGACGAGCAGGATCATGACGGCCTGTTCGAACGCTCCGGCGAACTCAAACACCTTGAGCGGCGTGATTTCAGTGCGCGGGGACGACGTGACGAAACTCCAGAGTACGTTTGTAATCCCTATAGATTGCATTTGTAGTCTGGCGTCGGGGGGCCAAACGCACTACCCGAACGCGAGCCGGAAGGTGCGGGCGAGTCGCGCCCATGGTCCTGTTCGCCGATCAGGGCGGCCATATCCTCCTCTCCGACTGCGCCCCCTGGCCGTCACACGCACGCGTCGCCACGCCCAGGAGACGGGCGAGGACGTCTATTTCGGCCTGATGTTCGAGGGCGAGCGGCTGGCGGAGGGTGCTGTCCCGACCGCAGCCGCGATCTTGGCGGCATCCTCGGGCGTAGCGGGATTATAGACCGCCAGCAACAGGTCCGGCCGGCCATCCACGGCAAACGTGGAGTAATGGTAGGCCAGGGACCCCAGGACCGGGTGGCGCAGTTGCTTGACCGCCTCGCTATGGCCTGGGGGCAGATCATTAACCCGCCATAGCGCCTCGAATTCCGGACTGAGGCGGCTCAACTCCTCCACCAGATGCGCCACCTCCGCCGCGGCGCCGGCCCGGGCAGCGTCCAGACGAAAGGCCGCCAGGGCCATGCGAACCACACTTTCCCAATCCTGCTGAGCGGCGCGTACGCGGGGATCGAGAAACAGAAAACGCAGCATGTTGCGCTCGCCCGGCGGCAGCGCGCCATAATCCATCAGCGCTACTCGGGCGGCCTGGTTCCAGGCGATCACGTCCCAGGTCGCCGTACGGATGAGCGCCGGGCAGGGATCGAGGGCGTCGAGCACACTTTGCAGACGCGGGGTCACCCCCTCGGACCGCTGGTAGCGCGCCTCCGGCAGGCGCCCGATGCCCAGCAGGAAGAGTCGCTCGCGCTCTCTTTCGGTCAACATGAGGGCGCTGGAGATGCGATCAAGCACAGCCGCTGAGGGAGCGCCGCCGCGACCCTGCTCCAGCCAAGCATACCAGGTCGGGCTGATGCCCGCCCTCTGGGCTACCTCCTCGCGCCGAAGCCCTGGAGTGCGCCGCCGCGTCGCCGGCAGTCCAAAGGCGGTGGGATCGAGCCGGGTGCGTCGGTCGCGCAAGAAGGCCCCGAACGCATTGTCATCAGCCACAGGCGCGTTCATCCAGTGACTCCTTTTACCACGATAAACCCTCAACTTTACCAGTACGACTGGAAGGGTCAGGCTGTGCTCCGCGATGCGGCGGGATGCAAGGAGCAATGCAGGATGCGGATCTTGGTGACCGGAGCGACCGGCGGAGTGGGGTCGATCGTGGCGGAGGAGCTACGGGACGGCGGCCACGAGGTCGTGGGGCTGGCGCGCAGCGACGCAGCCGAGGCGACGCTCAGGGCCCGGGGCGTGGGCGTCCAGCGTGGCGACGTGGCCGATACCGGAGCCCTGGCCCGCGGCGCCCGGGCCAGCGACGGGGTGATCCACTGCGCCTTCGGACATGACTTTAGCCGCTATATGGAGGCCGGCGAGACCGACCTGGCGGCGGTGAAGGCCCTGCTCGGCGCCCTGGCGGGGACCGGCAAGCCGCTCGTGGTCACCTCAGGGATCACCGCAGGGGTGGTGGGACGCCCCGCCTTGGAGAGCGACCGTGGCCAGATCGAGGGGTTCCTGGCCGTTCGCGGCCGGCCCGAGGAGGCGACGCTGGCGGGCGCCAAGGAGGGTGTGCGCGCCATGGTCGTGCGCCTGCCGCCCTGCGTGCACGATGTGAATGGCCAGGGACTGGCCAGCCAGCTCGTCGCCCGGGCGCGGGAGACGGGGGTGAGCGCCTATGTGGGCGAGGGGGCCAACCGCTGGTCGGCGGTGCATCGCCGCGACGCCGCGCGCCTCTATCGCCTGGCCCTGGAGCGGGGGACGCCAGGACAGAGGTTCCATGCCGTGGGTGAAGAGGGTGTGAACCTCAAGGCGATCGCCGAGGCGATCGGCGCGGCGCTCGGCCTGCCCGTGCGGAGCGTCCCGCCACAGGACGCGGTGGCGGCCCTGGGCTGGGTGGGAATGGCGGCGGCGGGCGACACCCTTGCCTCCAGCGCCGCGACACAGGCCAGTCTCGGCTGGCGCCCGACCGGGCACGGCCTGATCGAGGGCCTGAGCGGAATCTATCTACACTGATCCCTGTGACCGACGGCGCGCGGCGCGCTAGCCTAGAGGCATGAAGACTCTCGGCCTTCTTGGCGGCATGAGCTGGGAAAGCTCGGCCCAATATTACCGGCTGATCAACCAGGCCATGCGCGAGCGCCTGGGCGGGACCCACTCGGCGCGCCTCCTCATGCTGTCGGTGGACTTCGCCAAGATCGAGGCTCTGCAGCACGCCGGCCGTTGGGACGAGCTGGGCGACTTGCTGGCGGGCGAGGCGCGGCGCCTGGAGGGGGCCGGGGCGGAAGTCCTGATCCTCTGCACCAACACCATGCACCGCCTCGCCGAGACGATCGCGGCGGCGACGACCGCGCCCCTGCTGCACATCGCCGACCCCACGGCGCGGGCGATCGCGGCGGCGGGCCACCGGCGCGTGGGTCTTCTGGGCACGGCCTTCACCATGGAAGAGGCCTTTTATCGCGAACGCCTGGAGGCGCAGCACGGCCTTGAGGTCCTGATCCCCGAAGCGGACGACCGGGCGCAGGTCCATCGCATCATCTATGAGGAGTTGGTGCAGGGGCGCGTGGAGGCGCGCTCCCGCGACATCTATCGCGGCGTGATCGCGCGACTGGTGCAGCGCGGCGCGCAGGCGATCATCCTGGGCTGCACCGAGATCATGCTTCTGATCGGCCCTGAAGACAGCCCGGTCCCGGTGTTCGACACCACGGCCCTGCACGCCCAGGCGGCGGTAGAGGCGGCGCTGGACGGGCGCTTGGGCAAGGACGGCTGAAGGGGCCTCACCCAGAGCCCCTCGACTCCATACCAACCAGTTGGTATGCTCGGGAATGTCCGAAGCCAAACCCCCTCCGTCCGTCCCGCCCCCCGCCCGCGAGCGACTGCTCGAGGCGGCGGTGCGGCTGATCCGCGTCAAGGGCTTCAGCGCCACGACGGTGGAGGAGCTGTGCGCCGCCGCTGGCGTCTCCAAGGGGGCCTTCTTCCATCATTTCCAGGACAAGGACGCGCTGGGCGTGGCCGCCGCCGACCATTGGTCGCTGACCACCGGCGCCTTCTTCGCCGCCGCCCCCTATCACGCCCCCGCCGACCCGTTGGAGCGCGTCCTGGCCTATCTCGATTTCCGGCGCGCGCTCATCACCGGCGAGGTAGCCGAGTTCACCTGCCTGGTGGGAACGATGCTGCAGGACGTGCACGAGACCTCTCCCGCCATCCGCGAGGCCTGCGAGGCGAGCCTCACCGGCCACGCCGCCACGCTGGAGGCCGACATCGGCGCGGCCATGGCGCAGCATGGCGTCGGCGGCGACTGGACCGCGAGCAGCCTCGCCCTGCACACCCAGGCCGTGCTGCAGGGGGCCTTCGTCCTGGCCAAGGCGCGCGGCGGGCCCCAGGCGGCGATCGAGAGCGTCGACCATCTGCGCCGCTATGTGGAGCTTCTGTTCCGTCACCCGACCGCCGACTCCCCACACCCTTGACCCCCCGGAGGAGACGCTGATGAAGGGGAAAGCGATGCGATGGCCCCTCGCCCTCTGCCTGACCCTGGCGGCAGGCTCCGCCGCCATGGCAGATCCCGCCGGCCCGCCGGCGCGGATGGCGCCCCTCAGCGCCTATCTTATGCCCGATCAAAAAGCCGAGATCGCGCTTGCCCGCAGCGCCGCCCCCATCGCGGTCTCCGGCGCCGCATCGGTGATGATCCTGGGCGCCAGGGGCTATGAGATGGCCGCTCAGGGCTCGAACGGCTTTGTCTGCATCGTCCAGAGGGCCTGGTTCAGCGGACTTTCGGACGATGGCTTCTGGAACCCGAAGCTGCGCGCGCCGATCTGCTACAATCCCGAAGCGGCGCGGACCGTCCTGCCCGCCTTCCTGGAGCGCACCCGCTGGGCGCTCGCCGGCGCCTCGCAGGCGCAGATCCGCAGCCGCACCCGCGCCGAGATGGCCGCGGGCAAGTTCCCGCCGGCTGCGCGCGGATCGATCACCTATATGATGTCGAAGAAGGGCTATCTGGGCGACGGTCCGCACGGACCCTGGCGCCCGCACCTGATGTTCTACATGCCCCCCTCTGTGCCGCTGTCGGACTGGGGTTCCGGCGAGATGGGGACGGGCGTCTTCGGCACGGCCGCCGGCATCAATCCTTACACCATGTTCTATATCCCCGTGGCGACCTGGTCCGACGGCACGCCAGACGGCGGCCCCTCCTCCCGTCTCGAACCAAAAGCGCCGTAAATCGGGGCTTGGTTTCCTGACATCGCTCAGGGGCGAGGGGCGCGCCGGGAGTCAGGCGGCGACCGGGTGGCCGCCCTCCATAGCGTGAAGCACGCGCGGATCCTCGAAGACCGGGATTCCGGCCTCCTCGTACTTCTTGCGCACGGTGGGGGTGAGAAGTCCCACCCGCGCCAGGGCCGGCATCATCAGGTCCTTGACCGAATGGATCTGGCCCGGCGGAAGCTCCTGGACGATGCCGGCCTCCTCGGCCTCCTTCACTCCGGCGAAAAAATCGTCGGGATCGATGCCGCTATTCTGCAGCACCTCCATGAAGCCTGGATCCACCCGGCTGACCCCGGTCGAGCCGGCGCCCAGCAGGATGGAGACCGCCTGGAAGGCGAACTCGGCCAGATCCTCGACCTCTTCCTCCCGCAGACGCGAGATCACGGGCGCCAGGTAGACATGCCCGAAGGAGACGTGGCGGGACTCGTCGCGCATGACATTGAACGTGAGCTGCTTGAGCAGCTCGCATTGGGTGGTGCGGTACATGTTGTTGAAGGCGCCCAGAGCCAAGCCCTCCACGATCATGTTCATGCCGATCATGATCTTCTCATATCGGTCGGAACACAGGGTGGCGTCGATCAGGGACTTGAGCCAGGGCGACATGGGATAGACGAGCGCGATCTTGTCGCAATAACGGGCATAGACCTCCACGTGGCGCGCCTCGTCCATGGTCTGGGTGGCGGCGTAGAGCTTGGCCGTCGCGTCGGGCACGGTGTGGGTGACGCAGGCCGCCGTCATCAGGGCCCCCTGCTCGCCGTGCAGGAATTGCGACAGGAGCTGGGCGGTGGAATGGGCTGTGAAGGTCTCCTGCTGCGAGCGCGATAGCTTCGCGAAGAACGGCATGCGGTGATAGATGTCGGAGCGGGCGTTGATGAGGGGTTTGGACGGGTCCACCGGGGTGTCCCAGGGGAGGATCTCCTCGGAGTCCCACTGGTTCTGCTTGGCCCGGCGATAGAGATCCTCCACCTTGTCGCCGGACAGTTCGTAGCGAAAGGTCCAGGCGATATCGAGCAGGGTCTTGTGCACGTCGTCGGGGGTCATCGAGACTTTCCAGACCCCGTTGCGGGCCTGGTTGGCGTTGGCGGCGGGCTTCATGGGATTCCTCCTGTCTTCGGGCTGATCTCGGGTGGGATGAGGTTGTTCGGATGGGGCGGGGACGGGGCTCAGTACTGGCGCTCCGGCAGGCGCACGACGAGGCCGTCGAGAGTCTCGTCGACCTCGATCTGACAGCCCAGACGGCTGTTGAGGCGGGTATCGAAGGCGGTGGCCAGCATGGCCGTTTCGAGAGCATCGGGCGGCGCCAGACGCTCGCCCCAGGCGCCCTCCACATAGACGTGGCAGGTGGCGCAGGCCCCCGCGCCGCCGCAGTCTCCCTCGATCCCCGGTATGGCGAAACGCAGCGCCCCTTCCATGACCGAGAGGCCCAGAGGGACGTCGACCTGATGCACACGGCCGCCAGACTCGATGTAGGTGACCATCGGCATATCAGCTCGCCCTTCTTCCTGAACGCAGGGCCGCGAACGATCCGAGTCGGAGCCGGCGAAGCCGAGACCCGCGCGACCGCGCCTCCACGCTCCCGCTTCGACCTCTCGACCGACTCCGGCTTTCAATCGATTTGAAGAACTTAAAAGATGACGCATGCGTCACTTTGATTTGGATCAACCCGCCGAACATAGCCGCCACGGCAGGATCGCGTTGCGTCCCGGACGATCCCGGTTCAGTGTCGGGAGACGGAACCGCCGGGCTGGAGTCGAGGCCGCGCCCCATCGCAATCTGGGGCCAGCGATAAGAAACCGGCGATCAGGGAGACGCGCGCGTGCAGGATCGCTTTTCGACCGATCATATGGAGACCTGGCGCCGCGAGGGCGGCGTGGTCATCGAACACTTTTTCACCCCTGACGAGGTGGCCGCCGTGGTCGCCGATTTCGAGCAGGTGTTCGGGGCCGATCGCGGGGCCGCCGAGGGCATCGACAAGAAGAAGGCGGGCGAGGTCGGGCGCTTCCATCCCGCCCAGTTCACCGGTGTGGCGCCCGTGCCTCTGGACTGTTCGCCGGCCCTCAATCTGATCGGCGTGCACCCGGCGCTGATCCGCTTCGCCCAGGAAGCCCTGCGCACCCCCGAAGTCCACGTCTATCAGTGCCAGGCCTGGGCCAAGTTCACCGGCGAGGCCGATTACGACCAGCCCTTCCACTGCGATTTCGCCAACCACACCCTGACCGCGCCGTCGGAGAACGCGCACCAGAACTGCGTCACCATCCTGTGCTATTTCACCGACGTGAGCGAGGCGCACGGCCCGGCCCATTATGTGACCCGCACCGACAGCGCCAAGGTGGGCGGGCCCGAGCTCAGCCTGTCCACGGACCCGGCGGTGCAGGCGAGGCTGCAAAACGACCTGCAGGCGTTCGATCGCTCGACCGCCGCGCCGGCCGGGAGCATCTTTCCCTACACCATCGACGTCTATCACCGGGGCACCAACCTCACCGCTCCGCATGGCCGGCGCTATGCCCTGATGACTTGCTTCAAGGCGGCCGGCGACGAGGCCATCGGCTTCCACGCCTGGGCCTTCCATCACACCAAGCCGTGGCGGCGCATCTTCGACCATGCCAGCCCCGATCAGCTCGCCTGTTTCGGCGTGCCCCGGCCGGGCGACGCCTTCTGGACGCCCACGACCCTGGCCCGGGCCCAGACCCGCTACCCGGGCTGGGACATGACGCCCTATCGCGAGGTCATGAGTGTCGCGGCCTGAGCCCGCCCAAGGATCGCGCCGCCATGAGCCTGGATTTCGACACCTATCGCGAGCTGGGCCTCGATCTGCCCGCGCCCCGGGAGATGAACGGGCGCACCCGCGCCTCCTTCGTGGCCACGCTCAACGAGCCGGCTGACATCGTCTACAATCCCTGTCCCGAGGCCTATCCGCGCCCCGGAACGCCCGAGGGGACCGTCAGCGCCCATCCCGGCTGGACCGGCGCCCGGATCTTCCCCGGAACCCGGCGCGATGTGAGCGTCTATCGCACCCCCGGCCTCGATCCGACGACGCCGGCCGCCCTGCTCGTCTGCCAGGACGGCGCCGCCTATCTGGCGCCCAAGGGGCCGGTGCGGGCCGCTCAGGTGCTGGATGTGCTCTACGCCAAAGGCCAGATCGGCCCCACTGTGGCCGTGTTCGTCGATCCCGGACGCCTGGAGGACCCGGACGCCCCGCCGGAGGCCCAGCGCAGCCTGGAATATGACTCCCTCACCGCCGACTACGGGCGCTTTCTGATCGAGGACCTTCTGCCCTTTGTGGAGGCTCAGGGAGGCCTGACCCTGGATGCCGACCCCACCCGGCGCATCCTGTGCGGGATCTCCAGCGGCGGCATCTGCGCCTTCACCGCCGCCTGGCGCTTTCCCGAAGCGTTCGGCTGTGTGCTCAGCCATTGCGGATCGTTCGTGAACATCCGTGGCGGCCACAACTGGCCCTTCATCCTGCGCGCCACCCCGCGCCGGCCCCTGCGTGTCTTCCTGCAGAGCGGGACGGGCGATGGCGTGCATTTCACCGGCGACTGGCCCCTGGCCAACCAGGCAATGGCCAAGGCACTCGAATGGTCGGGCTATGACTATCGTTTCGAGTTCGGCGTCGGCGGCCATTCCCTGCGCCACGGCGGGGCCCTGTTCGCCGAGTCCCTGCGCTGGCTGTGGCGGGCCTGAGGCCCGGCGTCGGCAAAGGAGAAGGGGATGATCCACCCGCACATGGAAACGGCGTCCGACACCATCCTGGCTGTCACCCTGGGGGCCATTCTCGCGGCCGCAGGCGGATTTGTCGCCGGCCAGGCGGAGCGTCGCCTGCATCGACGCGCACGCGAGAGGGCCGCGGCCATGCTGTTTGGTGAGATCCTGCTCGGCATGAAACTGACCCTGGAGGCCGCGGATCGGCTGCGTGGTCAAGGCGACCCCTTCGGCCCGGTCACCCTGCGCACCCTGGAGGCTGCGCGGCGAGAATTCGACGCCTATGACCGCAGCCGCGAAATGCTCATGGAGCTGACCCGGACAGAGCTGCGCACCCGGCTTCACACCCTCATGGTCCGCCTGCGCTTGGGCCTCGACGGCGTCATGGAAATCAGCGGCATGATTGCCAAAGCGTCGGCGGATGACCTCGCCTCACGCGCCTTCCTCGATCAGGGCCGCGCACGCTCCTATGCCTACCTCCAGGAGCTCAGCGATCGAATCCCCGCCATGATCACCCGGCTGGAGCAGGTGTCCGGCCAGGAGGTCAGCGGGATGATGCGCGACCTGCGCGCGGAGCTGGAGCTTGATCTCTCGGCGCCGGCGGGGGGGTGAAGCGGCGCGGTCGCACCCCTCCGATCAGTCCCGCCTGGGCGCGCAAGCCGGGCGATCGGGGTGTCCGTGAGAGACTGGTGCGCTCGGCGAGAAGCGCCATTCCCGTAGACCGCGCCGCCTGTTCAGCCGTCCGGCGGTCCAGGGGCCCGACAGGGACCAGGGTCGTGTCCCGGCTGGTGACGCGATCTTCGGGCGGTAGAAGATCTGGCGCCGACGCGCGCGCTGCGGTCGGAGCCGTATCGAGCGAGCGGCGCGCCGAGAGCGCCTTGCAGCCGAGGGTCCGAACACTCCCTGAAACGCAGCCTGCGCCATCTGGGAAGCAGGGTCTGATTTTTTGGGCTTTCTGGAGCGGGCGGCGGGAATCGAACCCGCGACATTCAGCTTGGGAAGCTGACGTTCTACCTCTGAACTACGCCCGCGCCGGGGCGGCAGGGATTACGGGGTTTTCGGGCGCTTGCAAAGGGTGGGATCGGGGGCGATGCTGGCGCAAGTCCCCAAAACGATGAGGCGAGACGATCATGGCTGACGGCGAGATGATGAAGCCCCTGACGGCCAAGGCGGCGTTCCACGCCATGACCGAGGGCACGGCGGAGGACTGGGCGCGCATCTCCGCCGCCGGCGCCGCGTTCCATCGCGCCCATGCCGACCGGCTGCTGGAGGCCCTGCGGGAGCTTGGTCATGACAGCGGCGGCTTCGCCGTGAACCGGCTGGAGCATTCTTTGCAGACGGCCACGCGCGCCTTTCGGGACGGCCGCGACGAGGAATATGTGGTCTGCGCCCTGATCCACGATATCGGCGATCTGATGGGGCCGGCCAACCATGCCGAGATCGGCGCGGTGATCATGAAGCCCTATGTGAGCGAGGCCAATCATTGGATGCTCGATAAGCACGGCATCTTTCAGGGCTACTATTTCTTCCACCATCTGGGCCTGGATCGCGACATGCGCGAGCAGTTCCGCGGCCATCCGCACTTTGAGCACTGCGCGCAGTTCTGCCACCTCTATGACCAGTCGAGCTTCGATCCCGACTATGACTCCATGCCGCTGGAGGCGTTCGAGCCCATGCTGCGCAAGGTCGTGGAGCGGCCCCGGACCTCGATCTATCGCCGCACCGAGGCCTGAGGAGCCCTCCACGGGTGTGAACCCCCTGGGTCCCGGCCCGTTTGCTGCGCTAAGGCCGGGATGACGGGAAATGCCGCGAAAGCCTGATCTGAAGTCGTCGGCAAGATAGAGCCCGCGCCGCGCTTGAGGTGTTGGCGCTAAGGGTGCAGAAAGTTCTCCATAAGAGTCCCGGCCGCGCGACCGGGGCGAGGAGGAGGACGCCGTGACGCTCAAGCACCCCGCCGAGCCGGACTTCGCCGGCCGGATCGGCCGCACCATCCCTGAGTCGGAGCCCGCCTGGCCGGATCTTCGCGCTCCCAAGGGCGCGCCCAATGTGGTGCTGATCACCCTTGACGACACCGGCTTCGCGCATCTGGGCTGCTATGGCTCGACCATCGAGACGCCGAACATCGACGCCCTGGCCGGCGAGGGGCTGCGTTTCGCCGGCTTCCACACCACCGCGCTGTGCTCGTCCTCGCGCGCTTGCCTGCTCACCGGACGCAACCACCATGCGGTGGGCGTGCGCGCTATTTCGAACATGGATACCGGCTTTCCCAATATGCGCGGGTCGATATCGCCGCGCGCGGCCACGGTGGCCGAGATTTTGCGCCAGCACGGCTACGCTACCTTCGCGGCCGGCAAGTGGCACCTGTGCCCCATGGTCGAGGCCACGGCGGCGGGTCCCTTCCATAACTGGCCCCTGCGCAAGGGCTTCGACGGCTATTACGGATTTCTGCAGGGCGAAACGGACCAGTTCTATCCCGAGCTGACGCGCGACAACCGCTTCATCGACCCGCCGCGTACGCCGGAGGAGGGCTATCACGTCTCCGAGGATCTGGTGGACCAGTCGATCGGCTGGATGCGCGACCAGATCTCGCTAACGCCGGAAAAGCCCTTCTTCCTCTACCTCGCCTTCGGCGCCACCCACGCCCCGCATCAGGCGCCCAAGGCCTGGCGCGACAAGTATCGCGGCCGCTTCGACGCCGGATGGGACGCCGCGCGGGAGGCCTGGTTCGCGCGCCAGAAGGCCATGGGCGTGGTTCCGGCGGAGACGGAGCTGGCCCCGCGTAATCCTGGCGTCGAACCCTGGGACTCGCTCAGTAGCGACGAAAAGCGCTTCGCCGCGCGCCTCCAGGAGGCCTTCGCAGCGATGCTCGACCACACCGACGCCCAGATCGGGCGCCTGATCGGCTTTTTGCGCGAGACGAATGTCCTCGACGACACCCTCGTGATCCTTTGTTCCGACAACGGCGCCAGCCAGGAAGGCGGACCGCACGGGGTCATGGACGAGATGAAATACTTCAACATGATGTCCGAGGACCTGAGCGCGGCGGTGGCGCGCCTGGAGGACATCGGCGGCCCCGACAGCCACAGCAACATCCCCTGGGGGTGGGCGCAGGCCGGCAATACGCCGCTCAAATGGTACAAGCAGAACACTCACGGCGGCGGGGTGCGCGACCCGCTGATCGTGCGCTGGCCCGCGCGTGTGAAGGACCCGGGCGCGGTGCGTCACCAGTTCTGCCACGCCATCGACGTCACCCCGACGATCCTGGACGCGGCCGGCATCGCTATGCCCGATGAGGTGGGCGGCGTGGCGCAAATTCCACTGCATGGGGCAAGCCTTCTACCCATCCTTAGCAATCCGGGGGCGCCGCGGGCGCGGGATACCCAGTATTTCGAGATGCTGGGTCACAGGGGCATCTGGAAAGACGGATGGAAGGCGGTCACGCATCATGCGAGCGGCACGCCGTTCGATAATGACAAATGGGAGCTCTATCGCCTGGACCAAGACATGTCGGAATGTCGGGACCTCGCCCAGGCCGAGCCGGAGCGGCTCAGATCGCTTGTGGATCTCTGGTGGAGCGAGGCGGAGGCCTATGGCGTGGCGCCCCTGGATGATCGCGGCATGTTCGAGCTGTTCCGATCGTCGCGGCGTCCGGGCATGCCCACCTCGAGACGTCGCTTCGTCTATCTACCGCCGATCTCACACCTGATCTCCGACGGATGTCCCTCGGTCTTCCGCGGCTGGACCACGATCATCGATCTTGATCACCCGGCCGGCGCGGAAGGCGCTCTGGTCTCCCGAGGCAGCCTCAATAGCGGCTTTGTCATCTACGCCAAGGCGGGGCGTTGCGTGTTCGACTACAACGCCTTCCACGCCCATACGGTGGTCGAGACGCCGCTGCCCACAGGCGCCAAACAGGTCGTACTCACGGTCACCCGTCGGGATGATAGCTCCGGCGAGGTCACGCTCAGCGTCGACGGCGCCGCCGCGGCGAAGGGGGTCATCCCGCGCATGCTGTTCATTATCTCGAGCCTGGGCATGGACATCGGACGCAGCCCCCGCCCGGTATCGCCAGACTACACCGCGCCCTTCGTCTATCCGGGCGTCATCTCCAAGGTGGTGTTTGAACTGCCCGACGTTCCCTTCGCACCGGTGGCCCAGGCTGCCGACCAGGCCGAGGTGCGCGCGGCGGAGTCGCGGCAGTAGAGGCTTGCGACACGCCGTGCCGCCGCCGTGCGGCGCGGGGTCAGTGAGCGCTCAAAACGGCGTCAACGAGACGCTTGATGATGATCTTGGCCTGGGCTGCCTTGAGATCGCGGTCCATTCGCAGATGGATCCAGGAGTCGATGCAGAGAACGAGGTCGAGTGCGTCGACAAGCTCGGCGTCTGTCTGAAGGGTCTCCGGCAGGGCTGCGACCAACGCCTGGCGCTGCACCTGCTGAAGCGTTCGGTTATTGACCTGCACAACATCAGAGTGATGCACGTGCGCGAGAGCCGCGCGCCGATAGGGCATGACCTGCTCAAAGGCGCTGACCCGCCGGCGCAAGAGATCATCGAGCCGCTCACGCCAAGTCTCGCCCTTGAGCGGGGCTCCTGCGACGCCGGCCAGCTCGGCATAGACGGTCTCGCTCATCTGGCGGATCAGGCCATCCTTGTCCTTGAACAGACGGAAGACCGTGCGCAGCCCGACCCCCGCGCGAAGGGCGACGGCTTCGGCGCTGGGGTCGTAGTCGCCTTCGCGGACGCATTGCAGCAGGGCGCCGACGACCCGGCGCTTGCTTTCCTGGGTGCGCAGGCGACGGCCATCGATGCGCACCACCTTTGGGCCAGATGGCGGATGGGGGTTTCTGGCGCGAACTTGGCTCATGGGGTCTCGCCGCCTCGATCTGAACCGCCTCGATCAGAGAGGCTGTAACACGATATCACACTTTCAGGCCCAGGGACGGAAATGCTTCGACAGGGCCAGACCCTGGCTCTGATAATGCGAGCCGGTCGCCCCGTAGAGTCGTCGCGGCCGCTCGCTCAGGGGTTCGAACACCAGTCGCGCCATGGTCTGGCCGTCTTCGAGCAGGAACGGGGTCTCGCGGCTGCGCACCTCCAGCACCCCGCGCGAGCCCTCGCCGCTCGCCTCGGCGACGCCGAAGCCCGGATCGAAGAAGCCGGCATAATGGACCCGAAACTCGCCCACGGCCGGATCGATGGGCGTCATCTCCGCCGCCTGATCGACGGGGATCTCCACCGTCTCCTTTGAGCTCAGAATATAGAACTCCCCGGGATCGAGCAGCAAAGTTCCCCGGCGCGAGGTCAGGGGCTCGAAGAAGTCGAGCGGGTCATAGAGGCCCTCCCGATCCATATCGATGACCCCGGCATGGCGCCTCGCGCGGAAGCCGCAGACAAGGCCGGTGAGGTCCACTCCCACGCCCTCATGCGACAGGCGCGGCGGACGGCCGGACTTGAGGCGCAGCTGGTTGAGCCGCGTGCCGGAGCGGACCAGGACGGAGAAGGTCTGGGGCGCGATCTCGGCGTAGAGGGGCCCGTCATAGGCCTCGGCCACATCGTCGAAGGCCGGCTGTCCGTCGGTGAGCAGGCGCACGAACAGGTCCACCCGGCCGGTGGAGCTCTTGGGATTGGCGCGGGCGCTGACGCCGCGCGGCAGGGCCAGACGCTCGGCCAGCTCGGCGATATAGACGCAGCCCTTCTCCAGAACCGCGCCGCGCGCGAGGTCGATTTCGTGCATGGCCAGGGGGCCCAGGCGATCCACCACATTGATCCCCGGCCGGGGCAGGAAGGAGGCGCGCACCCGCCAGGCGCGCGGGCCCAGGCGCAGATCGAGGCTGGCCGGCTGGACCTGGTCGGGTGAGATTCCCCCCGGCGCGGCCACGGCCCCAGCCGCCACCAGCGCCTCGATGTCCTGGCACGGCAGGACGGAGTCGGAGAGATCGAAGCTGCCGGGCGCGGGACGGGCCATGCCCCTGGCATGAGCGAAGCCGCCGGTCCTGGCAAGGGGCGCGGTTCATGGCTGGAGCGCGGGGTCAATGAGCGCACCATCACCGCATTAGGCGCCGTATAAGGGCGGCTTGACCGCAGCGGGGCGGGCGCCTCCTATGCGCGCCCCGCCATGGGGTGGGATGAGACAGGACGGCGAGGCCATGGCCGAGGATCCGAACAGCTGGGATATCGCCACGCGCCTGGTGCGCGGGGGGCTGGCGCGCACCGAGCATGGCGAGACGTCGGAGGCGCTCTTCCTCACCCAGAGCTTCGCCTATGACAGCCCGGAGGAGGCGGAGGCGCGCTTCACCGGCGAGTCGCCGGGCTTCGTCTATGCCCGCTATGGCAGCCCGACGGTCAAGATGTTCGAGGATCGCCTGGCCCTCCTGGAGGAGGCGGAGCTGTGCCGCGCGACGGCCTCAGGCATGGCGGCGGTCTATCTGGCCATGATGGGCCTGCTCAAGGCGGGCGATCACGTGGTGGCCGGCCGGGCCCTGTTCGGCTCCTGTCGCTGGCTGCTCGCCAACTGGGCGCCGCGTTTCGGCATCGCGGTGACCCTCGTCGATGGCCCCGATCTGGAGGCCTGGCGCGCCGCCCTGCGGCCCGGCACGCGCATGGTGCTGCTGGAGAGCCCGGCCAATCCCCTGCTGGAGATATGCGACATCGCGGAGATTGCGCGGATGGCGCATGAGGCCGGCGCGCGCGTGGTGGTCGACAATGTGTTCGCCACGCCGCTCTATCAGTCGCCCCTGAAGCTGGGCGCGGACGTGGTGGTCTATTCGGCCACCAAGCATATCGACGGCCAGGGTCGGGTGCTGGGCGGGGCCCTGCTTTGCTCGGAAGCCCTGTTCGAGGAGGCCTATCGCGACCTCTTTCGCCATACCGGACCGGCCATGTCGCCGTTCAACGCCTGGATCCTGCTCAAAAGCCTGGAGACGATCGACCTGCGCGTGACCCGCCAGAGCGCCACCGCCGCGGCCCTGGCCGACCTCGCCGCCGCCCACCCCAAGGTGCGGGCATGCCGCTATCCCACCCGTCCCGACCACCCCCAGGCGGCCATCGCGGCGCGGCAGATGAGCGGGGGCGGGAGCCTGGTGGCCTTCGATCTCGGCGACAAGGCCAGCGCGTTCCGCTTTCTGGGCGCGTTGGAGCTGATCGACATCTCGAATAATCTGGGCGACGCCAAGAGCATGGCCACCCATCCCTCCACCACAACTCATCGCGCCATGAGCGAGGACCAGAGACTGGAGATCGGCCTGACAGAGGGCTGGGTGCGCCTTTCCGTGGGGCTGGAATCGCAGGCCGATCTGGCCCGCGATCTGAGCCGGGCCCTCGACGCCGTGTGAGGTCTCAGCTCACCGCGTCCGGGGCGAGCTCATAGACCCGGGAGCAGTATTCGCAGGTGACGCGGATCCGGCCGTCGGCCTCGACCATGTCGGTGCGCTCGTCCGAGGAAAAGGTGCGCAGCATGTCGAGGATGCGATCCTGGTTGCAGCGGCACAGGGCCTTGAGCGGCTGGGCCGTGAAGAGACGCACGCCGTCCTCGTGAAACAGGCGATAGAGCAGGCGCTCGGCGCTCAGATCCGGATCGAGCAGCTCGTCCTCGCCCAGAGTGGCGAAGAGGCTCTCGGCGCGGCGCCAGCCGTCGGGGTCGGGATCGCGCACCTCGTCCCCGGCCAGGGCCTGAATCAGAAGGCCGCCCGCGCGCCAGACCTGCTCGCCGGCCTCATCCCGCGCCTCGCCCACCGCCAGACGGACGCGGGTGGGGACCTGTTCGGACTGGGCGAAATAGCTCTCCGCGCACAGAGCGAGGGTCTCGCCCTCGATGGCGGTGACGCCCTGGTGACGGCCAAGCGCGGCGCCCTGATCCAGGGTCATGATGAACACGCCCTCGCCCAGCAAGGTGCGGGCGCCGGGGCGCGCGAAACCACCGCTGACCTCGGCGACCCGCGCCGGATCGAAGCGGCAGAAGCCGCGCAGGGCCCCGTCCGTGGCGTAGTCGGCCACCACATAGGCCACCGGCCCGGCGCCCTGGGCCTGCACGATCAGGCGGCCCTCCATCTTGAGGCTGGAGCCCACCAGAGCGGCCAGGGCGCAGGCCTCGCCCAGCAGGTTCGCCACCGGCTCGGGATAGGCGTGGCGGGTCAGGATCTCATGGATGGCCGGGCCCAGGCGCAGCACCCGGCCGCGCACGGGCGCCCCTTCGAGCTGGAAGGCGGCGACGAAATCATCGGAAGTGGTCATGACGCCTCGCCCATATAGGGGCCCGCCCGCCAGGCGCAACGCGTCCGTGGGCCCTCAGATGGCCCCGAAGCACCAGGCCAGGATGGATTTCTGGGCGTGGATGCGGTTCTCCGCCTCGTCCCAGACCAGGGACTGGGGCCCGTCAAGCACCTCGTCCGTGACCTCTTCGCCGCGGTGGGCGGGCAGGCAGTGGAGAAAGACCGCATCGGGCGCGGCCAGGGCCATGAGCTCGGCATTGACCTGATAGGGCGCGAAGGCGAGCTGGCGGGCCGCGTGGTCGGCGTCGCCCATGGAGACCCAGCCGTCGGCGATGACGCAGTCGGCCCCGCGCGCGGCGGCGCGATGATCGGTGGTGATCTCCACCCGGCCCTGGGCGTGCGCCATATCCTCCGCCCGCGGACGATAATCATCCGGGCAGGCGACGATCAGCTTGAAATCAAACTTCGCGGCGGCGTGGATGAAGCTGGCGCAGACATTATTGCCGTCGCCGATCCAGGCGAAAGTGCGCCCCGCCAGCGGCCCGCGATGGGCTTCGAAGGTGAGGAGATCGGCCATGATCTGGCACGGATGGCTGCGATCGGTGAGGCCGTTGATCACCGGCACGCCGGCGAAGGCGGCGAACTCCTCCACATCAGCGTGGGCCACGGCGCGGATCATCACCGCATCGACCATGCGCGAGAGCACCCGGGCCGTATCGGGAATGGTCTCGCCGCGTCCCAGCTGCATGTCCGACGCCGTGGCGATGATGCCGGCCCCGCCGAGCTGGCGGATGGCGGCGTCGAAGGAGAATCGCGTGCGCGTCGAGTTCTTCTGAAAGATCATGGCCAGGGTCCGCCCGGCGGCGGGCGCATCAGCGTCCACGCGCGCCTGGCCCCAGCCCTGGCGGGCCGCCTTGCGCGCGGCCGCATCGTTCAGGATGGCGCGCAGGGTCTCCGGCGCCAGACGCCAGAGATCGATGAAATGGCGCGGCGCCGCCGGGCTCGCCGCGCTCACGCCGCGGCCGCCTTGCGCAGGGCCTCACAGGTCGCCTCCAACCGCGCGACGGCCTCGCGCGCCTCGTCCTCGGTCATGGTGAGCGGGGGCAGCAGACGCACGCAGTTGTCGCCGCCGCCGGCCACGAGCAGATGCTCATCGCGCGCCGCGGCCATGAAGGCGCGATTGGACGGGGTGAGCTTGAGCCCGATCAGAAGGCCCTTGCCGCGCACCTCCTCGATGATGTCGGGGAAGCGGGCCGCAAGCGCGCCCAGGGACTGGGCGAAGAGACCGCTGAGGCGGCGCACATGGTCCAGGGTCTCCGCGCGCGCCAGCTCCTCGAAGGCGGCCAGGCCCACGGCCATGGCCAGAGGATTGCCGCCATAGGTCGAGCCATGGGCGCCCACGCCCATGCCGGACGCCGCCTCGATGGTGGCCAGACACGCCCCCACCGGAAAGCCCCCGCCCAGCGCCTTGGCCACGCACATGATATCCGGCGCGGCGTCGGTCGCCCATTCATGGGCGAACAGCCGGCCGGTGCGACCAAGCCCGCATTGAATCTCGTCCAGGATGAGCAGGACCCCGGCCTCGCGCGTGAGGCGGCGCAGTTCGGAGAGGCAGGTCTCAGGCAGCGCCCGCGCCCCGCCTTCACCCTGAACCGGCTCGATGATGACGGCGGCGGTCTTGGGGCCGATGGCCGCCTTGAGCGCCTCGTGGTCGCCGAACTTCAGCGTCCGATAACCCGGCAGAGGCGGGCCGAAGCCCTCCACATAGGCGGGATTGCCCGCCGCATAGACGGCGGCGTAGCTGCGTCCGTGGAAGGCGCCGTCGAAGCCGATGATCTCGATGCGGTCGGTCTCGCCCCGGGCCCAATGGTATTTGCGCGCCATCTTCAGGGCGCACTCCACCGCCTCCGTGCCGGAATTGGTGAAGAAGACCACATCGGCGAAGGTCTCCTCGCACAGGCGCCGGGCGAGCCGCTCCTGGTCGGGGATGCGGAAGATGTTGGAGACATGCCAGAGCTTTTCGCCCTGGGCCTTGAGCGCCTCCACCAGCTTGGGGTGAGCATGGCCCAGGCCCGTCGTGGCAATGCCGGCCAGGCAGTCGAGATAGGCCTCGCCCTCGGCCGTATAGAGACGCGAGCCTCGCCCATGATCGAAGGCCAGCGGGGCGCGATTATAGACGCCCAGGATGTGGTCTTCGGGAACGGGCCGCGCGGGCTGTGACATGAGGCGCCTCCGAACGGGTCTGACGGCGCGCGCCTTTGAGAGGACGCAAACACGGCCAAAACCGGAAGCGGCGCTTTTTCTGCGTGGACGCGCCTTCTGTCAATGCGTGGTCAGGTCTTGAGGCGATAGCCGCTGGCGAACATCCAATGGCAAATCACAGCGAGGATCCCCACCAGAATGGCGGTGCAGGCGACGCCGATGGCCAGGGAGCCGTCGGCCTGACCGATGAAGCCGTAACGGAAGCCCGAGATCAGGTAGAAGAAGGGATTGAATTGCGAGGCCGAGCGGAACGGTTCGGGCAGGCGCGAGACCAGATAGAAGGTGCCCGACAAAAAGGTCATCGGCATAATGACGAAATTGCTGACTGCAGCGATGTGATCGAACTTGACCGACCAGATCGCAGCCATGACCCCCAGCATGCCCATGACCAACGCAGCCCCCGACCCGAAGTAGAGCACCGCCCAGAGATGGACGATGTGCAGCGAGGCGAAGGGCATGATCGCCAATGCCGTCACCGCCCCGACCAGAACCCCGCGCGTCGCGGCGCCGAAGGCGAACCCGGCCACCTGCTCCGACGGCGACAGGGGCGGCATGAGGAAATCGCAGATCAACCCGTTCATCTTGGCCTGGAGCAGGCTGGAGGAGGAGTTGGCGAAGGCGTTGGAGAGGATCTGCATCATGATCAGGCCCGGGGCGACGAAATGGGCGAAATCAATGCCCTCCACCGGCGGGCGGGCGCCGCGCACGGCGACCACGAACACCAGCATATAGAGCAGCGCGGTGACCACCGGGGCTCCGAGGGTCTGAGCCCCGACCTTCCAGAAGCGGCGCACCTCCCGCACGTAGAGGGTTTTCAATCCCTCCCAGTTAGGGCCGCGATATTCGCGAGGGGCGGGGAAGGTTGTGGCGTGCGCGATCATGTCCTTCATGATCCCCATGTGCGCGCTGGCCAGGGCCGGCGCAAGACGCCGAGGCCGCTTCAGCCCGCCAACTAGATGTTGTTGGCTGTGGATGAGTGCGGGGCGCCTATTGTATGCTGCGCCAATTGGAGTAGCCATATCTTGTGTTGTCGCCGCGACGCTCGGCGAGAAGACGCAAGATATAGTCGGCGTGAACGTCCAAGGGGCGGCGCCGTCGCAGCAAACGGGGCGGAGGCTCGAGACACCATGAGCTGGACCGACGAGAGGGTGGAGACACTCAAGGCCTTATGGCTGGACGGCCTTTCGGCCAGCCAGATCGCCAAGCAGCTTGGCGGGGTCACGCGAAACGCGGTGATCGGCAAGGTGCACCGCCTTGGCCTGTCGGGGCGCGCCGCACCGTCTCAGCCGAGCCCGGTGGCGTTCAAACCGCCGCGTGCGCGGTCGGCCGCGGCCTCGACCGCCGCCGCACCGCCGACGCGGCGAGCTCAGGTGCCGATGGAGAGCCTGTCCCCCGCAGCGGCGCGCTTGCCGGCCTCGCCGCCAGATCGCATCGAGACGCCCGGCGCGGCGACGGTCCTGACGCTCGGGAGGCACATGTGCAAATGGCCAATCGGCGACCCATCGAGCTCGGAGTTCACCTTCTGCGGACGCCGCGCCTCCGACGAGAGGCCGTACTGTGTCGAACACGCCCAGCTGGCCTACCAGCCGCAACAGGCGAAGAAAAAGTCGAGCGCCAACGAATTGGCCAGGTCCCTGCGCCGTTATATCTGAGATTTGGGGGGTCTCGCCCCTCCCCGTGGGGGGCAAATATCCTTAAAATCCCGGACGCATGACCGAGATCGACCCGGATGGCGCCGGCGCGGCTGAGGCGGTCAACGACCGGCCCTACTCCGTCTCCGAGCTGGCTTTTGCCCTCAAGCGCACCGTGGAGAGCGCCTACGGCTTCGTGCGCCTCCGCGGCGAACTCTCCAAGGTCACCTTCCACGGTAACGGCCACGTCTATCTGGACATCAAGGATGAGAAGGCCTCCATCGCCGGGGTGATCTGGAAGCCCCAGGTGCGCGGCCTGGCGGTGCGCCCCGAGACCGGGTTGGAGGTGATCGTCACCGGCCGCCTGACCACCTATCCGGGTCGCTCGCAATATCAGATCATCATCGAGACGGTGTCGCCCGCGGGGGTCGGCGCCCTTCTGGCCCAGCTGGAACGGCTTAAGGCAAAGCTGGCGGAGGAGGGCCTGTTCGAAGCGGCGCGCAAGCGGCCCCTGCCCGCCTATCCGCGCGTCATCGGTGTGGTCACCAGCCCCACCGGTGCGGTCATCCGCGACATTCTGCACCGGCTTTCCGAGCGCTGGCCCTGCCGGGTGCTGGTCTGGCCCGCCGTGGTCCAGGGCGACCAGGCCGCCGCCCAGGTGAGCGCGGGGATCAAGGGGCTGGCGGCCCTGCCCGTGGACGGCCCAGCGCCGCGACCGGACCTGATCATCGTCGCCCGGGGCGGAGGCTCGGTGGAGGATCTGTGGCCCTTCAATGACGAGACCCTGGCCCGGACCGTCGCCGCCTGCCAGGTTCCCCTGATCTCGGCCGTGGGTCATGAGACCGACACCACCCTGATCGACTTCGTGTCCGACCGCCGGGCGCCGACCCCGACCGCTGCGGCGGAGTTGGCCACGCCCGTGCGCGCCGAGCTCATGGCCGCCCTGGAGAGCCGGACGCGGCGTCTGGCCGACCAGGCGCACCGGCGGATCGATCGCGGTCGCGCGCGGCTCGCCCAGGCGGGGGGGCGCCTGCCACGACCCCAGGACACCCTGATGCTGGCCACGCAAAGGCTGGACATGGCCAGCGCCGGTCTGAGTCGCGCCCTGCGCGCCCATCTCACCACCCATGCCCAAGCTCTGGGAACCGCCCTGGTCCGGCTGCGCCCGGCGCTGTTGGAAAGGCGCCTTGGCGAGGCGAACCGGCGCCTGGAGGCCCTGACCCCGCGCCTGGCCCGGGCTGGACGCCTGTCGCTGAACGCGGCTCAGACGCGGCTGATCCATCTGGCCCAAATGCACGCCTCGCTCGATCCCAAGGCGCCCCTGCGCCGCGGCTTCGCTCTGGTGACGGACGCGCAAGGCCGTCTCGTGCGCGCCGCCGCGTCCCTCTCCCCAGGCCAGATGGTCGGTCTGGAGTTCGGCGATGGCGAGACCCATGCCGTGGTCGCAGGCGCCGCGCCGCCTCCTCGGCCTCGGACCGTCGCGCCTCCCGACATGGCTGACCTCAAGGGGCGACAAGGAAGCCTTTTCTGAGACGAAGGCTCCGCCCCGCCGACCAAGGGCCTAGGGCAGGGGAATCGCGCTCACAGCCGCCTCGCAGTCGCGCACCTTGGCGCGGAACTCCGCGGCGCGGGCGGTGGAGGGAACCACGCCGAGACTGATCCGCGAATTCCTGAGCAAGGCGCCGGTGATATCGGCGCGGCGCGCCTCGTTGGCCCGCAGGCGGTCCACCAATCTCAGCGCCTCGCTGGCGACGGCGGGACTGTCGAGGCGGCCGAAGCGCCCGCTCATGGCCTCGGCATAGAGATCGAACAGCTCCCACTGTTCATCGTGCAGGGAGGTGACCATCCGAAAGGCCAAGGAATAGTCCCCGACACGTTCGGGAGGCAGGTGATCGGGAACCTGACCGTTCAAGGCGGCTGTCCAGGTGTCGCTGCGCCAGGGGTGATCGTGCAGGGGAGGGCCCATGCGATAGAGGGCCATGATCGTGTCGGGCCGGTTCTTAGCGATCGCCTGCTCCAGGGTGTCGATATAGCGGACCGCGCACGGGCCCATAGCCTGCTGTTCGGCGGCGTAGCTGAGATCGACCGCGAGCTCCTCCTTGATGGCCTTCTCGGCCGCGCCGACCTTGTGGGCCCAATGGAACGCCTCCACCGCCTGCTCGCCCAGCAAGGCGATGACGATGCCCAGCACCACCACCGCGATCTCGGAGGCGAACTCGCGCAGGCCGTGAACCGCCTTGGGCTTATGAATGTGCATCGACGTGGCGGCCTCGCTCGAACCGGCGGGGTCACCCTGTTCGCTCCTGCCGCCCTGCGACATGTCACGGCCCCCCAACCCCGCGCCCCTGATAGCCGATCATCGTGTCGGTTCAAACGGGCCGCCCGCCCCTGTCGCCCGCCTCTGGTCTCGCGCCGCGCGGAGGACTAGATTACGGCCGCAATGAACGCCCACGATAAGTTCCTCGGCGAGAACGCCCAGCCGGCGGTGGTCCATTATGGCGACGGCGAGATGACCGTCCTGCGCCACGGCGACTTCGTGGTCTGCGCGGTCAGCGGCAAGCGCGTGCCGCTGGGCGAGCTGCGCTATTGGAGCCCGGTCCTGCAGGAGGCCTATGCCGGTTCGGCCGAGGCCATGCAGCGCTATCTTCAGCTTCAGGCTGAGGGGCGCCTGTAGACCTCCGCCGGCCAGCGCCGGTGCATCCACCACCACTGGCCCGGGCGCTCACGCACCCGGGCCTCGATAAAGGCGTTGATCGCCGCAACGCCGGCCGCCTCGCCGGCCGCGCCCTCGCCCTGAAGAGCGATCGGGGGGTGCACGTCCACGCGAAAGCGCGCGCCGCGGAGACGCAGGACGGACATGGGCTGCAGCACCGCGCCGAAGCGCAGGGCGAGACGCACCCCGGCGGGCAGGGTCATGACCTCACGGCCGAAGAAGGTCCCGGCGACACCTGTGTCGTAACGCTGATCGTTGAGCATAGCGATGGAGCGCCCGGCCTTGAGCGAGGTCAGAAGATCACGCGCGCCCTCGGCCCCTTTGGGCGCCAGGAGGCGAACGCCATAGCGGAAGCGGCCTTCGATGATGCGCCGGTCCACATAGGGGTTATTGGCCGCGCGGTAGGTGACGTCGCACTCGATCCCGGCGGCCAGAATCACCGCCGCCATGACCTCGATATTGGCGAAATGGCCGGAGATCAGCACCGCCGGGCGCCCTGAGCGCGCAATCGCCTCCAGCCGCTCGAAGCCGGTCACCTCGACCCGGCCGCCAGCGGGGGTCAGGCGGTCGGCGATGGGAAACTCGAACAGGTAGCGGCCGAAATTGTCCCAATGCTCCGCCAGGATGCGGCGCCGCTCGGGCGCTGGCAGCTCAGGCATGGCCAAGGCGAGATTGACCCTCGCCGTGCGATGGGCGCTTGTCAGCGGCCCCAGCAAGCGCCCCAGCGCGCCGCCGAGCGCGGAGACGACGTCCACCGGCAGGGCGCGCATGAGCGCGGTGAAGCCGTCGAACAGCGTCGCCTCCAAGCGCCACAGGCGATCCTGTCCGCGCGATGTCCTGGCCCTGGCCATGGGGCCTTAAAGCGGCGCCTCGCCGCCGGCGCAATCGGTTCTTCTGGCGGTTCTTTTGGCGCTTCCCGCGGCGTCTTGCGTCTCAGCGGCTTTGAGGCAAGGCTGGCGCCCATGACGAGCTACCGCCTCGACGTCCTCGAAGCCTTCCTCATAGACCTGAACCGGGTCTCCGCCGAGGTCATCCTGCCGCTGTTTCGCGCCGAGAACGGGCTGGAGAACAAGGCCGGGGCCGGCGGATTCGACCCGGTCACCCTGGCCGACAAGAACGCCGAGGCGGCCATCCGCAAGCTGATCGCCACGCGCTTTCCCGACCACGGGGTGATCGGCGAGGAGTTTGGCGAGGACCGGCCCGACGCGGAGTGGGTCTGGGTTGTGGACCCGGTGGACGGCACCCGCGCCTTCGTCGCCGGTCTGCCGGTCTGGACGACCCTGATCGGCCTGCGCCACCGGGGAAAGCCCGTGCTGGGCTCCATCGGCCAGCCCATTCTGGGCGAGATCTATATCGGCCACGGGGGCGGCTCGCGTCTTGTCACGCGACAGGGGTCGCGCGTCCTGAAGGTGCGCAAAGGTCTCTCCCTGGACCGGGCGATCATCGCCACCACCGACCCTGAGGCCTGTTTCGACGCCGAGGAGCGCCTGGCCTGGCGTCAGATCCGGGCCGCCGCGCGCCTCGCCCGCACCGGTTGCGACGCCTATGCCTATGCCCAAGTGGCGGCGGGCCATGTGGACTTGGTCATCGAGTCCGGCCTCAAGGCCTGGGATATCGAAGCCGCCATTCCGGTGTTGGCCGGGGCCGGCGGCTTCGTCACGGACTGGCGCGGCGGTCCGATCGGGCCCAAGGGCGGCCAGATGGCCATCGCCGGCGACCGCGACATCCTGGAGGCTGCCCTGGTCTCCCTGGCCCCGGCGGCCCGGAACCCGAACTAAACCCCGGCCTCCGCCAGCAGGGCGTCGAAGGCGGACCAGACTTCGGCCTGGCGGGGATCGGTCTCCTGGAAAAGCTCGTGATAGGCGCCCTCGACGGTGTCCAGGCGCGCGCGCGGCAGGCGGGCGGCGATACGGGCTGCGGCGGCGTTGTCCACCAGGCGCTCTTCGCCCGCCGTCAGGATGCGCACCGGCGCGGCGAGGCGCGGAACGCCCGGCCCTGTGGCCAGTCGCGCCGTGGCGCGGAAGGCGAAGTCGAGCCAGCCCCAGGTCGGCAGACCAAGCAAAAGGTCCGGCGCCGCGTCAAGCTGGGCCATGAAGCGGGCATAACGGGCCGCATCGTGGGTCAGGATATTGTCGGCGAACGGGGTCGGCGCGGTCTCGCGCGGGCCGGGGACAGGAGCGCCGGCGCGGCCGATCAGGGGCATCAGAACCGAGAGCGCCCGGGCCAGAGGTCGTGGCACGCCGCCGGTCTGCATGCCGAGCATGGGCGCAGAGAGAAAGGCGCCGGCGAAGCGGTCCTCGCCCTCCGCCATGGCCAGGAGAGTGAGGCAGCCGCCCATGGAGTGGCCGAGGGCGATCCAGGGCCCGGGAAGCCTGGGCGCGGCGACATCGAGCAGCCGGCGGAAATCCCACAGGAAGGCCGCATAACCCTGGGCATGGCCCAAAAGCCGGTCCTTCAGGGCGCGGTGAGAAAGGCCCTGGCCGCGCCAGTCATGCACAAGCACGACGAAGCCGCGCGCGGTCAGACGCTGCACGACCTCAACATATTTCTCGATGGGCTCGGAGCGGCCGGGACTGACGATCACCGAACCTCTGGCGGCGAAGCCCGAGCCCGTCGGAACCAAAGCCGCCCGTAGGCGAGCCCCATCCGCGCCCTCATACCAAAAGGCGGCCGTCCCCTCTGGGAAGACGGCGCCGTCGATCGAGAAGAGCGGGGCGGGCTCGCCCAAGCCCGGTCAGGCCATCTTGGCGAACAGAGCCTGCATCTTGCTCTGCAGGGACATGGCGACGCCCATATCGGAGAGCTGAAGCTTGCCGGTCATGACCGCGGTCATGGCGTCGAGTTTGCCCGCGCCCATGGCCTCCAGATCGGCAAGGGAGATGGTCATCGTCAGATCGGCCGCGCCGTCTTCATTGGTGACCGAGCCGCCATTGATGAGGATGAAGCCGTCGCCCTTGAGGTTGAACTTCAGGGTCTTACCAAGACCGGAGTCGGCGCCGACCGCGGCCTTCATGCGATCGGTGACTTCCGCCAGCGTAGCCATGGACGTTTTCGCTCCTTACGTCGTGGGGCGGGGCTCACCCCCGCTTGGTGCGAAGGCGTATCGCGCCCCGGCGGGCGAGGCAAGCGACGTTCCGGGCCGGCGCCAGCTAAACAGCAATCTAAATGCCAATTCGCGCCCGGTCCGCCCCGATGCCCCGGGGCCTTCGCCGCAGTGTCGGCTGTGCGGCGATGCGGGGGTCTTGAAGACCGCGCGCAGCGATCACATCTGGAAGGGCGAAGGCGCTGGATCTCCGGGCCTTCCGGGTCAACGACGCGGCCGAATGGCGCGTTCCCGGCCCGCCACTTCGCAACCTTGCTTTTCCTTAGGAGGATGCTCTCATGCGTACGATCGATCTTTCCCCCCTCTATCGCTCCGTCGTCGGCTTCGACCGCCTGGCGGATTTGCTTGACTCCGCCAGCACCGAGGCGGCCACCGGCTATCCGCCCTACAATATCGAGCGCACGGGCGAAAACGCCTATCGCATCGAGATCGCGGTCGCCGGCTTCCGCGCCGAGGACCTGACCATCGAGGTCAAGGAAAACCTCCTGACCGTGCAGGGCCGCAAGCCCGCCAATGATGAGACCAAGCGTTACCTCCATCGCGGCCTGGCCGAGCGCAGCTTCGAGCGCCGGTTCCAACTGGCCGACTATGTGGTGGTGCACGAAGCCGGTCTCGCCAACGGCCTGCTGTCGATCTCGCTCAAGCGCGAACTGCCCGAGGCGCTCAAGCCCCGGCGCATCTCCATCGCCACCGCCGACGCGGCGGGCGCCAGCCTGATCGAGGGTGAGAAGGCCGCCTGACGGCCGGATCCCAGCAGATCTGCGAGGGGCGGCGCGGCGACGCGTCGCCCCTTCTTGCGTGCGCGCTAGAAGGTCGGGAGGGCCTGTGCCCGAGCTGGGTCGAGATAGCACGCCGAGGCGGGCTTGAGGCCCGCATCCAGCTCCAGCACGAGCGGATTGCCGGTGGGAATCTCCAGGGCTGTGATATCGGCGTCGGAGATGGCGAACAGGTGCTTGGCGATGGCGCGCAGGGAATTGCCATGGGCCGCTACAAGCACTGCTTCGCTCGCGCCAAGATGTGGGGCGATATCGCTTTCCCAGAACGGCAGCACTCGGGCCAAGGTGGTCTTCAGGCTCTCGCTTGAAGGCAGCGCGATCCCCCGATAGCGGCGGTCGTGGGTGAAGTCGTAGTCGCCGCCCGGCTCCAGGGGCGGCGGCGGGATGTCATAGGAGCGGCGCCAGATCTTCACCTGTTCCTCGCCATGGCGGGCGATCACGTCCGCGTGGTCGCGGCCGGTGAGGGCGCCATAGTGGCGCTCGTTCAGGCGCCAGTCCTTGACCATGGGAACCCAGATCTGTTCCGCGGCGCCCAGGGCCAGAAATGCGGTGCGGATGGCGCGCGTCAGGAGCGAGGTGAAGGCGCGGTCGACCTCGATCCCCTGGGCCTTGATGAGCTCGCCGCCGCGCCGGGCCTCGGCCTCGCCCGCCTCGGTCAGATCCACGTCCGCCCAGCCGGTGAAACGCTTGAGCAGGTTCCACTGGCTCTGGCCATGGCGCAGCAGGATCAGGGTGGACATCGGGCGCGGGCGTCCTTGACTGAGGGGACCTACAGGGGGATGGCCCGGCTAAGGTCCAGCGCGGCGGCGGTCAAGTCTTGGCCCCTCTCGCCGCGCACAGCCCGCCGCGGTTGGCGCGAAGGACCGGGGCGGGTATAGGGGCCGCGCCCATGAGCGACCGCATCTTCTATCCGTTCGCCTTGCTGATCGCCGCGGCTTTGATCGTCGCGGCCCTGACCTGGCCTCGGGGAACGGGCGCGCCGGAGCCGGGCTTGCCCTGGATCTCTTCGCCGGCGCCTGCCCCCGTGACCTCCTCGACCTCCGCTTCCTGATCCGATCGCGAAAGACCGACCATGCCGCTCGCCCCCCGAGACGACCTTACGCCCAATACCGCCGCCTATGAGACGACGCCGCTGATCAAGGCCACGGGCTTTCGCGAATACGATGCGCGCTGGCGCCTGGGGCCGGAGCTGAACCTGATGGGGGTGGAGGCCCTGGGCCTGGGCCTGGGCGCCTATTTCCAGGAGCGGGGCGAGCGCCGCGTGGTCGTCGGACACGATTTCCGCTCCTATTCCCTGTCGGTGAAGCAGGCCCTGACGCTCGGCCTGGTGGCCTCGGGCTGCGAGGTGCTGGACGTGGGCCTGGCCCTCTCGCCCATGGCCTATTTCGCGCAGTTCGATCTGGCCGCGCCGGGGGTGGCCATGGTCACAGCCAGCCACAACGAAAACGGCTGGACCGGGGTGAAGATGGGCGTCGCCCCGCCTCTGACCTTTGGCCCCGACGAGATCGGCCGGCTCAAGAGCCTGGTGCTCGAAGCGGCGGCCGCGCCGCGCGCGGGCGGGAGCCTGACCCACATGGAGGGCGTGGCCGAGCGCTATATCGCCGACGTGGCGGCGCGGGTGCAGCTCAAGCGCAAGCTCCGCGTGGTGTGCGCCTGCGGCAACGGCACCGCCGCCGCCTTCGCGCCCGAGGCCCTGCGCCGCATGGGCGCCGAGGTGATCGAAATGGACTGCGCGCTCGACTGGACCTTCCCGCGCTACAATCCCAATCCTG
This sequence comes from Pseudomonadota bacterium, assembly GCA_021808285.1. GTDB lineage: Bacteria > Pseudomonadota > Alphaproteobacteria > Caulobacterales > Caulobacteraceae > Acaudatibacter. Next base: position 20,340 of record JAKBBV010000010.1, on the reverse strand, counting down.
AGGATGTGGAGATGCTGCACGCCATGGCTGCGGCCGTGCGCGAGCACGGGGCGGATCTGGCGCTGGGCTTCGACGGCGACGGCGACCGTTGCGGGGTGGTGGACGACGCCGGCGAGGAGATCTTCGCCGACAAGATGGGCCTGATGCTGGCGCGCGACCTCGCCCCCCTGCATCCCGGCGCGAAGTTCGTGGTCGATGTGAAGTCCACCGGGCTCTACGCCACCGATCCGGTGCTCAGAGCCCATGGCTGCGAAGCGGTCTATTGGAAGACCGGCCACAGCTATATCAAGCGCAAGACGGCCGAGATCGGGGCCCTGGCCGGGTTCGAGAAGTCGGGCCACTTCTTTTTCAGCGCCCCGCTGGGCCGGGGCTATGACTGCGGACTGACCGCGGCGGCGGCGATCCTGGCCATGCTCGATCGCCATCCCGGCGAGAGCCTGAGCCAGATGCGCCAGGCCCTGCCGGCGGCGCATACCTCGCTCACCATGAGCCCGCATTGCGACGACGAGACCAAATATGGCGTGGTGGCGGAGGTGGTGGCGGCCTACGAAAAGCTGGCCCGCGACGGCGGCAGGATCCTGGGCCGCGCTATCCGCGATGTACTGACCGTGAACGGGGTGCGCGTGACCCTTGAGGACGGCTCCTGGCTGCTCGTGCGCGCCTCCTCCAACAAGCCCGAACTGGTAGTGGTGGTGGAGAGCCTCGCCTCAGCCGACGATATGCGGGCCCTGTTCCATCAGGAGGTCAAGCCGCGCCTCGCCGCCTGGCCCCAGGTTGGCGCCTACAATCAGGAGATCTGAGGCGGCGGGTTCCCGCCCCGGCCGGCCCCACGCCCTTCAGTCGAAGCCCACGAAGGTCGTCGCCTCCTCGACGCTCTTGCGTGTGGAGACCACGGCATTGGCCGGAAAGTCGGGGTCGGGCCAGCCCAAAGCGATGGCCTTCATGATGACCTGGTCCTCGGCGATGCCCGCGTGCTCGCGCACCACGGGCGATTGCATGATCCCCTGACTGTTGATCACGGCGCCCAGGCCGCGCGACCAGGCGGCGTTCACGAGCGCATTGGTCACCGCGCCGCAGTCGAACGGGCTATCGTCGCTGCCATCCAGGACGCGGTCATAGGTGATGATGACGCACACCGGCGCATCAAACTGTCGAAAGCCTCGGAGCACCCAGTCCTGGCGCCGCTCGGCGTCGTCTCGGGCGATGCCCATGGCGCCGAAAAGTTGCTTGGCGACGCCGATCTGGCGCTCGCGGTGAACACCGGCGAAGGCCGGACCGGTGCGAAATTCGCGCGACTGCGGGACCCCGGCCACCATGCGCTCGGTATTGCCGGCGCGGATGCGGTCGAGCGGCTCGCCGGTGATGACGTAGAAGTTCCAGGGCTGGGTGTTCATGGACGAGGGCGCCCGCATGGCCAAGGCCAGGATCTCCTCGATCAGGGCCCGAGGAACAGGGTCGGACGTGTAGCCGCGTATGCTGCGGCGGCCGAGGACGACGTCGTCATAGGTCATGGATGAGTCCTGATCGTGACAGGGGCGTCTCGAGCGGACAGAGCCGCCAGAGCACCCCCATTTGCGGTCAAGTCCCGCGCCTGTCCAGACGCTCCTCTGCGCACACTCGGTGAGGCGAAGGGAGGCTGTGAGGTGGCGCCGTCACGGATCGTAATGATGTAAGTCGAGCGATTGCCGGCGGGCTGAGGTCCGGGGCGCGAGATTCCCCAGATCGCGCGAATGTCCGACAAATCCGACTCGCGAGCGTGTAACCTGGAGGGTGGGGCGGACGAATAATGGGTAGCCTGAACAGGCAAACCCACCATCAAAGGATCACCGAATGACCTCCAGGATCACGTCCATCGCCGCCGCCGCCGCCCTGATGGGGCTAGCCGGCGCCGCCGTCAGCCTTCCCGCCCAGGCCGCGTCCAGCGCGAACGTCCATTGCTACGGCGTGAACAGCTGCAAGGGCCAGTCGGACTGCAAGTCCTACAACCATGACTGCAAGGGCCAGAACTCCTGCAAGGGCCAGGGCTTCAAGATCGAGAGCGCCAAGGCCTGCTCAGCCCAGCACGGCTCCACAACCCAGCCGTAACCCTTCCCGCCCCCGGCCCGGGCGACCTGGCCGGGGGCGACCGCCTCGCCCGGGAGCCCGCCCGTGACCTCACATCGCCTGACGCCCTCGGCCGGCTTCGGACTGGGCCTGCGTCCGCCGCACTTCGCCGACTTCATGGCCGGTGCGGTCGAGGTCGACTTCGTCGAGGTCATCTCCGAGAACTTCATGGTCTCCGGCGGGCGGCCCCTTCACGTTCTGGAACGGGTGCGCGAGCACTATCCGGTGGCCATGCACGGGGTCTCGCTCTCGATCGGCTCGGCGGCGGGGCTCGACCGCGACTATCTGCGCCGCCTCAAGTCCCTGGCGGATCGGATCGAACCGGTCTGGATCTCCGACCACCTGTGCTGGACCAAGGCGCAGGGCGTGCAGAGCCATGACCTACTTCCCCTCCCCTTCACCGAGGAGGCGATCGAGGTGGTGTGCCGCAACCTCGCCCAGGCCCAGGAGACTTTGGAAAGACCGATCCTGCTGGAGAACCCCTCAAGCTATCTGACCTTCGCGGGTGATCAGATGCCGGAATGGGCGTTTCTGACCGAGATCGTGCGGCGGTCCGGCTGTTTCATCCTGCTGGACGTGAACAATATCTTCGTCACCGCGACCAATCACGGCTTCGACGCCCGGACCTATCTGGACGCCCTGCCCCTGGACCGGGTCCGTCAGATCCACCTCGCGGGCCATAGCGTCGGTCGCGACGGCCTGCTGATCGACACCCACGACGCACCGGTGCGCGAGGAGGTCTGGGAGCTGTTCGCGGAGGTCAAGGCGCGCTGTGGCCCGGTGCTGACCATGATCGAGCGCGACGACGACATTCCGCCCCTGGACGAACTGCTCCAGGAGCTGGAGCGGGGGCGCGCGGCGCCGGGGCGCCCGACCGCGACCATGGAGCGGGCGGCGTGAGCCTGGCGGAGATCCAGCACCGCTTCGTCGCCGCCCTGAGGGATCCCCAGGCGAACCTGGACGCGCTGATCGCCCAGGGTTCGGGCCGGGGTCTTGAGGTCTATCGCCACGCCCACGGCGCCAGCTTGCGCGCCTGCCTCGCCGAGACCTTCGAAAAGACCCATGCCTGGATCGGCGACGACGCCTTCGAGGCGGCGGCCGGGGCCCATATCGCCGCCCACCCACCGCGCGGCTGGAGCCTCAATGACTATGGCGAGGGGTTCGCGGCGGAGCTTGACCGGCTCCATCCCGACGACCCGGAGATCGGTGAGATCGCCTGGCTGGACTGGGCCCTGCGCCGGGCCTTCGACGGCCCGGATTCGCCCGAGCCGGACCCCACCACTCTGGCCAATCTCGACTGGGACTGCGCCGTCCTGACCTTCGCCCCGACCTTGGCCTGGCGGCCCGTCATCAGCAACGCGGCGGCCATCTGGACGGCCCTGGCCGAAGTCACGCCCCCGCCGGCGGCGCAGCGCCTGGACGCGACTGCGGATCTGCTGGTGTGGCGGCGGGGCTTTTCGCCGCTCTATCGGACAGTGAGCGGACCTGAGCGGCTGATGATTCGCAGCGCGCTTGAAGGCCGCGACTTCTCGACGATGTGCGAAGCCCTCGCCAAGGAGGCGTCAGACGACGACGCGATCGAAAAGGCGGGCGCGCTACTGACCCAGTGGCTGAGCGAAGGCTTGGTTGTGGGCGCCGCTGTCCTCAAAGCGGGCGCCGCGGAGGGCCTATAGTCCAGGCGCCCTGGGCGCCGCCGCTCCGCTAGGCCGTTTGCGGAATGATCGGAGAGCGGTGGCGAGGCCAGCTCCCCTTTTGCAGCTCCGTGCACAAGGAAGCCCGGGAATCGCAAGGGAGGATCACCCCGCAGCGGCGGAGCGAACGGCGGAGGCGATGTCCTTGACGAGTTGGCCGACCAGCTTGGCGTCGTCGCCCTCGGCCATGACGCGGATCAGGGGCTCGGTGCCGGAGGCGCGCACGAGCACGCGCCCCGAACCGTTGAGGCGGGCCTCGGCGGCGGCGATGGCGTCCTTGACCGCCGGGGACTCCAGCGGCTTGCCAGAGGCGAAACGGACGTTCTCGAGCGTCTGCGGCACCGGTTCGAACTGACGAGCTAGAGCGCTCATGGGCTGACCGGAACGGACCATCTCCGCCAGGACCTGGAGCCCAGCGATGAGGCCGTCTCCAGTCGTGGAATAGTCAGCCAGGATGATGTGGCCCGAGGCCTCGCCGCCGAGATTAAACCGGCCCTCGCGCATGCGCTGCATCACCGCCCGGTCGCCCACGGCGGTGCGCTCCAGCGAAAGGCCCCGCTCTCCAAGGAACCGCTCCAGGCCGAGGTTGGACATCACCGTGGCGACCACGCCGCCGCCGGCGAGCTTGCCCTGGTCCGACCAGGAGCGGGCCATGAGGGCCATGATCTGATCGCCATCCACGATCTGTCCGCGTTCGTCGCAGATGGCGATCCGATCGGCGTCGCCGTCGAGCGCCAGGCCGACATCGGCGCGATACTCACGCACAGCCCGGACCATCGCCGCCGGATGGGTCGAACCCACATCCTCATTGATGTTGAAACCGTTGGGAGAAACGCCGATCTCGATCACCTCCGCCCCCAACTCATAGAGCGCTGTGGGCGCGACCTTGTAGGCGGCGCCATTGGCGCAATCGATCACCACCCGAAGGCCTTTGAGGCTAAGTGCGCGGGGGAAGGTCGCCTTGACGATCTCCACGTAGCGGGCTTGGGCCTCGTCCATCCGAACCACCCGGCCGAGCTCACGCGGGGCGACGAGGCCATCCTGAAGGCTTTCATCCATGAGCGCCTCGATGCCCAGCTCCATCTCGTCGGAGAGCTTGTAGCCGTCGGGACCAAAGAGCTTGATGCCGTTGTCGGCGAAGTCATTGTGCGAGGCGGAGATCATCACACCCAGATCCGCCCGCATGGAGCGGGTCATCATGGCCACGGCCGGGGTCGGCAGGGGGCCGAACAGACGCACATCCATGCCCACGCTGGCGAAGCCGGCCACCAGGGCCGGCTCGATCATATAGCCCGACAGGCGTGTGTCCTTGCCGATCACCACCAAGTGCCGTCGTTCATCCTCGGAGCGAAAAAGCTTGCCCGCCGCAAGTCCGACGCGCAGGGCCACCTCGGCTGTCATGGGGTGTTGATTGGCACGACCACGGATGCCGTCTGTGCCGAAATAGCTCCGGTTGCCCATCTTCTTTCCCTCGCGTCTTAGGGTTCACCAGCAACTACGCCCGGCCTCAATGCCGAATTCATAACTTGCGGGTCGCAAAAGGCGCCTGCTGCGAAACAGTCCGTAACGTGTTAAGGCTAGCTTATGTTGGCGGCGTCACGAAGCCCCGCAGGACTCCTCAGCCCAGAACGAGCGTCACAAGCATGTGCGGCATCATCGGCATTGTCGGACTCAGTCCCGCCGCCCCACGGGTCATCGAGAGTCTGCGACGGCTGGAATATCGGGGCTATGATTCCGCCGGAGTGGCCGCTCACACCTCTGCGGGGCTGGAGCGCCGGCGGGCAAAAGGACGAATCCGCGATCTCGAAGCCGTTCTGTCCGTCGAACCGCTGCAGGGCCATGTCGGCCTTGGTCATACGCGCTGGGCCACCCACGGCGCCCCCAATGTGGCCAACGCCCACCCGCAGAAGGCGGGCCGGGTCATGCTGGTGCACAACGGGATCATCGAGAATTTCGCCGAGCTCAAGGCCGAGCTGATCGCCGCCGGGCGCAGCTTCGAGAGCGAGACCGACACCGAGGTCGTGGCGCACCTGATAGATGCCGGCCTGGAGCGAGGCCTGGAGCCGTTGGCCGCGTTCAAGGCCGCGCTCAACCGCCTTTCCGGCGCCTATGCCCTGGGGGCCCTGATCGAGGGCGAGCCTGAACTCATCCTGGGCGCACGCCGCGGCAGCCCCTTGGTGGTGGGCTATGGCGAGGGCGAGATGTTCATCGGCTCCGACGCTCTGGCTGTGGGCCCCTTCACCAACCGCGTCGCCTATCTTGATGAAGGCGACTATGTCGCCATCGACCGCACCACCGCGCGCATCTTCAATGCCGACGGGGCGCGGGTTGAGCGGGCCGTGCGCACCGTGGCCGCCTCCGCAGCCCTGGTGGAGAAGGGCAACTATCGGCACTTCATGGAGAAGGAGATCCACGACCAGCCCGAGGCCTGCCGCCACACACTCTCCAGCTATCTCGATCCGATCAACGGCCATGCCGCACCGCCCGAGGGTTTCGACTTCACCAAGGTTGAACGGCTGCAACTCCTGGCCTGTGGCACGGCCTATTACGCGGCCCTGATCGCGAAATACCTGTTCGAGGACCTGGCGGGCCTTCCCACCGACGCCGAGGTCGCCTCGGAGTTCCGCTACCGTAACCCCGCCGTGACGCCAGGAACCCTGGCTGTGGCCGTCTCCCAGTCGGGCGAGACGGCGGACACGCTGGCCGCTCTGCGCTGGTGCAAGGCCAAGGGTCTGACGACCGCCGCCATCGTCAACGCGCCGGAATCCACCATGTCGCGCGAGGTGGACCATGTCTGGCCGACCCATGCGGGCCCCGAGGTGTGCGTTCTCTCCACCAAGGCCTTCACCGCCCAGCTCACGGCCCTCATCTGCCTGGCCGTCGCCGCGGCCCGCCAACGCGGCCGGATCGATGCCGCCGAGGAGACGCGCCTGGTTCAGACCCTGCTTGAGGCCCCGCGCCTCATCGCCCAGGCGATCGCCGACACGGAGGACGCTCTAAGGCCTCTCGCCTTTGACATCTCCAAGGCGCGCGATGTGCTCTATCTGGGTAGAGGAGCGATGTTCGGGCTGGCCCTGGAGGGGGCGCTGAAGCTCAAGGAAGGCAGTTACATCCATGCCGAGGGCTACGCCGCAGGCGAGATGAAGCATGGCCCCATCGCGCTGATCGACGAGTCCACTCCCGTGATCATCGTCGCGCCCAGCGATAACGCCTTCGACAAGACGCGCTCAAACATGAGCGAGGTGATAGCGCGCAATGGCGCAGTCGTTCTGATCACTGACGAGGCGGGGCTGGCCCACGCCCCGTCTCAAGCGAGGAGCGTCGTGGCGCCGACCTGCGATCCGCTGATCGCGCCACTGGTGTTCGCCGTGCCGCTGCAACTCCTGGCCTATCAGGTCGGAGTGGCTAAGGGCGCCGACGTGGACCAGCCGCGCAATCTCGCCAAGTCGGTGACGGTCGAGTAGGAGGGCGTCCCTCTGTCGCTCAAGGTCACTACATGACGCGTATCCGCAAGGCCGTCCTGCCCGTCGCGGGGCTGGGAACACGCAACCTGCCCGCCGCCAAGGTCACGCCGAAGAATCTCCTCAACGTGTTCGACAGGCCGATCCTCGCCCATGTGGTGGCGGAGGGACGGGCCGCCGGAATTGAGCATTTCGTTATCGTGCTAGGCCGCGGACAGGGGGCGATCGAGGACTATTTCGACCACGCGGTCGAACTGGAGCAGGCCCTCACCGACAAGGGCCGCGGCGAACTTCTTGCTGCGCTCACCGGCGATCTTCTGGCGCCAGGCCAGATGAGCTTTGTGCGGCAGATGGCGCCGCTGGGTCTGGGTCACGCCGTCTGGTGCGCCCGGGACATCATCGGCGACGAGCCCTTTGCGGTCATGCTGCCCGACATGCTGATGGACGCGTCGCCGGGCGCGCTCGCTCAGGCGATCGAGGCCCATGATGCGGTGGGCGGCAATATCATCGTCGTCGAGCCGGCGCCGGAGGGCGAAACGCACAAATATGGCATCGTCGCCCTGGGCGAGACCGCGCCGGGCTTTCGCGGGCGCCTGCGCCGCATGACCGGCATGGTGGAGAAGCCGCCGCCGGGGACCGAGCCGTCCAATCTCTTCATTTCGGGGCGCTATATCCTCCAGAGCGGCGTGTTCGAGGCCCTGGCTGCGCATAGCCGCGGCGCCGGGGGCGAGATTCAGCTCACCGACGCCCTGCGGGCGCGGTTGGACCAGGAAATGTTCCATGCCCTCGCCTATGAGGGCAGGACCTTCGATTGCGGCGATCCGCTAGGGCTGTTGCGCGCCGGGGTCGCCTTTGGGCTGAAACACCCGAGCCAGGGCGCGGCCGTGCGGGCGGCGCTGACCGCGCTTCTTGCGGGCTGAGCCGTGCCCGGGGTCATGCCCGGAATGGGCGCGACGCTCGATCCCTCCCTGCCGCCGAGCTTCGTGCTGCTACAGGTGACCCCCCGACTTGAGGGCGGCGGAGTGGAACAGGTGACACTCGACATGGCCAGGGCCGCGGCGCGCGTCGGCGCAGGCTCCCTAGTCGCCTCGTGGGGGGGAACGTTGGAGCGGGACCTGGCCCGCACCGGCGCGCGTCTGGAGCGTATGGCCGTCCACGCTAGGGATCCGATCTCGATCGCCCTGAACGCGGGGCGTCTCGCCCGACTCATCCGCCGCGAAAAGGCGAGTCTCATCCATGTCCGCTCGCGGGCGCCGGCCTTCAGCGCACTCTGGGCGGCGAGGGCTACAGGCATTCCGATGGTCGCCACCTATCACGGGGTCTATGCCTCGGGCTCGGCGCTCAAGCGGCGCTATAACCGGATCATGACCCGGGGCGAGGCGGTGATCGCCAATTCGCAATTCACCCTTCGCCACCTGCTGCAGGAGCACGGGACGCCGGCTGGGCGTCTTTGCGTCATCCCAGAGGGAATCGACTTGGCGAAGTTCGACCCCGCCGCGGTAAGCGTGGACCGGGTCTTCGCCGCGCGGCGGGCCATGGGACTGGACCCATCCGATGCCCGGCCGGTGATCCTGTTGGCCGCTCGGCTGACGGGATGGAAGGGCCAGGCCGTGGCTCTCGCCGCGCTCGGCCGCCTGGTTGCAGATCGCCTCTCCGGCGATGCCCCGGTGCTTGTCATGGCTGGGCGCGAGGAGCGGGCGGGAGAAGCCAAGCGCCTCACCGATCTTGCCGCCTCGGCCGGCGTGCGTGACGCCGTCCGCCTTCCCGGATCCCTGGCCGACATGCCCGCCGCGCTCAAATCCGCCGACCTGGTGATTGCCCCTTCCACCTCGCCGGAGTCCTTTGGTCGGAGCGTCGCCGAAGCCTGCGCCATGGGGCGACCGGTGATCGCCTCGGATCTGGGTGCGTTGAGCGAGACTCTCCGCGACGGCGAGACAGGCTGGCTTGTCCCGGCAGGCGATACGGAGGCCTTGGCCGGGGCCATGGGACGCGCCCTCAGGATGACCCGTGACGCCCGCGAGGTCGTGGGAGCAAGGGCTCGGGCGCGAATCGCGGCGGACTTTTCCCTGGAGCGCATGGTCGAAGCCAGCTTCGCCCTGTATCGCCAGCTCATCGATGAACGCCGGGGCGAACTCGAGGCGGCGCCGTGACCCGGCGCATCCTGGTCATCAAGCTCTCCGCGCTGGGCGACATGGTGCTCTCGATGCCCGCCTTCGCCCGGTTGCGGGCCGCCGAGGCTGGAGCACATATCACCCTTCTCACCACCCCCCCCTACGCCGATCTGGCCCGCAGAAGCCCCTGGTTCGACGCCGTGGAGACCGACGGCCGGCCCCGGAGCCTCACCGACTGGCTCGCCCTCGTCCGGCGCTTAAGGCGCGCGCGCTTCGACCGCGTCTATGACCTGCAGGCCAATGACCGCACCAACCTGTTGTTTCAGGCCCTGCGTCCGCACCCGCCCTTCTGGTCAGGGATGGCGGCTGGCTGCGCCGCGCGCGGCGATCGACGGCGCCGGGCGACGATGCACGTGCTCGAGCGCGAAGCCGACCAGCTCAACCTGGCCGGCGTCCTCCCGCCCGTCTCCACCGACCCCGGCAAGGCCCCCGGACCGGACCTGGCCTGGATGCTGGCGAGCCTTGACGGCCCCCGACCCGCGGAGCGCCTGGCGCTGCTGGTTCCCGGCGCCTCGCCCCGCCGACCCCTCAAACTTTGGCCAGCGCACAGCTTCGCCACACTGGCGCTGGCGCTACAGGCTGAAGGTCTGAGCGTCGCCATCATCGGGGGTGACGCCGAGCGCACCCTCGCCGCCGGGATCCAGACCCAGGCGCCGGCGACCATTGATCTCACCGGCCGGACCGACCTCTTCCAACTCGCCGAGCTGGGCGCGCGCGCCGTGCTCGCCGTGGGCAACGACACCGGTCCCATGCATCTGATCGCAGCGGCGGGAGCGCCCTGCCTGACCCTATTTTCCGGCGACTCCGACCCGGCCCGCAACGCTCCGCGCGGACGGGTGCGCATCTTGCAGCGCCAAAATCTGGCGGATCTTCGGTCCGAAGTGGTCCTCGCGGAGGCGCTAGACCTGTGGCGCCAGGGCGACATCGCCATCAGGGCGTCTTGATCCTTTTGCGATCCTTGCTCATATCGGAGTTGTGAGGAGCGTCGTTATGCGCGACGAGGCCTCGCGTCTTCTCATGTCTCAAGGAGTCTCGCCTATTCGTCGTCCCCTGATGCCCGCCCCGCCGGCCAAAGACACCCATCGCATCAATGAGGATATCCGCGCGCCGCGCGTCCTCCTGATCGACCAGAACGGGGAAAAGCAGGGCGTCATGCCCACCTCGGCGGCGCTCGAGGCGGCGGTCGAGGCCGGGCTGGACCTTGTGGAGGTGTCCCCCACCGCGGACCCACCGGTCTGCAAGATTCTCGACTTCGGCAAATTCAAGTTTCAGGAGCAGAAGAAGAAGAACGAGGCGCGCAAGCGCCAGAAGCTGGTCGAGGTCAAGGAGATCAAGCTCCGGCCCAATATCGACGTGCATGACTACGAGGTGAAGGCCAAGGCCATGCACCGGTTCTTCGAGGAAGGCGACAAGGTCAAGGTGACGCTGCGTTTCCGCGGAGGTGAGATGCGCCATCCGGAGCTGGGGATGAAGCTGCTCCAGCAGGTGAAGCTCGACTTCGATCCCGTGGCCAAGGTCGAGTACGAGCCGCGTATGGAAGGCCGTCAAATGATCATGATCCTGGCGCCGCGATAGGCGGCGCCCGCCTCCCTGGCTTTTTTCAGATCACTGTGGCGGCGTGGCGTCTCGCGCCCCAGGCCGGCGCAGCCTAAAGCGGGGCCATGCCCTGGGAAATGTCATCCGCCGACGCGCGCCGCGCGCTCGTCGTGCTCATGGCGGTCGTGTTCGTGAACATGGCCGGCTTCGGCGTGGTGATTCCCCTGCTGCCCTTCTATGGCCGGGCCTTCCATGCTTCGACAGTGGCCATCGGGGCCATGTTCTCGGCCTTCGCCATGGGCCAGCTCTTCGCGGAGACCTTCTGGGGACGTCTGTCCGACCGGTGGGGCCGGCGCCCGGTGCTGATCATCACCATCAGCGGCGCGGCGCTCGCCTATCTCGGTCTGGCCCTGGCGCCGAACATGGCCACAGCCATCGCCGTGCGTCTGCTGGCGGGCCTGACCAGCGGCAATATCTCCACCATCCAGGGCTATCTGGCCGACATCACCCCAGCCGAGCAGAGGCCGCAGCGCATGGGCCATCTGGGCGCGGCCTTCAATATGGGCTTCGTCACCGGCCCAGGCCTGGGAGGCCTGCTGGCCAAGCCGTCCCTGGGCGCGGTCGGGTTCGCCCTGCCGCTGATCACCGCCGCAGGGCTGGCGGGGCTCGCGGCGCTGGGCGTGGCGCTGTTCGTCCGCGAGACGCGCGACCCCAGTTATGCGGCCCGTCCCCAGCCGCATCGTCTGGAGACCCTCAAGGCCGCCTTCTCTCATCCGGTCATCGCCAGGGTGCTGATCGCCGCCTTCATCGTCGTGGCGGGGTTCGCCGGCATCGAGGCCACCTATGGCCTGTGGACCCAGGCCCGGTTCGGCTGGGGCCCGCGGGAGATGGGATTCGCCTTCATGGCCATCGGCGTCACCGGCTCCATCGGCCAGGGCCTGATCACCGGCGCCCTGGCCCGGCGGTTCGGCCCGGCCCATGTGCTGAGCTGGGGCTTGGCCGTGGTCGGGCTGGGCATGCTGGTGCAGCTCTTTTCGCCCACTTGGCCTGTGGCCATAGCGGGCCTCTTCACCGTCGCCTTCGGCCAGTCGATCACCTTCCCCAATATCAGCGCCCTGATCTCGCAGTCGGCGCCGGCCGACCGGCAGGGCGAGGTGCTGGGCCTGAACATGGCCGGCAACTGCCTGGCGCGCATCGGCGGCCCGATCTGGGCCAGCGCGGCCTTCGCCCACCTTTCCATCGGCGCCCCTTTCGCCACCGCCGCGGCCCTGATCGCGCCGGGATGGCTGCTGGCCCGACAGGTGGCCGCGCGCGTGCGCGAGGCGGTGTGAGGGAGGCGTCGAAGGGCGCCGGTCCGCGGGCCTGCAGGTTGTGAGGCGCGGCGACGCCCTTTAAGGGCGAGGACATGAGCGCCCAGACTCAGCAAGCCAGTTCCGGCGCCGCGCCGGGGCCTTCGCCTGCGCGCGGCAAGACGCGGGAGAGCGGCGATGTGGCGCTCTATACCCTGCTGTCGGTCATGTTCATCAACATGCTGGGCTTTGGCATCGTCGTGCCGCTGTTGCCGTTCTACGGCGCCTCGTTCCATGCCGCGCCCTGGCAGATCGCCCTGATCTTCTCGGCCTATTCCATGGGCTCTTTCTGGGGCGAGCCGTTCTGGGGGCGCCTGTCCGACCGTATCGGCCGCAAGCCCATCCTGATTTCGACCCTGGCCGCCAACTGCGCCTGCTATGGGCTGCTGGCCTTTGCGCCGAACATCTATTTCGCCTTCATCATCCGCTTCTTTGGCGGCATGGCGGCGGGCAACGGCTCTGTGGTTCAGGGCTATATCGCCGATGTCAGCCGTCCCGAGGACCGGGCCGGACGCATCTCCAAGATCGGCGCGGCCTACAATATCGGCTTTATCCTCGGCCCGTTCGTCGGCGGCAGTTTGGCCAAGCCGTCCCTCGGGCCGATCGGCTTTCAGATCCCGCTGCTGGCTGCCTCCGGTCTCGCCGCGGCGGCGGCGCTTGGCGTATTTCTGCTGGTCAAGGAGAGCCGCGAGCGCAAGACACGCGGACCCCAGCCGAGCCGCTGGAGAATGTTTGGCTATGCCGTGCGCCATCCCGTCGTGGGCCCACTGATCCTCCTGACCTTCACCGTAGGATTCGCCTTTTCCGGCATCGAGTCGATCTTCCCGCTTTGGGCGCACCACCGTTTTGACTGGCAGCCGCGGCAGGTTGGGTTTGTGTTCGGGCTGTCGGGCCTGATCGCCTCGCCCACCCAGTTTTTTCTCACCGGAACCCTCTCCAAGCGATTCGGCGAGGCGCGCATGTTGGCGGTGGGCATGGTGGGCACGGCCACGGCTCTGTTCCTGCAGCCCGTGATCGGCGACGGCGGGGTGATCACCTATACCTTGATGGCGACCATGAGCCTGTTTTCGTCCATTGCCTTTCCCAACACTGGTGCGCTGATCTCGCGCAATATCGACGCTGATAATCAGGGCCAGGTCATGGGCCTCAATAACGCCGCCAGCGCCCTCGCCCGTTTCGTCGGACCCCAGGGCATGGCGTTGGCCTTTTCAGGGATCAGCGTGAACGCCCCCTATTTCGTCGGCGCCGCCATCGTGGCTCCAGCCATCGGCCTTGCCCTTGCCGCCGGGCGCGGCGCCGGTGAGCGACGACGGGATTGATGTCCCGCCACGAGGGGCGCAACCCAGGCCTAGAGCGGTTTTCGAACTGACGGAATCACCCCTGAGGTTTTGCACCGCTCTGGATTCAATCGCTTATGCGCCGTCTGGCCGCCCAGCCAGTTCCCACCTGGTCGGACGGCGCTCTAGTCGCGCAACAGTTCATTGATGCTGGTCTTGGACCGGGTCTGAGCGTCCACGGTCTTGACGATCACGGCGCAAGCGAGGCTGGGGCCCGCTCCATGAGGATCGGGAAGGGCGCCGGGCACCACCACTGAGTAGGGCGGCACACGACCGCGATGGACCTCTCCGGTCTTACGATCAACGATCCGGGTCGAGGCGGTGAGAAACACGCCCATGGAAAGCACCGAGCCCTCACCCACGATCACGCCTTCAGCCACCTCCGATCGGGCGCCGATGAAACAGCCATCTTCAATGATCGTAGGCGCCGCCTGGAGCGGCTCCAGAACCCCTCCGATTCCTGCCCCTCCGGAGAGGTGCACCCCGGCGCCGATCTGGGCGCAGGAGCCGACCGTCGCCCACGTATCGACCATGGTTCCCTCGCCCACATAGGCGCCGATATTGACGAAGCTGGGCATCAGCACCGCGCCTCGCGCCACATAGGCGCCGCGTCGCACCACCGCGCCGGGCACGGCGCGAAAGCCCGCGGCGGAAAAGCGGGCCTCGTCCCAGCCATCGAACTTGCTAGGGACCTTGTCCCACCAGGGCCCCGCGGCCGCGCCCGCCGTCATCAACCGCGAGGGCTCAAGCCGGAAAGCGAGCAGGATCGCCTGTTTCAGCCATGTGTGAACGGTCCAGCCTTTGGCTGTCTTCTCCGCCACCCTCAGGGTCCCGCTGTCGAGCCCGTCGAGTACGGCGTTCACCGCATCGCGCAGTGGCCCCCTAGTCTGCGGCCCAACATCCTCTCGCACCGCCCAGCCGGCCTCAATCTCCGCCTGCAGATGAAGGGTCTCGCTCATGGCGCCATCCTAAAGCGTTTCGCCGCGCACCAGGAAGTCCGCCAGGGACGCCGCGCGGTGGGAGACGAAATCGGCGTTCGAAGCCGCAGCCTGCTCGCCCACCAGAACCGTGACCATGCCGAGCGCGGCGGCCGGGGCCAGGTTGCGCACGGCATCCTCGAAGAACACAGTTCGACGCGGATCGAGAGCCAAGGCAGTGATCATGCGCTCATAAGCAAGCGGCGAGGGCTTGGGCGCAAAACCCGCGCGGGCGATGTGAAATACGTCCTCGAACAGTGTATTCATGCCCAAGCGCTCCAGGACCCGCACCGCGTGGATCTCGTCGGCGTTGGTGAAGATCAGCTTGCGCCCCGGCAGGGCGGCGAGGGCCGCGTTCAAGTCCGGATCAGGCGTGAGGCAGGTGAGGTCTACCGTATTGATCGCCGCATGAAAATCATCGGGGTCCACGCCGTGATGAGCCATGAGGCCACCCAGGGTCAGGCCGTAGCGGGCCAGATAGTCCTTCTGCAGAGCGCGCGCGGCATCGCGGTCGAGACCGGTCAGGGACTGAGTAAAGTCAGTGATGAGGTCCGATACCTGTGGAGCGAGGCCACTCTCCAGCGGATATAGGGTATTGTCGAGATCAAACAGCCAGGCCTCGGCATGGGCGAGGTCAGGGACCGCGGGCGGGCTCATCGCGTGACCAGAGTCCCCGCACCGTGTTCGGTGAACAGTTCCACCAGCATGGCGTGGGCGCGGCGGCCGTCCAGGATCACCACGCCTTCCACTCCCGCCTCCACGGCGGCCATAGCCGTCTCGACCTTCGGGATCATGCCCCCGGTGATCACCCCCGCGGCGATCGCGGCCTTGGCCTCGGCGATCGTCAGTTGACGCACTAATTGGCCCTTTGCATCAAGAACGCCGGGCACATCGGTGAGCAGCAGGAGGCGGCGGGCCTTGAGCGCCCCGGCCAGGGATCCGGCCACGGTGTCGGCGTTGATGTTGTAGGTCTTGCCGTCCTGGGCCACGCCAATGGGGGCGACCACCGGGATGTAGTCGTCCTCCTCGGAATCGATCAAGCTCCGGATCAGTTTAGGATCGACTTCGGTGGGCTCGCCCACGAACCCCAGATCCACAACCGCCTCAAGACGAGAGGATGGATCGACCCGGGTGCGGGTGGCCTTCTCCACCGTGATCAGGCGTGCGTCCTTGCCTGAAAGGCCCACCCCGCGCACATCGGCGGTCCTCCCAGCCTGGGTGATCCAGTTGGCG
The DNA here is from genome assembly GCA_021808285.1 of Pseudomonadota bacterium. Lineage (GTDB taxonomy): Bacteria > Pseudomonadota > Alphaproteobacteria > Caulobacterales > Caulobacteraceae > Acaudatibacter. Next base: position 4,482 of record JAKBBV010000010.1, on the reverse strand, counting down.
ATTTCCTTGTTGATGGCGCCGGAGAGGACCATCTCGGCCACCTCCATGGTCGCGGCGTCGGTGACCCTCAGCCCATCGACGAAGGTCGACTTGACCCCGGCCTTGTCGAGCATCCGGGAAATCTGCGGCCCCCCACCGTGCACCACCACTGGTCGCACGCCGAGTAACTTCAGGAGCACGGCATCGGCGGCGAACTGCCGGGCGATGTTCTCCTCGCCCATGGCATGCCCGCCATATTTGATGACCACGGTCTGGCGATCGTGGATCTGGATGTAGGGCAGGGCTTCCGCCAGTGTCCGGGCGGTGGCCCAGCCAGCCTCCTGGTCGGTCTCGGTCAAGGCGCAGGCTCCCCTTGAGGGCATGGCGGACGGCAAGCGGCAATAGGAGACTCGGCCGCGCTTGTCATGCAAATCCCGCCCGCAGGATCTCTGCGCGCAAGGCCGCCATGCCGGCGCCGGTCTCCGATGAGGTCAGGCACAGGCGTGGAAAAGCGGCTGGCCGGCGCGACAGCGCCTTGAGTGTAGCGGCGACCACGGCCTCCTGCTCGGCGCGCTTGAGCTTGTCAGCCTTGGTCAGCACCACCTGATAGGACACGGCCGCCAGATCAAGCGCCGACAGCGCCGCCTCGTCTTCCTTCTTCACGCCGTGGCGCGCATCGACGAGCAGGTAGACCCGTTTGAGATTCGGCCGCCCGTGCAGATAGGCTCGTCCCAGATCCTGGAACCGCCGGGTCGCTGATTTGGGAGCCTTTGCGAATCCATAACCGGGCAAATCCACCAGGCGCAGACGGCCGTCGAGCAGGAACATGTTCACTTCGCGCGTGCGCCCGGGCTCGGTAGAGGCCCGGGCGAGTTGGCGCTGTTCGGTGAGCGCGTTGATGAGCGAGGACTTGCCGACGTTTGAGCGGCCGGCGAAGGCCACCTCGGGCAGCGTCGTGTCCGGAAGTCCGTCCAGAGACGCCACACCCAGGAGAAAGCTCACAGGTCGGGCGAAGGCGACCCGCGCCGCCTCCAATTCCTCCAGGCTGAACTCCGCCTCCGGATAGGCGCCGGCGAGGCTGTCCTTCGCCCCCGCTGCCGCCGGCATGGTCTAGCCCGCCCCGGCCCGCGCACCGAAGCGGCGGAAGAAATCATCGATGGGATTGTCGACCTTGAAGCGGCGCATGAGCACATACTGCTGCAGGATGGTGATCAGGCTGGACCAGGTCCAATAGATCAGAAGGCCCACAGCATATTGAGCCATGATGAAGGTGAAGATCACCGGCATGAACTTCATTACCGCCTGTTGCGCCGGATCGACTCCGGTCATGGGCGTCATGGATTGACTGAGCCAGATGGAGACGCCGTAGGCCAGCGGCCAGACGCCGATGTGTAGCGGACCGCCCAGCAAGGCGCCGATCACCGGCGTCAATGACGGGTCCCAGGGGATGAGGCCGAACAGATTGATGATCGTCGTCGGATCGCGGGCCGAAAGATCATGAATCCAGCCAAAGAAGGGCGCATGCCGCATCTCGATGGTCACGGTGAAGATCTTGGTCAGAGAATAGAACAGCGGAATGGTGAACAGCATGGGAACACAACCACTGACAGGGTTGACCTTCTCGCGCTGATAAAGGGACATCATCTCCTTTTGCAGGGCCTGGGGGTCCTCTTTGTGGCGCTTCTGCAGAGCCTGGAGCTCGGGTTGGATGCGCCGCATCTTCACCCCCATCTCATAGCCGCGATTGGCCAGGGGGAAGGTGATCAGGCGGATGACGATGGTCAGAAGAACGATGGCGACGCCGAAGTTTCCGGTGTGGTCATAGAAGAACTGCAGCAGCGAGAAAATCGGCCGGGTCAGGAACCAGAGATTGCCCCAGTCCACGGCGTCATCGAAAAGCGGGATATGCAGGGTCTTGGAGTAAGCCTTAAGCATGGGCACGGTCTTCGCACCGGCGAAGAGATGGTTCTCCACGCTGGCGGCGTGGCCCGGCGCGAGCAGAATGGCCTGGCCGACATAGCTCGTCTGGTAGATGTCGACACCGCTGGCGGCGTCGGGGGTGACCCGCGCCTGGGCGGCGATGGCTGCGGTCTGGGACGGCGCGAAGGCGGTCATCCAATATTTATCTGTGACGCCTAGCCAGCCGCCCTTGGAGCGCCAATCAAGTTCGCCCTTCTTCTTCCACGCCTTGTAGGCCGAGAGCTTGAGTTGTTTGCCGTCCTCGCCCAAGACCCCGATCACGCCCTCGTGCACGATGCCTGACTTGCCGAGGCCCGCAGGAAGGCCGTCGCGCTGCACCGAGACATAGGGCGCCAGGGTGACTGACTGGCCAGTGGGATTGGCGACGGTGTCGGTGATCGAGAACATGAACTTGTCGTCCACCGCAATGCGGCGGCTGAACACAAGGCCGTTGGCGGCGGTAAGGGTCAGAACCAGGGGATGTCCCGGAGACAGGGTGTGGCCCTGTGCGACCGTCCACAGGCTCTGGGAGTTCGGCAGGCCCGCCACATTGGCGCCCACCCAACCGGTGTCGGCGAAATAGGCGTCGTTCGCGCCTTCCGGGCTGAGAAGCTGAACCAGGGGCGAAGTCGCCGAGACCTCCTCGTGATACCCCTTCAGGGCGAGGTCATCCAGACGCGCGCCGCGCAGGTCGATGGAGCCAGCCAGGGCGGGGGTATCGATCACCGCTCTAGGGCTCAGCGCCAGGGCCTCCGCCCGGGTCAGGCCAGGATGCGCCGCCGCAGTCGCCGCACCGGGGGCAAGGGCGGCGCTGGGCGAGAGCGAGGCGGCCTGGGAGCTTGACGTCGCCGCCATCGGGGGATGAGCGAGGGCGGCCTTGCGCTCCTGCGGACCGACGATGAATGCCTGGTAGGCCAGCATGAGGATCGCCGCGACCACCCCGAAAGCGACCAGATTGCGGGTATCTTCGTTCATGGCGCGGCGCGAACCTGATCTTCTTCAGCTATCGCCCGGAGCGTCGTCGCTCGCGAGAGACGCGGCCTCGGCTCGGCGGAGATCCGCGGACAGCCGATGAAGGGCGCGCGCCATGTCGTCGAGCAGAGACGGCCAGGGCCGGGTCGGGGTCCCGCCCCGGGCGAGGAGTACATAGTCGCAACCGGGCACGACATGAAGGGGCGCCACGGCCCTCGCCGCCTCCCGTAGACGCCGTTTGGCCCGATTCCGCACCACCGCCCCGCCGATCCGCCGCGTGGCGGTGAATCCAATCCGAATACGGTCGCTATGATCGTCCCGGAAGCGCGCCTGCGCTGACACTGCGCCCTGGGCGCAGGCGAAGGCCCGCGCGGCGGCGAGAAAGTCAGCGCGACGGGTGAGCGTCTCGATCACGGGCGACGAAGACATGATGCCGAGGTCGTCCTGTTGCAGGCGAAGGACAGTCTCGATCTTGGCCGAGGCGGAACGCCTCGTCGTCAAGGGAACTAGGCGGTCAGGCGCTTGCGACCTTGCGCGCGCCGACGCGCGACGACCTTGCGGCCGTTCTTGGTCGCCATTCGCGCGCGAAAGCCGTGGCGGCGCTTGCGCACCAGTCTTGAGGGCTGATAGGTCCGCTTCACGACCAGACTCCAGGACGAACATGGCGACCTTACCTTTGGGGCGGCGCCAGAAAATTGAGGGCCGGCTGTTAGGCGAAGGCTCTGGGGAAGTCAATGCGGCGGCCCTCGATTCAATGCCTGACGGGGAGTGACAGGGCTGTGGGCGCGATCCGGGTCCGGCAGGGAGACACGGGGCAGGAGTCGATTGCCCTCCCTCGTCCATGAGGAACCGGAGACCATGAGGAACCGGAGACCATGAGCCCGGGGCCTCACGGGAACGGCGGGACCAGGTGCGATGGCGGCGTGCTGCGCGTCATCCTGGGCGACCAGCTTTCGGCGCGGCTGGAGATCGTGTCGTCAGCCGACAGGGAGCGGGATGTCTTTCTCCTGGCCGAGGTCATGGCTGAGGCCAGTTACGTCAACCATCACGTCAAGAAGATCGCCTTCCTCTTTTCGGCCATGCGCCATTTCGCGGCGGCTCTCACGGCGGCGGGATTTTGCGTCCGCTATGTCACGCTGGAGGACGAGGGTAATTCCCAGACCTTGGAGGGCGAGATCCTGCGCGCCGCCGAAGCGCTTACCCCGGCCAGGATCGCGGTGACCGAGCCCGGCGAATGGCGTCTGCGGGAGAGCTTCGAGGCCCTGCGCCAGGACCTGCCGGCGCCGTTGGAGATTCTCCCCGACACCCGGTTTCTGTGCACCCACGCCGAGTTCGACGCCTGGGCCGAGACTCGCCGAGAGCTGCGCCTGGAGCTGTTCTATCGCCAGATGCGGCGGCGCCATGGACTTTTGATGGAGGCGGACGGCCAGCCCACCGGGGGTCGATGGAACCTCGACGCCGAAAACCGGCGGCCGCCAGATCGGACCCTGAGCTACCCGCCCCGGATCAGCTTCAGGAAGGAAGCAGCGACCAAGGCCGTACTGGACCTCGTGCGGCATCGTTTCCACGAGG
>JAKBBV010000053.1 GCA_021808285.1 Pseudomonadota bacterium | reverse complement strand
GATCTATCGGCTAGGCGGGCGAAACGGTCATTCAGCCGTGACCTAAGCCCGACAGACACACCACACCCTTCGGCATATCGTGGTCTGTATTGGACCGTTGGACGCGGGGTTCATGCGCCTGGATTTAAGAGCCGTTCGAGACTGATTGAAAATTGAACCTGTGATGTCACGAGATCGGCAGAAGAAGACACTAGCTAGCCCCAACGGCGCCACTCGGTCGCGTTTGTCGGTCGTCCTGTTCAATCTTGGGGGGCCGGACTCTTTGAAATCGGTCCGTCCGTTTCTCCAGAATCTCTTTTCCGATCCTGCCATCATTCGGTTACCATGGATACTCAGGCTCCCTCTCGCTTGGCTCATCGCGACGCTGAGAGCGAAGTCGGCCCAGGCGAACTATGCGCTCATGGGTGGCGCGTCTCCTCTGCTTGGGGAGACCGCGTTGCAAGCCAACGCTCTGAAAGAACGCCTGTCTCAGCTGATGCCCGATAGGGACATAACGGTCGACATCGCAATGCGATACTGGCGGCCGATGACTCGAAAAGTCGCCAACGATATATCCAGGAGAAATCCTGATAATATTGTATTATTGCCTCTATATCCGCAGTTTTCTACCACGACTACAGGATCTTCATTTGAAGAATGGCGTCATAGATATCGTGGAAATGCCCGAGTGAAAAGTATCTGTTGTTGGTACGATGAGCCTGGGTTTGTTCGTTCACATGCTAATTCCATTAGGAAAGTTTGGGAAGAAGCCGGAAATCCTGACGTACGTCTCCTTTTTTCGGCTCATGGGCTTCCTGAACGGATCATCGCGGCGGGGGATCCCTATCAGATTCAGATAGAGCGAACTTGCTCTCTGGTCGTCGAATCGCTCGGAGGCGATTGGGACTGGGAGGTGTGCTATCAAAGCCGCGTGGGGCCGTTAAGATGGCTGGGACCTTCAACCCCTGAGGCGATTGCACGTGCCGGCGCTGACGGAGTTGGCGTTTTGATAGATCCGATCGCCTTCGTTTCGGACCACATTGAGACTGTCGTGGAAATCGATAGGGAGTATGCGGAGATCGCGAGGGACGTTGGAGTCACCCCCTTTTTGCGCGCTCCGGTCGTGGGTGCGGATCCCATCTTCATTAACGGTCTGGCGGATCTGGTCATGGCGTCTTTGGAGGATGAAGGCGAGGGGCATGTCTCGAGTGGCCGCCTTTGCCCAGTCAGCGCAGAAGGGTGTCCCAGGCGTCGGGCCGGTGCGGTTAGATGACTATAGAATTTGTAAAGGGACTACATATCCTTGCGGTTATCGCCTGGATGGCGGGACTGATGTATCTGCCTCGATTATTCGTTTATCACTCTCAATGCGAGCCCGGATCTGAAACGGAAAAAACTTTTGTAGTTATGGAGCGCCGTTTGTTGTACGGAATTATCGCTCCGTCTGAGATAATAGTCGTTATACTTGGGGCATCTCTGGTGTTTTTGGAAGGTTACAGGATCCTCTTCCAGCCGTGGATGATTCTGAAACTATTTTCTGTTGTTTTTCTCATCGGATACAACCACTTCCTGTCTTATTCGAGGAAACGTCTGGCGCAGGGACAGCGTGATCATGACCATCGGTTTTGGCGGATCATGAATGAGGCTCCGTTTGTCGCCGCGATTGTGATCGTCCTTGCGGTGACGACCAAGCTTCCCATTTGAAGCGGGTGCCTCGGGAAGTCTGTTTTGAGGAAGCCATGAACCTTATTCCGGGATGCCGCTGACCCCGCTGGATGTTCGACAAGACCCGCTTTTGAGGCCCTTTGGCCATTGCCCGTCCGCTCCAGCCTTGACGGCGTCGCGTGGCTGTCTAGGATGCCGACTTCGGTGCCTGTCTAGGCCTCGCCTCGTCCTCCTCCAGCAAATTGCTCTCAGTCGTCTCGCAGGCGCGAAGATATCTTCGTCCGATTGTGCGCTGAGATGACCCCTGTGCTCGGACGATCGATAGAGAGCGGGAGTCCTGCTGTCTGGCTGGTCCAGATAGCGTCCAACCCTCGAAGAGTTTGTCATTCATGTCTGAAACGTTGGATATCTCCGCGAATAGCGCCGAGGCAGATGCGGCGCGGATGGTCGCCGAGGTAGAGGAGCCGTCGGGAAAGCGAACCGTAGGGCTCGACGTAAGTGGGATGTCCCTTCAGGAGCTGAAAGAGAAATCGCCCGCTGAGCTCCTCGCGTTCGCCGAACAGTTCGACATCGAGAATGCGAACGCCATGCGCAAGCAGGATATGATGTTCGCGATCCTAAAGGCTTGTGCTGAAGAAGGCGTAGAGATCACCGCGTCTGGAACGCTTGAGGTCTTACAAGACGGCTTCGGATTTTTGCGCAGCCCGGAGGCGAATTATCTACCCGGCCCGGATGATATTTATGTCAGCCCGTCCCAGATCCGGAAATTCGGACTTCGCACTGGCGACACCGTAGATGGAGGGATCCGAGCGCCTCGGGAAGGAGAGAGATACTTCGCCCTTACCAAAGTGGATAAGGTCAATTTTGAGAACGCCGACAACGTTCGGCACAAAGTTCATTTCGACAACTTGACGCCTCTCTATCCTGAAGAGCGGCTGAAGATGGAAATCGAAGACCCTACCCTTAAAGATAAGACGGGGCGCGTAATCGATATCGTCTCGCCCCTCGGAAAAGGCCAGAGATGCTTGATCGTAGCCCCGCCGCGGGTCGGAAAGACGATCATGATGCAGAATATAGCCAAGTCGATCGCCGCTAATCACCCTGAGTGCTATCTCATTGTCCTTCTGGTCGACGAACGACCCGAGGAAGTGACGGATATGCAGCGGACCGTTAAGGGAGAGGTGATTTCTTCGACATTCGACGAGCCGGCGGCCCGACATGTTCAGGTGGCTGAAATGGTGATTGAGAAGGCTAAGCGCCTCGTCGAGCATAAACGGGATGTCATTATTCTTCTGGACAACATCACCCGCCTCGGAAGGGCGTACAACACAGTGGTGCCGTCATCAGGAAAGGTGCTGACCGGGGGTGTGGATGCGAATGCCCTCCAGAGGCCAAAAAGATTTTTCGGGGCCGCGCGCAATGTGGAAGAGGGAGGTTCATTGACGATCATCTCTACGGCCTTGATCGACACGGGCAGCCGAATGGACGAAGTGATCTTTGAGGAGTTCAAGGGTACAGGTAATTCGGAAATCGTGCTGGACCGCAAGGTTGCTGACCGCCGCATCTATCCGGCGATCGATGTGCTGAAATCTGGAACCCGGAAGGAGGAGTTGATTACGCCGCGTGATCAGCTTCAGAAAACGTTCGTCCTGCGTCGGATTCTCTCGCCCATGGGTCCCCAGGATGCGATCGAGTTTCTGCTGGATAAGCTTAGGTCGACAAAAAACAACGCCGAGTTCTATCAATCCATGAACACCTGAGCGGCGCTTGGGACGACGGTCTCTGGATCTTGTCGTCGGGTGGAGGCGATGTCGGCATCCGACACCATCGTGGCGCTAGCGACCTCCGCAGGGAAGGCGGCTCTCGCGGTCGTTCGCGTTTCCGGACCGCAGGCTCGGGCGGTCTTGGCGGGCTTAGGGGTCAAGCCTGGCGCGCCACGCCGGGTGAAGCGAGTGTCCTTCCGTGACGGCGCGGGGGAGGTCTTTGACCATGGCCTACTGCTGTGGTTCTCCGGACCACGCAGCTTTACCGGTGAGGACGTAGCGGAACTACACCTGCACGGGGGGCGCGCCATAGTCGAGGCCGCGATCTCGACAGCGATAGCGGCGGGCGCGCGACTCGCGGAGCCGGGGGAATTCACCCGCAGGGCGTTTGAAAACGGCAAGCTTGGGTTAGACCAAGCGGAGGCCATCGCCGATCTGATCGATGCGAGCCTGCGCCAACAAGCCAAGCAGGCCATACGGCAACTCGATGGGGAGCTCGGCGCGCGTTACCGCGGGTGGAGGGAAAGACTCATTTCTCCTCTCGCGGAGTTGGAGGCCTTGGTGGATTTTCCCGATGAAGGCACGGTGGGGGACCGATCACAGGCCCTGAGAGAGATTGGGCGGCTTCAGGAGGAACTGCGGGCGGCGGCTGTCGAAGGAAGCCGAGGCCGCAGCGTGCGCGAAGGGTATAGGGTCGCGATTGTCGGGCCCCCCAACGCGGGCAAGAGCACGCTCTTCAACGGTCTCGTGGGGCGAGACGCTGCGATAATCGCTGATCAGCCGGGTACGACGCGGGACGTCATCGAGACTGTCGTGGAGATCGGGGGCTATCCGGTCTTGCTGGCGGACACGGCCGGACTGAGGGACACTAAAGATGTGGTGGAGGGAGAGGGCGTGCGCCGGGCGCGGGCGTGGGCGGACGCGGCAGATCGCCGGCTGTGGGTCTTCGAGGGTCAGGGGGAGAACGACGGGCCCTGGGGTGATCCCGACGCCGACTGGCACGCGGGCGATCTTCTCGTCGTGAACAAGTCGGATCGGGGCCGCGAATTAGGATTAGACCTTATGGCCAAGGCGGAGACTTTGGGCTTGGCCGTCGCGAGAGCTTCGGCGCGATCCGGAGATGTGGGTGCGGTTTCTCGGTGGTTAGCGAAAACGGTGCAGGCCGATCTCTCAGGGGCGGAGTTTCCCGCCGTGACGCGCCGGCGTCATCTGGAGTGTCTTACCGAGGCGATGGCGTGCCTTGAGGCCGTTCAGAGGGACTGGGGGAGCCCGGAGTTGGCGGCGGAGAGTATGCGAAGGGCGGCCAAGGCCCTGGCTCTGATCGTCGGCGCCGTTCATACAGAGGATGTTCTTGATCGCGTGTTTGCGACGTTCTGCATCGGAAAATGACGGTTTCACGTGAAACGGAGCGCTCGACCCTCGGCGCCCGATCGGATAGGGAGTGGCCGTTCGATCGCTGTCCCGCGACAACGGTCGTAAGGATCGGGCCATGACGAGCGCATATGACGTTCTGGTGATTGGCGGCGGCCATGCCGGCTGCGAGGCCGCCGCGGCCTCGGCCCGGCTCGGCGCGAGGACGCTCCTTTTAACCCACAGGCTTGAGACGATTGGGGAGATGTCGTGCAACCCGGCCATTGGTGGGGTCGGGAAGGGTCATCTCGTGCGCGAGATCGACGCCTTGGACGGACTGATCGGACGCGTGGGGGACCAAGCGGGGATACAGTACAGGCTTCTGAACGCGTCCCGCGGCGCGGCTGTGCGGGGGCCCCGGGCCCAGATTGATCGGGCGCTCTATCGTCAGGCGATGCAGGCCGAACTCGCAGCCACGCCCAATCTTCATCTCGCGGCGGCGGCCGTAGAGGATCTGGTGGTTGTGGACGGCCATGTCCGCGGTGTGATCGCCGCAGACGGTGCAGAATATCGCGCCGACTGTGTGGTGCTCACCACGGGGACCTTTTTGCGCGGGATGATTTTCCGCGGGACGGAGGCGGTTCCCGCCGGTCGCTTCGGCGAGGGGCCTGCCATCGGTCTCGCCGAACGCCTTTATGGTCTGGGTCTATCCATGGGGCGCCTCAAGACGGGGACCCCGGCCCGACTGTCGAGCGCCTCAATCGACTGGGGTGTCGTTGGCGTCCAGCCGGGGGATCCCTCGCCAACGCCTCTCTCTTTCCTCACCACTGGGATCACGTGCCGCCAGGTGGTCTGCGGCGTCACGTCAACGACGGAGGAAACCCATAGGATCATCCGAGACAATCTCGCCGAATCCGCCGTCTATGGAGGGCGTACGGCGAGCGCTGGCCCTCGTTATTGCCCATCCATCGAGGATAAGGTCGTTCGTTTCGCCGATAAGTCGGAGCATCAAATCTTCCTCGAGCCGGAAGGATTAGATACCGATGCGATTTATCCCAATGGCATTTCAACGTCGGTATCGCCGGAAACCCAAGAGGCCTTCCTACGGACGATTCCAGGCCTGAGCGCGGTCCGGGTTCTGCGATACGGCTATGCCATTGAGTATGACTATGTTGACCCTCGGGAGCTTAGCGCGGGCCTGGAGGTCAAGCGGCTACCCGGACTCTTCCTTGCCGGGCAGATCAACGGCACCACCGGCTATGAGGAGGCCTCGGCGCAGGGTCTGGTCGCAGGGCTCAACGCAGCGCGAAGCTCTATGCGGCGCGAGCCGGTGATCTTCGGACGAGACGAAGCCTATATCGGGGTTTTGATCGATGATCTGATCACACGCGGCGTCAGCGAACCCTACCGCATGTTTACCAGTCGCGCGGAATATCGCCTCAAGTTGAGGGCCGATAACGCCGATCAGCGGCTTACGGAACGAGGTCAGGCGCTGGGGCTTGTCGGTCCGTTAAGGGCGCAGGCCTTCTTGGAGAAGCGTGAGCGGCTTTCTGCGGTGAGGGCGCGGGCGGCGACGATGAGCTTGGCTCCGGCGGACCTTCGCAAGTTCGGCCTCCATGCGGCGCCAGACGGCCAAAGTCGGGACCTTTTCCGCTTGCTCGCCTTGCCGGGTGTGAATCTCGGTGAGCTTGAGGGCATCTGGCCAGAGATATGCGACTGGCGTCCCGAGGTGCGCGAGCAGATCGAGATTGAAGCGAGTTACCAGGGTTATCTGGGACGGCTGGAGGTGGAGGTGGCCCAGTTTCGAAAGGATGAGGACCTGATCTTGCCAGCGACCCTCGATTTTGGCGAGATCGGGGGCCTCTCTGCAGAAGCCAGAGAGAAGCTGACGCGCGTGCGCCCCCGCACCCTCGGTCAGGCCGGACGCATCGAGGGAGTCACCGCTGGGGCCCTGATGGCGTTGCTTTCCCATGTTCGCCGACGCGCGGCCTGACCTCACCCATTGTCCAGCGGGCTTCGCAGCGGCGGTCGGCTGGTCCGACGAGGCGGCTGATCGCCTCGCGGATCTCGGCAGGAGATTGGCGATCGCCAATGAGACAACCAATCTCGTGGGCCGTTCCACCCTTGCGGCCTTCTGGAGCCGGCACGTCTTGGATAGCGCACAACTGATCTGGTTCGCCCCGGACGCCCTGGTTTGGGCGGATATCGGGTCGGGCGCTGGCTTTCCGGGTTTGGTGCTTGGTGTGCTGCTGAAGGGGCGGCCCGGGGCCCGCGTCCATCTGATCGAAAGCAAAGAGAAAAAATGCCGCTTCCTGCGGGAAAGCGCCGCCGCTCTGGATCTTCCTTGCGAGGTTCACCAGTGTCGGGCGGAGGATGTGAGCCTCAAGGTTGACGTGCTCACCGCCCGTGCGTGTGCGCCTCTGTGTCGTCTCCTCAGCTACACGGAGGCGTGTTTCGCGCGCGGCGCACGCGGGCTCTTTCTGAAAGGAGAGGGCGTCGATGCAGAAATTCGGGAGGCGCGACGGATGTGGCGATTTGAGGCGACGGTGAGGGAGAGCCTGAGCGACGCGCGCGGCCGCATCCTGGCGGTGGAAGGGGTGAAACGTGGTCGCCCCTAGTCCAAGAGTTTTGGCTGTCGCCAATCAGAAGGGCGGTGTCGGTAAGACGACCACGGCGATCAATCTGGGCACCGCCTTGGCGGCCGTGGGGCGTCGGGTGCTTCTGATCGACTCGGACCCTCAGGGTAATGCGTCTACCGGTCTGGGGGTGCCCGCCCAGAGCCGTGGACGGACACTCTACGATGTCTTGATGGATGGGGCGTCCTTGGCCGAAATCGCACGACCGACCGAGATTCCTCTGCTTCACCTGCTGCCCGCGGAGTCGGACCTTTCGGGCATCGAACTGGAGCTGGGTCGCACTCCTCGGCGGGCTTTCCGGCTCGCCGATGCTCTCAAGGCGAGCGAGGATCGCCTCCCGCTTGACTATGTCTTGATCGATTGCCCTCCGTCGCTCAACTTGCTCACCGTGAATGCGCTGGTTGCGTCGGACGCGATTCTCGTACCGCTTCAATGCGAGTTCTTCGCCCTTGAGGGATTGAGCCAACTGCTGCGAACGGTTGACCAGGTTCGGGCGACCTTGAATCCCCGACTGGAGATCCAAGGCGTCGTGCTCACGATGTTCGACCGACGCAACAGTCTCTCCGGCCAGGTGGCCAGCGATGTTCGCGACTATTTGAAGGACAAGGTCTATCAGACGGTGATTCCTCGCAATGTGCGGGTCTCCGAAGCCCCCTCGCATGGTAAGCCGGCCTTGATCTACGACCTGAGCTGTGCGGGGAGTCGGGCGTATCTTGATCTCGCAAAGGAACTGATCGCCAGAGAGCTTATCGCCAAAGTGCAAAAGACTGGAGATACGGAGATGCGCGCGGACGTCCGGAGTATGGACGGTGGTTGAGGCGCGGCGGGGCCTTGGGCGGGGGCTATCAGCGCTTCTCCAGGACACGGAAGGCCCCCTGAGTCCGGAGCGAAGAGCTGAACTCGGGGTCTTTGAGGCGCCGATCGAGAGGCTTCGCCCCAATCCTGACCAACCCCGAAAACGCTACGACGCTGCGCAACTTGAGGAGTTGGCTCAATCCATAAGAGAGCGAGGAATCCTCCAGCCCCTCCTGGTCCGACCTCATCCGACCGACCAGGGGGATTACCAGATCGTCGCTGGAGAACGACGTTGGCGAGCGGCTCAGCTGGCGCTTCTGGCGACTGCGCCCGTGATAAGCCGCCAACTCAGCGCCTTAGAGACGATGGAAATCGCGCTGATCGAGAACCTTCAGCGCGCGGATCTCGACCCTCTTGAGGAAGGCAGGGCCTACCAGGCGATCATGCGTGACTTCGGCCGGAGCGCCGAAGAGATCGGATCAGCGGTAGGTCGCAGCCGCAGTCACGTGGCCAACTCGGTTCGCCTCCTACGTCTCCCCGCGGCAGTGCAGGATTATGTCATCGCGGGCCGCCTGACGGCAGGACACGCCCGCGCGCTGTTGGATCGAGAGGATGCCGTGGATATCGCCGAGCGCGTGGTGCGAGAGGGCCTTAGTGTTCGAAAGACCGAAGCCCTGGCGCAGCGACCTCAAAACGGCGTGAAGGCGAAACCACGCCAAGCCGTCAAGGACGCCGACACAGAGGCATTAGAGCACGATCTTTCCGAGATGCTCGGGATGCAAGTCGATATTCAGGATCGCCAGGGCGCCGGCGTGCTTCAGGTCAGATACGCGACCCTCGAACAGCTCGATGACCTCTGCCGCCGTCTCTCCACGCGGCCGGGGCGGATGATCTAGGAAAAGACCCAGAAGTGAGTCGTTGGACCGGCCACACTCCACAATAGAGTCAAGGGTTTAAGCCTCGCCTGACACGACAGCCGTGGCGGGGTCTGCGGCCGCGCTAAAGCCCTAGGCGGCGGGCAAAGGCCGACACGTCGAACGCGAGGCGCTCGGCGATCAGTCGGTCCGGCGCGCCAGACTGTTTGCAGGCTGAATCGGCGGCGAGGATGTCCGCCTGGACACTGGCGAGCGAGTCCTCGCGCCAGGCCCCTGATTGCCGGACGAATTCCCGCTCCGCCTTCCAAAATACGCCCACCGATTTGGCGGCGGCCGGGGCGCTCGTCCCTGCCGCCTGAAGCGATCGCGCGCGCCTGAGCCGCATGGCGTGGGTCCCGAGCGCCCTAACCACCGGGACGCCGGCGTCCCCTTCAAGGGCCACACGGCGAAGTTCGGCTTGCGTCGCCGCGGGCCTTCCGCCGAAGGCGTGGAGCGCAGCCTCGGTGAGCGAGGTCTCGGGCTCGACGCCGAGGAAGGGCTCGAGTTCATTCAGGGTCACAACGCTACGCCTGCCCGGGCCGAGGAACAGGATGAGGCGTTCGATCTCCTGACGTGCGACGCCGCGATCGCCAGGAAGGCGAGAAGCGAGGGCCTGCAAGGCGGGGCCGTCTAGAACCAATCCCTCCTTCGCGATCGCCTCCCTGATCATCCGAGCCAGATCCCCGGGGTCGTCTTCATAACAGGCGATCACGCCGCAGCCTGGAGCGGCGCTTGCGAGCTTGAGCAAGGAGCCGTCGCGCCGCAGCGCCCCGGCCTCGATGATGAGGAAGGCTTCGGGGTTGAGGGCGCCAGCCAAGTGCCTCTCCAGGCCCTCGCAGGCATGGCGTTCAAGCCCGGCGTCATCCAGGCGGAGTCGAACGAGCCGCCTGCCGCCCATCATGGAAATGGCGGCTAATTCACGTTCAAGACCTCCAGGATCCATCGCCAGGTCGCCTGACGTCAGGCGTGCGACGTCGAAGGGGTCATCGGGGCGCTCGGTCACTGAGCCCGCCAGCTGTGCCGCCCTCTCCCGCACAACACCCATGTCCCGGCCGTGGATCACGGCGGCCATTACCCCGGGTCCCGGGGCGCTCAGGAAACGCTCGATATCCTGACGTCGGTTGAGGATCATGGTGGGGCGCCGTCGGCGCCGGGCCTCTGACGGGCCATCCAGGCCACGAGCTTCATCTGAATGCGGCTTGCGGCGTCCAGAGCTGCGCGGGCATCCGCATCCTGGGCTGCCGCGATGTCCCCATAAGCCTGGCCGGAGTCATCGTAACTGACTTGGCTGGCGACGTCGCCGGAGGTGACGGTCTTGCCGGTACGGGTCGAGACAAGCGCGTAGTGCACCGTCAGCCCGACATCATAGTAGTCGGCGACGTCCGCGAGGGTCAGTCCCCTCGGCCCGCGGGTTTCGTTCAGGGTCATGGTCAAACGGTAGGCCGGGCTCGCTTCCTTGTCCCTGCCGAGGTCATCATTGAGATCCTGCGTCAGCAGAAATCCTATCCTTCCATGCGGCGAGTCCACCTGAACTGCAGAAAGACTCTGCGCCATGCCTTGTTCGGCGAAGAGCGGCGTGAAACCGCAGGCCGAGAGGGGCCCGCAACCGAGCAATACCAGGAGGGTGGCGGTTCGGACGTTCATGCGGCGACGAGGTTTACGATTCGATCCGGAACCACGATCACTTTGCGGATCGCCAGCCCTTCAAGTTTGCCGGAGATCTCAGGATCAGCAAGGACGAGGCGCTCCACCATTTCTGACGATGCACCCGCCGGGACGACGATTTCCCCGCGCCGCTTGCCGTTGATCTGCACCGGCAACACGCGCTGATCTTCGACGACGAGGGCGGGATCCCAGTCGGGCCAAGGAGCGAACGCGATGAGGCGAGTTTCACCCATGCGGCGCCAGCACTCTTCCGCCAGATGTGGGGCGAATGGGGCGATGACGCGCGCAAGCGCAGAGAGTGCGTCCCGTCGGGCCGTGATGGAAGCCGTGCTCCGGGCGTTCCGAATTGCGGCGCTGAATTCATAGATGCGTGCAATGGCGCTGTTGAAGCGGAAGCCGTCGATAGCCTCGGTGATCGCCTTGACGGCCCGGTGGGTGATGCGGGCGAGCGATAAATCGTCCGGGGATCGCGGTTCAGGGGTCTCGTCGAGAGCGTCGAACTCCGCCCAGACGCGTTGCAGCAGGCGGGATGCACCCTCGACCCCTGAGGAGGTCCACTGAACGTCGCGATCCGGAGGCGAATCCGAAAGCACGAAAAGCCTCGCGGCGTCGACCCCATGAACGTCTGCGATATCAGCCGGAGCGACAGTATTCTTCTTCGACTTCGACATCTTCTCCGGATCACCGATGAGAACGACCTCGCCGGTGGATTTCAAGCGCGCGACGCGCACCCCCGCGTTGGATTCGATCTCCACCTCGGTGGGTTCGACCCATTCGCCGGACTGGCGGCGATAGGTTTCGTGCGTGACCATGCCCTGAGTGAAGAGGCCCACGAAGGGCTCACTGATGGAAAGCAGGGCCTCGTCTTGAAGCGCACGGGTGAGAAAACGAGCATAAAGCAAGTGGAGCACCGCATGCTCGACACCGCCAACATACTGGTCAACCGGCAACCAGTATCGCGCGGCCTTCACATTGATGGGGTCCGAAGAGTGCGGATCGGTAAATCTCGCGAAATACCAGGAGGAGTCGACGAAGGTGTCCAGGGTGTCTGTTTCGCGTTCAGCCTTTGCGCCGCACTGGGGGCAGTTCACCTCCCGCCATGCGCGATCATGGGCCAAGGGGTTTCCCGTTTGGCTGAAGTCGAGTCTGTCCGGTAAGCGCACCGGTAGGTCGGAGTCCGGTACGGGGACGATTCCACAGCTGGAACAATGAATGACCGGGATCGGGCATCCCCAGGGTCGCTGCCGCGACACCCCCCAGTCTCGTAAGCGGTAAACTGTCGCGCCGGAGCCCAGCCCCAGGGATTCGATCCGCGAGATCGCCGCGCGCTTTGCCGCGTCGATGTCCAGGCCATCGAGAAAGCCTGAATTAAATAGCCGCCCCGGGCCCGTGTAGGCCTCTTGTTTCACGTGAAACGTCCCAGGGTCCGCTCCGTGCGGCAGCACCACAGGGCGGATCGGAAGAGAATATTTGATGGCGAAATCCAGGTCCCTCTGGTCGTGCGCCGGACAGCCAAAGATAGCGCCCGCGCCGTACTCCATCAGAACGAAATTCGCGATCCACACTGGAAGGCGAAGATCAGGCTGGAAGGGATGCAAGACCCTTAGACCTGTGTCCCAACCGAGCTTTTCCGCCGATTCGATTTCCGCCTCGGAGGTGCCGCCCAGGCGGCACTTCTGGACGAAGGCGGCGACCTCGCGGGATCCTTTCGCCAGGGCCTCGGCGAGGGGATGATCTGGCGACACGGCTAGAAAGCTGGCCCCGAAGAGCGTGTCCGGACGAGTCGTGTAGACGCTCAATCCGCCCTCTAGCGCAGGAGTCGGGGCGGGCGTCTCGGGCGCCATGGCGAAGGTCAGGGTGAGACCCCGACTGCGGCCGATCCAGTTTTCCTGCATGGTGCGGACTTTGTCTGGCCAGCCTGGCAGTTCGGCGAGACCCTCCAAGAGTTCGTCCGCATAGGCCGTGATCCTCAGGCACCACTGGTTCAGCTTGCGGCGTTCAATGAGGGCGCCTGACCGCCAGCCGCGCCCGTCGACGACCTGCTCGTTCGCGAGCACGGTCATATCCACCGGGTCCCAGTTGACGAGCCCCTCTCGCCTGTAGGCGAGTCCGCGCTTCAAAAGTCTCAGGAAGAGAGCCTGTTGATGTCCGTAATAGTCGGGTTCGCAGGTCGCCAGCTCCCGAGACCAGTCGATCGCCAGACCAAGCGCCTTGAGCTCCGATCGCATGGCGGCGATGTTTTGGGTCGTCCACTCACGAGGATCGACGCCTCGATCCCTCGCCGCGTTCTCTGCCGGCAGGCCAAAGGCATCCCAACCCATGGGGTGGAGGACATTGAAGCCGCGCGCCCGCTTGAAGCGCGCGACAACATCGCCCATGGCGTAATTCCGAGCATGGCCCACATGGAGCTTTCCGGAGGGGTAGGGAAACATCTCAAGGGCATAATATTTTGGCCGCGAGAGATCATAATCGGCGCGAAAGGCATCCGCTTGCGCCCACGCTGCGCGCCAATGGGGTTCGGCGATCTTGGGGTCGTATCGGCCCATCACGTTGTCCTGCTTTAGAGTCTCGGCGTCTCCCCGTCAGCGGCCGCGGTCCTCATCTCGCACAGGTCCGGACCTTTCGCGGCGAACGGCTGCCCTCACCCGCGTAGATTTGAGAGTCGAAGCTCTCGCGCCTTGGTGAGAATGGCGTTTTCGATATCGGTCGATGTCTGATCCGCCACCGGCGCCGGCGTCCATCCCCCATGGCCATCGCTGACCTGTTTGAACACCGAAACGCTCAACCCGTCGGCGCGAAGGCGACTGTCAAGGATGTAGACCGTCGCTTTGAATCGATCTGTCGGATGGGCGGGATCAATATACCAGTCCGTACTGACCACGCCGCCGAACGGGTCAGCCGAGGCCAGAGGCATAAAGGCCAGGGTTTGAAGTGTGGCCCGCCAGAGATAACCGTTGACGCCGATTTCAGCTGTCGCCGCAGCCTTTGGGTGGGAATGCAACATGCTGCAGCCCGCCAGAGACGCCGCACAGACAAAGGCAAGCGCCGTCCACGAGGCTGGCTTCATCTTCGAAGGGTGTTGCGGCCTGATCATTTGCGCCATGTCCAATCTGTCGTCTCAACGGCGCATCGATCGCAGCTGCCGCGCCCCGAAATCCGGGACAAGGGCCGAGGTCGGGGCCTCGCCTGCCTCTACAGCATCCGGTTGCGCCGGCCAAACGTCAATCCCGTGTCACTAGCGCCACAATGGCGTTTGTTTTTTCTCGATCATAGCCTCCCCCCATCGGGGTGTGTTGACCCCTGTCATGATGCAGCCTTTAAGAAAGTGTAACAGCAAGGTCTTAAACGACCGATTTCGTATTCAGGGCCTTGAAGGGCCAGGTAGATGAAGCCGATGGGGCTCAAAGGTGCGGGGGTTGCGTTTGGCGTCGGCCTGCTGGCCGCGACTATGTCGCATGCCCAGACGGCCCCCATCTCGCTGGCGTCGAGCGATTTCATGGGACAAGGGGCGAACGCCGCGGCGGTCGCGCCCGGTCGCACGCTGGAGTGGGATCCGCACAAGGGGCGTTGGGGGCTGAAGCTCGGCGTCGACGAGCGCGTCGATCGCGAGACCGATTTGCGGGACCTGGCGCCGGGCGTGTTCTATCGCCTGTCCCCGAGACTACATATTGGCGGCGATGTCACCTTGGCCCCCGATACGATCCTCTCGCCCAACCAGCATTTTGCGACGCCCCAGGCGCCTAATCCGCGTGTCCGTCTGGAAACCACTTTCAAGTTTTGAAGCCCGCCGAGGCTGATGGATCAGCCTGGAAGGCCCCGATCGCGGAGAAGCCGGCGGCCCGACTCATGCCAAGGCTCCGGATACGGTGAGCGTTGATGCCGCCCAAGGCGTAACAGGGGCGATTAGCAAGGCGGGCCATGGCCGCGAACTGGCGGGGACCAAGGGGGCGACCGGCGGAAGGGCTTTCACTTGGAAAGACCGCGGATATAACCATCGCCTCGACACCGGAGCATCTCGCTCTGCGAATAGCCGGCACACTGTGAACCGCCGCAGAGATAGCGAACCTGCGTTTGATCTCGCTGATCTGACCTTTTCGCTCGATCAGCCGTTCGGGGAGATGAAGACCATCAGCGTTCAGACGCACCGCTAATTCTGGATCGGCGCCGACAAAGAGCCGCATGCCGCGCCGGGCCGTAGCCCGTCGCAATCGACGTCCGATCACCAATCGATCCGATGCCCCGAACGGGCGAAAGACAAGCGCGACATCCCGCGGGAGCCTGAGCGCGAGCGACACGGGATCGGAAACCCGGTCAGGGTCAGTGAAGGCGAAGGCCGCGGGCCAGACCCTTGCGGTTCGCTTTCTGGACCTTAGTCTCCGCGCCACCCTCATCAGATCCTGGAACTCGGATGCTTTCAATGGCGCCGTCCTCACCGTTCGACCGGCCTCGAGACTCGGTTCTCCCCCTCGAGCTCTGTCGCCAACGCATTGCGCGAGCTGCGCGCGCTGCGGATCGCGATCCGGCGGAGATCGTCCTGACGGCTGTCTCGAAACAGCAGCCCTGGGATGCGATTGAGCCCATTCTTGCGGCCGGACAAACAGTTTTTGGCGAGAACCGGGTGCAAGAGGCGTTGAGCCGATGGACGGCCCGACGGTGCGGCCTGGAGTTGCGCCTCATCGGGCCTCTTCAAACCAATAAAGCCCGCGCCGCGGTGGCCCTTTTTGATGTCATCGAAACCCTAGATCGTCCTCAGCTGGCCCTGGAGCTCGCTCGCGCCGCTGACAAGGAGGGCCGGCTTCCCCGCCTCTTTGTGCAGGTCAATACCGGCGAGGAAGTCCAAAAGTCCGGCGTCGCGCCTCAGGCGCTTCCGACCTTTTTGGATCTCGTGCGGGAAACCTATGGATTCGAGCCCGAGGGCTTGATGTGCATCCCTCCAGCGGGTGAGGCTCCGGCCCCGCATTTCGCCCTGCTCGCGCGCCTGGCTCGACGACACGGCCTCAGCCGACTGTCGATGGGCATGAGCGGAGATTATGAGGCGGCGATCCGTCATGGGGCCACGGATGTGCGCATCGGCACGGCTCTTTTCGGAGCCAGAGCGCAATCGGCGCCGGCCCAGACGCCCTAAGGGCCCACTTGGTCCCTCCTAGGACCCTTGTGCGCCATTGGTTCCCCCCAACGACTATCTTGTCTCTGGGGCGGGTTGGGTCCGAACTCAAGCGCGATGGAGCCTAAGAGTTCCCTTGGCCAAAGGAGCTGCCTGGGTGCATGGTGGCCGAATGACTTCACGTAAGACCCTCCTGATCGTCGACGACGATGCGGATCTTCGCGAGCTGCTGCGCGAGCAGCTTGAAGATACAGGGGAGTTCACAGTGGTTACGGTCGGGGCCGCGGCGGAGGGCTTGGCCGCAGTGCAGTCGGCGCACCCGGATCTCGTGCTCCTGGATGTGGATCTGCCGGACGGCGATGGCCGCAGTCTGTGCGCAGATATGCGTGCAGCGGGCGTGACGGTGCCGATCGTCATGCTGACCGCCGCGGACGGAGAGGACTCTACCGTCGAGGGACTAGATGCCGGCGCTACCGACTATGTCACCAAACCGTTCCGCTTCACGATCCTGGTGGCGCGAATCCGCGCGCATTTGAGGACGCACGAGCAGTCGGAGGATGCCGTCCTCCACATAGGGCCCTACGAGTTTCGCCCCGCAGATCGCATGCTTCGTGACTCGCGGGGCAGGAAGCTCCGGCTCACCGATAAGGAATCCAATATTCTGAAATACCTCTACCGCGCCGGGCGGAAGGCCGTGGCCCGAGAGGAGCTCCTGGCCGAGGTCTGGGGATACAATGCGGGGGTCACGACCCACACCTTGGAAACCCATGTCTATCGTCTTCGCCAGAAGATCGAACCGGACCCTTCGAACGCCCGTCTCCTCCTGACCGAGGCAGGGGGGTACCGCTTGGCCCCTTGATCCGGAGCTCAGAGCCGCAGGTCGAAGGAGACGGGAACGTGGTCGCTGGGGCGAGTCCATGCCCTGACGTCCTGGTAGACCCTGGACGAGGCGGGATCCTCGGCAATACGTGGAGCCAAAGATGGCGAGACCCAGATA
Organism: Pseudomonadota bacterium; assembly: GCA_021808285.1. GTDB lineage: Bacteria > Pseudomonadota > Alphaproteobacteria > Caulobacterales > Caulobacteraceae > Acaudatibacter. The sequence goes on along the minus strand of JAKBBV010000053.1, from coordinate 117 downwards.
TGGTCGAGCCTCAGTCCACGATCAGAGGTTCGAAAATCGGCGGCTCGGTAACTCCACCAGGTAAACACCTTCTCCGGCTCAGGATGGGCTCTGCGGATCACATCAACGCAAGAGCGG
>JAKBBV010000052.1 GCA_021808285.1 Pseudomonadota bacterium | reverse complement strand
CCAGATGGCCGGCCTTGGGGGGTTCGACCACAATGTCCAGACCTTCCGTGTGCTGACGGAGATCGAGCGGCGCTATCCGCGCTTCGACGGTCTCAATCTGACCTGGGAGACCCTGGAGGGCATCGTCAAGCATAACGGCCCGGTGTCCCATCGCCTCGACGCGCCGGTCTGGAGCGCGGTGCGCGAGTTTTCGGCCCAGTTCGACCTCGACCTGGACCAATGGCCCTCGGTGGAGGCGCAGTGCGCGGCGCTGGCCGACGATGTGGCCTACAACAACCACGACGTGGACGACGGCCTTCAGGCCGGGCTCTTCAACCTGGAGGAGCTGGAGGGCGTGCCCCTGGCGGGTGAGGTGCTGGAGGGCGTGCGGCGGGACTTTCCGCGCCTGGACGCCAATCTGACCCGCATGGAGATGGTGCGTCGGATGATCGGAGTGATGGTCGAGGACGTTCTCGCCGAGACCCGCGCCCGGGCCCTCGCGTTCGGCGTGACCACCGCGCATGAAGCCCGGGGTCTGGGGGCCCCGCTCGTCGCCTTTTCAGAGTCTCTGGGCGAGCAACTCGCCCGGCTGCGCGCCTTTCTTCAGGAACGCATGTATCGCCACTGGAGGGTCAATCGCACCCGCAGCCAGGCGCGCCGGATGCTGGCGGAGATGTTCGTCCTGTTCCGGCGTGAGCCGGAGACCCTGCCGGAGGAGTGGTATGCGCGGACCCTGGACCGCGACGCGCATGGCGCCGCGCGGGTGATCTGCGACTATATCGCGGGCATGACCGACCGGTTCGCCATCGAGGAGCACCGGCGGCTGTTCCACCTCGATCCCTGGATCTGACGCGGGGACGGCGCCGAGCCGCGGGGGCTGTCCGTCTTAAACGAATTATTCAGACTCTGGCGCGCACGGAGTCGCCCTGCGGTGGGGGTCGGGTAGACTTCGGGAGTGATTCGCGAAGACGGGCCGGCGAGGGCGCCTGTCCTGAGCGGCCGAGAACGGAGCGCGGATGTCTTACGGCGAGGACCCCGAACGCGGCGAGCCCCCCCTGACCCTGGGGCGGCGCGGCGGCGGATCGCCACCGCCTCCAGCCCAACGTCCCGCTCCGGTGACCCTGATCGTCAGCCTGGTCATTCTGGTCGGAGTGATCGGCGCCGTGGCCTGGCTCTATCGGGGCGGCGTCCGAGGCCCGGACGGCGGTCCGCCCCTGGTCGGTCAGTCCGCGGAAAGCGCCCGCACCACGGCGCCCGCGCAATCCCAGGCGCCCGACGCGGCCGCGGGACTATCCATCTACAAGGATGCCGAGCCGACATCCGCCGCCCCCACCTTCGCGCCTGGACCGGAGACGCCAGGTCCCCGGACGGGCCCATCGCCCGCGCCTGCGCCGCCGCCCCCATCGGCGGGGGCGAAGCCGGCCGGCGGCGACGCCATCGGAGATCTCGTCGACAAGTCGGAAGCGCCAAAAGCAGAGTCGCCGAAGGTGGATAAGGCCCCGGCCGCAAGCCGGGCCGAGGCGGCCACGTCCCCCACGGGGGCGGCGCCGCGCCGACCCAGTGCATCTCCTTCCGCGCCGATGGCCAAGGCGGCGGCCTCGGCGGCCGTCCCCGCGGGGGGCATCGCGGTGCAGATCGGCGCCTTTTCCACCAGGGCCCTCGCCGAGGCGGCCTGGACGGCGGCGGCGCAGGCGGCCCCAGGAGCGATGGCGGGCCATGGCCGATCGATCTCGTCGGTGAGTGTGGGCGGCAAGACGCTCTACCGGGCGGCGATCACCGGATTTTCCGGCCGGGCCGGGGCAGTGAAGCTCTGCGAGGATCTGAAGGCCGCGGGCCGGAGCTGTTTCGTCCGGTGACCCTGGCGGTGGTCCTTGGCTTTGAGGGGCTGGAGCTCACACGGGCTGAGATCGAACTCTTTCGCGTCGCCGATCCCTGGGGCTTCATCCTCTTCGCGCGCAATATCGACACGCCCGACCAGGTCCGGGCGCTGACGCACAGCCTCAGAGCCACCGTGGGTCGGCCAGAAGCGCCGGTGTTCGTCGATCAGGAGGGGGGGCGCGTCCAGCGCCTCAAGCCGCCGCATTGGCCCGCCTATCCGGCCGGCGCGGCCTACCGACGGGCTGCGGCCAGTCTGTCGGACGCCTGCGACCTGGCCCGTCTTGGCGGGCGGCTCATCGCCCACGACCTGGTTCGCCTCGGCGTCAGCGTCGACTGCGCCCCGGTGGCGGACACGCCAGCGCCCGAGGGGCACCAGGTGATCGGAGATCGGGCCTTCTCCACCGATCCGGCGGAAGTCGCCGCGATCGCCCGCGCCCAGGCCGAGGGCCTGCTGGAGGGCGGCGTCCTGCCGGTGGTCAAGCACATTCCCGGACATGGCCGCGCCGCCGCCGACAGCCATCTGGCTCTGCCGGTGGTGACCGCCTCTCGGCGCGAGCTCGACGCGTCGGATTTCGCGCCCTTCCAGGCCTTGTCCGATCTGCCCATGGCCATGACCGCCCATGTGGTGTTCAGCGCCCTAGACCCCGAGGCCCCGGCGACGACCTCCCCGCGCGTGATCTCGGACATCATCCGCGGACAGATCGGGTTCGAGGGTCTGCTGATCAGCGACGATCTCTCCATGGAGGCTCTGTCCGGGACCCTCGGGGCCAGGGCCGCGGCGGCGCGCGCGGCGGGCTGCGACATGCTGCTCCACTGCAACGGTCAGATGGAGGAGATGCGTCAGGTGATCGCTGGCGCGGCCCCGCTCGAAGGGGCCTCCGCGCGACGCGCCGCCGCGGCGCTGGGCCGCCGCCGCGCGCCCAGCCCCTTCGATGTCGACGCCGCCCGCGCGCGGCTCACGGACGCCCTGGGGGGAGGGCGCGGATGAACATGCTGGCGCGGGTTGGGACCCGGGGGCGGCAAGGCGAGCTTGACCTGGAGCCCGAAGCCCTGGCCGCGGCGGAGGCCGACCCTCTGATTGTCGCCCTGGACGGCTATGAGGGGCCGCTTCACGTTCTTCTGGCGCTGGCCAAGACGCAGAAGGTGGACCTTCTCAAGCTGTCCGTGAGCCTCCTGGCCGAGCAGTATCTCACTTTCGTGCGCACCGCCGCCCGGTTCCGCTTCACGCTCGCCGCCGACTATCTGGTCATGGCCGCCTGGCTGGCCTTCCTCAAGTCGCGTCTGCTTCTGCCGGGCGAGCCGCGCGGCGCGGAGGACTCACCGCCCAAGCTGGAGGCGGCGACGCTCGCCTTCCGCCTGCTCAGACTGGACGCCGTCCGCCGGGCCGCCGAGGCCCTGGCGGCGCGGCCTCACCTCCATCGCGACGTGTTTCCGCGCGGCGAGGCGGAAGCCCTCAAGGTGGAGACCAGGCATCGGCTCGACGGCGATCTCCATGAGCTCATGACAGCCTATGTCGAGGCCCGGACCCGGCGCCGGAAGCCGACCTATGCGCCGCCGACCTTTCCCGCCTGGCGGCTCGATGACGCGCGCGAGCGCCTGCGCGCGCGACTGCCGAAACTGCGCGACTGGACCGAACTGAGCGAGGCCTCGCCCGGCGCCGGACCGCGAGGGGAGCCGGAGGTGTGCTGGAGGATTTCCGGCCTCGCCTCGACCCTGTCCGCCGCCCTCGAACTGAGCCGCGAGGGCGAGATGGAGATGCGTCAGGCGCGGGTCTTCGCCCCGATCGAGATCCGCGCCGTTCCCGAGGCCGCCGGCGCTCCCCCATGACGGAGCCGGACCAGGTGGAGCGGATGCTCGAGGCCCTGCTCTTCGCCGCCGCCGGGCCCCTGACCCTGGAGGATATGACCGACCGGCTTCCCGTCGGCGCCGATGCCCCCGCCGCCCTGATCCGCCTGAAGGCGCGCTATGCCGGCCGCGGCGTGGAGCTGGTTCAGGTCGGCGCCAGATGGCGATTCTCCACCGCCGCGGATCTGGCCTTTCTGATGACGAAGGAGCGTGAGGAGGCGCTGCGCCTGTCGCGCGCGGCGCAGGAGTTTCTCGCCATCATCGCCTACCACCAGCCCGTCACCCGCGCCGAGATCGATCAGATTCGCGGGGTGCAGTCCCATGCCGGAATACTGGAGACCCTGGTCAAGGCCGGTCTCGTGCGGATGCGCGGCCGGAGGCGGTCTCCGGGCCGCCCTGTGACCTGGGGAACAACCGAGCATTTTCTCGCCCACTATGGCCTGGAGAGCCTGGCCGACCTGCCCGGCGCCGCGGAAATGAAGGCCGCCGGCCTTCTGGATATGACGGTTCCGGCCGACTTCGCGCCGCCGGCGCCGGAGTCCTCCGCCGACCTGGAAGATCCGCTGGACGAGGCGGACGCGCCGGACTTTTCCACCGACTTCTTCGCGCCGGGAGCAGACCCCGCCAAGGGTTAGGCCGCAACCGGTTGGCGTCAGAGGCGCATACGCCCTATATCAGCCATGGGAGCTTCAGCCGCATCGCGCGTCGCTGAAGTCGTCGGCCGTAGGCGCCGTTTGGAGATGAAGGACCATGGGCAGTCTCTCGCCTTGGCATCTGTTGATTCTGGCCTTGCTGGTCATGCTGGTGTTCGGCGGCCGCGGAAAGCTGTCGAGCGTCATGGGCGACGCGGCGAAGGGCATCCGGGCCTTTCGCGATGGCCTCAAGGGCGACGAGCCCCCCGCGGCCGCGCCGGCCCAGCCGCTGGCGCGTCCGGAACCCGAGAAGGACACGACGTCGCGCTGAATCGCCGTCGCTCGCGTCAGATTTGAACCTGCAGAGGCGCCGGATCGCGGATGTTTCCTGAAGGCCGGCTGTTCGACTTCGTCATCATCGGCGTTGTGGCCCTGATCGTCGTCGGACCGAAGGATCTGCCGATCCTGATGCGCAAGGTCGGGCAGGTCATGGCCCGCATGCGCGCCATGGCGGCGGAGTTCCGCGCCAGCTTCGACGAACTCGCCCGTCAGTCCGAACTCGACGAACTGCGCAAGGAGGTCGAAGCCCTGCGCGCCGGCCAGACGGCGCAGACCGTTCTGGGTCTGACCCCTGAATTCACGCACGAGCTGGGCGCGCCGGAGGTGATCGGCGACATCAACCGGTCTCTGTCAGGCGCAGGAACCGATGAAAACCTCGCGCAGATGATCGCCGCCTCGGCGAGCGCCAACGCCGAGGCCGAGCGCCTGGCGTCCGCCCCTGTCCCGGCCGACGAGGAAGAGCCGCGCCTGCCTCTGCCCGAACCGGAGGGTAAGCCGGTCCTGCCTGGACCCGCGGTCAGGGGCGAGGGGACCAAAGCGTGAGCGAGGCGACCGAGGAGAGCGAGATCGAGGCGTCCCGGGCGCCGTTGCTGGAGCACCTGATCGAGCTTCGCCAGAGGCTGATCGTCTGCGCCATCGCCCTGGTCCTGGGATTCCTGCTGTGCTTCGCGTTTTCGTCCCAGATCTACATCCTTCTGCTTCGTCCCTTCGAAACCGGCGCGGCGCTGCTGGCGGCGCAGCACGCCCACGGGGCCCGGCACGGCCCATTCGACCTGCTGCTGGCCCTGACCGGCCTGCGCCCGCCTCCCCAGGGGATCGGACCGTTGCATCTGGTGTTCACCGCGCCCCTGGAGTTCTTCTTCACCAAGGTGAAGCTGGCGGTGTTCGGCGGCATCGTCGCAGCCTTTCCCGTGATCGCCTTCCAGCTCTACCGCTTCGTCGCTCCAGGCCTCTATCGGCGGGAGCGCCGCGCCTTTCTGCCGTTTCTGATCGCCTCGCCCATCCTCTTCGTCATGGGGGCGGCCCTGGTCTATTTCGTGATGCTCCCCTTCGTGCTCTGGTTCTCGCTCAATCAGCAGATCGTCGGGGTGAGCGGCGTTTCGGTCGAGCTGCTGCCGAAGGTCTCGGACTATCTCGATCTGGTCACGACGCTGCTGCTCGCCTTTGGCCTGTGTTTCCAGCTGCCGGTCGTGCTGTCGCTCCTGGGCATGGCCGGGCTGCTCACCTCGGACCTGCTCAAGCAAGGCCGCCGATACGCGATCGTCGGCATCTTCGTCGTGGCCGCCGTGGTCACCCCGCCGGACCCCATCAGCATGATCTCGCTCGCCCTGCCGATCACACTGCTGTTCGAGGTCTCGATCTGGTGCGTCGCGCTGATCGAGTGGCGTCGCAAGCGCGAAGACGCCTCTGAACTCGCCGCGGAGCCGCCCGCCTCGGCATAATCGTCCCGGCGCGGGGTCCCGATGGCTTGGCTCTCCGCTCGACGCGCCTTAAGGAACGCAGCCTGCGCCCTTTCAGACATTCGCGTTTTCAGAGATGCATGACGTCAAGGCTATTCGCCTCGATCCGATAGCCTTCGACAGAGGCCTGGCCCGCCGGGGGCTCCCCGCGGCGTCCGAGGCGGTGCTCGCCCTGGATCAGGCCCGGCGCGACGCCCAGACCGCCCTCCAGGAGGCTCAGGCGCGTCGCAAGCAGGTGGCCGCCCTTGTCGGCAAGGCCAAGGCGGCCGGTGATTCGAAGGCCGCCGACGCGCTTCTCTCCGAAGCCGAGGCGTTGAAGGATTCCATCGCCGAACAGGCCGGCGCGGAAGCGGATCTCGCCGAGCGACTGCACAGTCTGCTGGCCGGTCTCCCGAATCTGCCGGACGCCGCCGTTCCCGAGGGGCGCGACGAGAGCGCCAATCAGGAGGTCCGCCGCTGGGGGGAGCCCTGGACGGCCGGTCCGCGCCGGGACCATGCCGACCTCGGCGCCGCACTGAAGCTGATGGATTTCGAGGCTGCGGCGCGTCTCTCCGGCGCCCGCTTCGTGGTTCTAAAGGGCGGTTTGGCGCGCCTCGAGCGGGCTCTGGGCCAGTTCATGCTCGACATGCAGACGGCCGAGCACGGCTATACCGAGGTGGCCCCGCCTCTGCTGGTGCGGCGGGAAGCCCTTTACGGCACCGGACAGTTGCCCAAATTCGAGGAGGATCTGTTCCGGACCACGGACGATCGCTGGCTCATCCCCACGGCCGAGGTGTCGTTGACCAATCTCGTCGCCGGCCAACTGATGGACGAGGCCGACCTGCCCCTGCGGGTTACCGCGCTCACCCCGTGCTTTCGGGCTGAAGCCGGGGCCTCGGGTCGGGATACCAAGGGCATGATCCGCCAGCATCAGTTCAACAAGGTCGAGATGGTCTCCATCGTCGCTCCGGAGCAGTCGGACGCCGAACTGGAGCGTATGACGAGCTGCGCCGAAGCGATTCTGAAGCGGCTGGAGCTGCCATTCCGGACCATGGCCCTGTGCACGGGCGATCTTGGATTTTCGGCCCGGCGGACCTTCGACATCGAGGTCTGGGTCGCGTCCCAGCAGACCTATCGTGAGATCAGCTCCTGCTCGAACTGCGGCGATTTCCAGGCTCGGCGCATGGACGCGCGGTTCCGGACGCCGGGTGAGAAGGGCTCACGTTTCGTGCATACCCTCAATGGTTCCGGCCTCGCCGTGGGTCGCGCGCTGGTCGCGGTGATGGAGCATTATCAGGACGAGGACGGCGCCATCGCCATCCCTCAGGCCCTGCACCCCTATCTGTCGGGGCTCACGCGCATCGAGGCCGGGGCCTGATGCGCATACTGATCACAAATGATGACGGCATCCACGCCCAGGGGCTGGCGGCGCTGGAGGCGATCTCGCGACAACTCTCCGACGATGTCTGGGTCTGCGCGCCTGAGACCGAACAGTCGGGCGCGTCACGGTCGCTGACCCTGTCGGAGCCTCTTCGCGTGCGCCGTCTCGATGCGCGGCGCTTCGCGGTTCGCGGAACGCCCACCGACTGCGTCATGCTCGCGGTGGAACATCTCATCGAAGGGCCGCGACCCGACCTTGTGCTCTCCGGCGTCAATCGCGGCGCCAATCTGGCCGAGGATGTGACCATGTCCGGCACGGTCGCCGGCGCGATCGAGGGCATGGCCCTTGGCATCCCGTCCATCGCCCTTTCCCAGGCGGTGGGGCGCTTCACCTCGGATGAGCGGGACGATTTCGCCGCCGCCGAAGCGTGCGGGGCCGCGCTCATCAGCCGCCTGCTGGCCGCCGGCTGGGCGAAGGACGTGGTGCTGAATGTGAATTTCCCCCCCGGCTCCGGGGACGGGGTTGAGTTGGTCGAGGTTACGCGGCAGGGGTTTCGCGACGTCAGCATCCGCTTCGCCGAACAGCGGACCGACCTGCGCGGAAGGAGCTACTACTGGCTGGGATACAAGACCACTCCGTCGCGGCCGGCGAGCGGCACCGATCTTCGCGCCATCTATGAAGGACGCGTCTCGGTGACGCCCTTGCACATCGACCTGACACACATCGAGACGCTGGAGCGACTGGCGTTGAGCCTCAACGGTCCCCTGAGCAGGCGGGACGATCCATGAAGCGGCCGCAGAAATCCTCGCCCGAGGTCCAGCCGCAGATGGCGCAGCTGGTTCTCAGCCTGCGCACGCAGGGGGTGACCGATCCCCTGGTCCTGGCCGCGGTCGAGCGCACGCCCCGGGACCTGTTCACGCCGGACCTCTTCAAGAACCGGTCGTGGGAGGATTCGGCCCTGCCCATCGCCTGCGGCCAGACGATCAGCCAGCCCTATATCGTCAGCCTCATGACCCAGGCCCTGACGCTCGAGCCGCGGGCGAGGGTGCTGGAGATCGGCACCGGATCGGGGTACCAGACCGCCATCCTGGCGCGGCTGTCGCGCCTCGTGTACACCATCGAGCGCTATCGCACCCTGATGCGGGAGGCGGAGGCGCGATTCGCCAGCCTTCAGCTGACCAATGTCATCACCCGCTTTGGCGATGGATCGCTGGGCTGGGCGGAGCAGGCGCCTTTTGATCGCATTCTGGTCACCGCAGCGGCGCCGGAAGAGCCGAAGACGTTGCTGGAGCAGCTCAAGCCCTCCGGCGTGCTCGTGGCGCCGATCGGCAAAGGGCCGGTTCAGAAGCTGTGTCGGTATGCCGGCGACGGAAGGGGCGGGTTCACCATGGAAGTGCTATGCGAAGTCCGCTTCGTGCCGTTGCTAGACGGTGTGGCGAAGGAACAATGATGGGCGAGGGGGCGAGTGTCCCAGCGGTGGGCGGGCCTGCCGGCGGGAATATTCAGCGCCCTCCGAACGGTGGCCGATCCGTCCTGGCGGGCTGCCGCGGGGCGAAGGAGTAGCTATGCATCGCTCGTTTCTGTTTGGTGCGGCGTTCGGGGCCCTGAGCATGGGTCTGAGCGCCTGCGCGGCGACCCCCGTCTATCCGAGCGGAGGCGAACCCCCCTCCAGCCCTGCGTCAGCCGCGACCCGCGCCCCGGCCCCGGCGACGGGCGCCGCGCTTGCCCAATCCTCACCCGGCCAGTCCTCGCCCGCCCAGTCCTCGCCCGCCCAAACCTCGACCCTCCCGGGCGCGACGCCTTCGCCACAGACCGGGGCCGCCCCCGCGCCTTCGCCCCCGCCCGGTCCATCCTCGGCCGCGGTCGAGAGCTCCGCCTTGCCGGCTGTGCCGGAGACCAGCGCCCCGCCGCCCGCCGCAACCCCGCCGGGATCGTTCCGGGCGCCCAAGGCCCCGCCGCCGCCGCTGGCGTCGCCTGCGCCTCCGACCTACCGCCCCGAGACGACCAAGCGACTCGCGACAGGGGATGTGGTTCACCCCAAGGGCATGTATCGCCTGTACACGGTCGCCGCGCATGACGATCTTGATGCGATCGCCCGCGACCTCAACGCCTCTCCCGAAGAGATCATCAAGGCCAACCGCCTCAAGCACCCCAACGCCCTCACCGTTGGCCAGCACCTGAAGATTCCTGTCGCCAAGGCCTATGTGGCGCGCAGCGGCGATACGCTGTCGGTCATCGCCCGGCGATTCGCGGTCAGCGTCGGCGACCTCGCCGACATCAATGATCTCTCCGAGCGCGCGCGACTTCGATCTGGCGAGGAGATCGCGCTCCCGGCCGACGCCCACGACCGCGGCCCGATCACCGAAGAGGTCTCGCGGCGGTCCGTCTACGCTCCGAGCGGCGGCGTCGTCGCCAATGGCGAGCCCTACACCCCTAGCCCCTACGCCCTGGAGGAGGGCCGCCTCGCTCGCGAACGCGCCCAGGAGGGGTCAGGGGCCGCGACGCCCGCGCCGTCGACGATGCCGTCCGTTTCGGCCTCACCGACGCTGTCGGACAGTCAGGTGACGGCGCTGGCCCATGGCCGATTCATCTGGCCCGTGCAGGGATCCGTCGCCAACAAGTTCGGCGTCTCGGGGCTTGGCGTGCGCAACGACGGGATCGACGTCAGCGCCCCCTTGGGCGCCCCGGTTCACGCCGCCGCCGCCGGGGATGTAGTCTATGCCGGCAATCAGATCCCGGGCTTTGGCAATCTGGTCCTGATCGAACACGCCGACGGTTGGGTCACCGCCTATGCTCACCTCCAGCACATGAGCGTGCGCATGCGCCAGTTCGTTTCCCAGGGCGAGGAGATCGGCACGGTCGGCGACACCGGCGGCCTGACCTCGCCGCAACTGCACTTCGAGATTCGCCACAAGGCGAACGCTGGCGAGAAAGCCAAACCCATCGACCCCATGCTCGCGCTCCCGGCCCAGGAGCCGACCAATCCCGCCACCCCTCAATCAGGTCGGTAGATCGCGTCCGAGTTCGCCGGCGATCTGTCGGCTGAACTGCCAGGCGATGCGACCTGACCGGGAGCCGCGCAGCTTCGCCCATTTGAGGGCGCGGTCCTCGAGATTGTCGAGCCCGAGGCCGAAGCGATTGGCGTAGCCCCGCACCGCCTCCAGATAGTCGTCCTGGGTCATGGGCGGAAACCCGACCCAGACCCCGAAGCGGTCGGAGGCGCTGATCTCTTCTTCCCGATCCTCGGCCGCCAGCAGGGGGTTGGCGGAGCCGACATCCGCCCGGGGCATGAGGTGGCGGCGGTTGGATGTCGCCAGGAGCATGACATTGCCAGGCGGGCCGCTGACTCCGCCTTCAAGGGCCGATTTGAGCGCCTTGGCGGCGGCGGCGCCTTCTTCAAACGACAGGTCGTCGCAGAACACGACAAAGCGCTCCGGTCTGGCGCGCAGCGCCTCGAACAGAGCCGGCAGGTAAGCCAGGTCGTCGCGGTCCGCCTCGATGAGACGCAGGAGGGGTGTGTTCACCGCGAGGTGCGCGAAGGCCGCCTTGGCGAGCGCGCTCTTGCCCGCGCCCCGGCTGCCCCAAAGCAGGATGTGATTGGCGCTGTATCCCGCCGCGAACGGGGCAAGGCTTTCCAGAAGGCGGGCTTTCTGCGACTCCACCCCGACCAGCAGGTCCAAGGGGAGCGGGAAGAGCGGGGCAGGCACGAAACGGCCGCTGGGCGCGTCGTGGCGAAACACCTGAGCGGCGGCGAAATCTGGCGGCGGCGGCGGCGGCGGCGCCAACCGATCCAGCGCCTCGGCGATCCGGCGCAGGCTCTCGTCGATCTCTGGGGATGTCGGGCGGCGGGGGCTCATAGGCCAAGGCTTAGCCCTCCCGCCTCCCTTGCAAAAGCGCGCCGATTGCAAAACCGGGGTCGAACGCCTAGCTTCCGCGCACATTCCCGCCCGCCGGGACGATCCGGTGCGGCTGTCTTTTTCGGAGTTTTCATGAGCCTGATCCCGGCGATGCTCGCACCGGCGCTTCTTCCTATGGCGGTAGCCGCAGCTCCTGACGGCCTCCTGGGCTTTCTGGGCGGCCCTCAGGGTCAGCTTATCTTCTATGGCGTGCTGATGATCGGTCTCATGTATTTCATGATGATCCGGCCCCAACAGCGCCGGGCCAAGGAGCACGCCGCCAAGATCGGCGGCATCAAGCGGGGCGATACGGTGGTCCTCAGCAGCGGGCTGATCGGGAAGGTCGTGCGGGTGGAGGATCAGGAGTTGGGCCTGGAAGTCGCCCAGAATGTGACGGTCAAGGTGATGAAGGCCCTGGTCCACGAGGTGCGCGGCAAGGCCGAAGCGGCCAACGACGCCAAGGGCTGATCGGCGGCGATCCCGATGCTTGCGCTCAGTCGCTGGAAGGTCCTGCTCGTCCTCGCCTCCTTCCTCTTCGGCCTCCTCTTCACCCTGCCCAATATTGTCCCGACGGGCGTCCTCCCGTCGTGGATGCCGCAGCAGAAGCTGAACCTCGGCCTGGACCTTCAGGGCGGCTCCTATCTGCTGCTTGAGGTCGACACCAACGCGCTTAACGCCGAGCGCCTGACCAACCTGACTGAAGACGTTCGCACGCGCCTGCGCGAGGCCAATATCGACTTCAGCGGCCTGGGCCTGCGCGGTCAGACCGTGCAGGTGCAGATTTCCGATCCGACCAAGGTCCAGGCGGCCTACACCCTGCTCAACGGCAATCTGGGCGAGGCCATGCTCACGGGCGGACGCAACGTCACCGTCCAGACCAAACCCAACGCGACGATCGAGGTCGCCTTCGTGCCGCAGGCCGCACAGGCCGCCGCGCGCGACGCGGTCACCCGCTCCATCGAGATCATCCGCAAGCGCATCGACGCGCTCGGCACCAAGGAACCCTTGATCACCCAGCAGGGCGCCGCCCGGATCGTCGTCGAGGCGCCGGGAGAAAGCGATCCCGAGAAGCTCAAGGAGGTGATCGGCAAGACCGCGAAGCTGACCTTCCAGATGGTCGATGGCGATGTGTCGCAGGCGGACATTCAGGCCGGCCGAATCCCGCCGGACGACGAGGTGCTGCCAAGCGATGACGGGGCCAGCGTCGCCTATGTCGTCAAGCGGCGCAGCGTGGTGACCGGCGAGATGCTCACGGCCGCCAGCGCCAGCCATGACGAGAACAACCTCCCGGATATCAACTTCGCCTTCAACAGCCAGGGCGCCCGGCGATTCGCGGAGACCACGGCGGAGAACATCGGCAAGCCCTTCGCCATCGTGCTCGACGGCCGGGTCATCTCCGCGCCCGTCATCCGCTCGGCGATCACCGGCGGCAGCGGGGACATCACCGGCCGCTTCACCGAAGAGCAGGCCCACAACCTCGCTCTCCTGCTGAAATCAGGGGCCCTCCCGGCGCCCCTCAACATCATCGCCCAGCATACGGTGGGCGCGGAACTGGGGGCCGACGCCGTGCGGGCCGGTCAGGTCTCGATCCTCATCGGCGCGACCCTGATCTTCGCGTTCATCATCCTGTCCTATGGCCTGTTCGGCGTCTTCGCGGCCATCGCCCTGGTGGTGAACGGCTTGATGATCGTCGGGGCCATGAGCTTCACCCAGGCGACGCTGACCCTTCCCGGCATCGCCGGTCTGGTCCTCACCCTGGCCGTGGCGGTGGACGCCAACGTCCTGATCTATGAGCGCATGCGCGACGAGGTGCGACAGGGCCGGGCGGCCATGAGCGCCGCCGACGCGGGCTTTTCGCGCGCCCTGGTGACGATCATCGACGCCAATGTGACGACCCTGGTGGCCGCAGCGATCATGTTCCAGTTCGGCTCCGGGCCGGTGAAGGGCTTCGCCTGGACCCTGTTCATCGGCGTCATCACCTCGGTTTTCACCGCCGTTCTCATCACCCAGGTGCTGATCGGCTGGTGGTTCCGTGTGACCCGTTCGCGCACCCTGCCCATCTATTCGGAAGGTCGCTCGGTCTGGCCGCTGATCAAGATCCTGCCCCATGGCAGCAAGTTCCCGTTCGTCGCCCTGGCGCGGCTGGCGGCGACGCTGTCGATCCTGGCCATCATCGCCACAGGCGTCGGCTTCTTCAAGCCGGGGCTCAATCTCGGCATTGATTTCAAGGGCGGCACGGTGGTGGAGATGAACACATCCGGCGCCCCGATCGATCTGGCCAAGGCGCGAGGGGCGGTCAATCGGCTCAATCTGGGCGACGTTCAGGTTCAGGCGTTCGGCAAGCCCAGCGACGCCATCGTTCGTTTCCAGACCCCCAAGGGCCAAGAGCCCAACGCCGTGGCGGCGCAGGTGAAGACCGCCCTGACCCAGGCTCTGGGGCCGGTGAACTTCTCGCGCACGGACGTGGTGGGACCGGAAGTGTCAGATGAGCTCAAGGTCAGTGGGGCCGAAGCCCTGTTCGCCGCCATCGGACTGATGTTGATCTACATCTGGTTCCGTTTCGAGCTGCAGTTCGGCCTAGGCGCCGTGGCCGCCCTTTTCCATGACGTGACCTTGTCCTTCGGACTGATCCTGTTGCTGCGTCTGGAGTTCAGCCTCAACGTCATCGCCGCTCTGCTGACCATCATCGGCTACTCGATGAACGATACCGTCGTCGTGTTCGACCGGCTGCGTGAAAATCGTCGCAAATACAAACGCATGCCCCTGCGTGAGCTGATCGACCTGTCGGTGAATGAGACCCTGTCGCGAACCGTGATCACCGGACTGACAGCCCTGCTGGCCCTGTCGGGCCTGGCCATCTTCGGCGGCGAGTCCCTTCGACCTTTGTCGGTTGTGCTGCTGTTCGGCATTGTCATCGGGACCTACTCCTCAATCTATGTGGCCTCGCCGATCATCCTTTTGTGGGGGACGCGGCGCGATGACGAGCCGGCCAAGCCGATCGCCCCGCAGCCGGCCACGACGCCTTGAACCATGGCCCGCCAGGCGCCCAGCCTTGACGCCTATGGACCTGGTGGATTTCGCGTCTCGGGGCTCTGGCGGCCGGGTTCGCTGCTGATCTTGCAGGACGAGCCGCGAGACTGGAGGCCACACAGCCTCTCCGACCTCGCCGCCGAGGACTTTGCCGAGGTGCTGGCGGCCGGGGCGGAGGCCAGCGACTTCGTCCTGCTGGGGACAGGCGCCGAACAGGGCCTTCCGCCCCCCGCCGTTCGCGCCGTCCTGCGCGAGGCGAGTTTGGGCCTGGAGTTCATGTCGACGCCGAATGCCGCCCGGACCTGGAGCGTTCTGCGAGAGCAGGGAAGAAGAGTGGCCCTGGCGATGCTGGCCCTCTAACAAGGCCCAGGCGACGGTGGGACGATCAGGGTCTCACGCGATCTTGGCTTTGCGCGCCTCCTTGGGGGGGATATGGTCAAGCCAGGCTCGGAATGCAGAAGCCACAAAGGGGAGCAACATGGCTGGACTGCTGACCAATTTTCGCAACACCATGATTCTCAGCGTCGTCCTGGCGCTGATCATGATCGTATCTTTCGGCAAGGCCCACGGCGGCTTCGACCTGATGTTCTGGCAGGCGACCTTCCGCTGGATGCACGTCGTCTTTGGCATCCTGTGGATCGGGCTGCTGTACTATTTCAATTTCGTTCAGATCCGCGTCATGCCGCAGATCCCGAATGAGCTGAAGCCGGCGGTGAGCAAACACATCGCGCCCGAAGCCCTGTTCTGGTTCCGTTGGGCGGCCCTGATGACCGTCCTGGCCGGCCTCGGCATCGCCATCCTCAACGGTCGCGACTACGCGGAGAACGTGTTCTCGTTCGGAATGATGGGCGGCTGGAGTTCGGCCAAGGCGGGCTATTCCCTGATGGGGATCGGCGTGTGGCTGGCGATCATCATGTTCCTGAATGTCTGGGGCATCATCTGGCCCAATCAGAAGATCGCTCTGGGCATCAAGGAGGCTGACGCCGACGCCAAGGCCAAGGCGGCGCGGATCGCCACTCTGGCCTCGCGCACCAACACCCTTCTGTCTCTGCCCATGCTCACGGCCATGGCCATGTATCAGACCTTCTACGGGGTCTGACGGGTCAGGCGCGACGAGAGCGGACCCTGGGTCAAGAGGACGGGCTTGAGCGAGCGCTGCGTCGGGAGGATCCCGACCGGTGGCTCGCTACCCGCTTCATCGCCGACAAGCGGGCGAGGGCCGACGTCCTCGCCCTTTACGGGTTCGATCTGGAGCTGCGACGTGCGGCGCGGATCACGCGTTCGCCCCCCGCAGCGGAGATTCGCCTGGCCTGGTGGGACGAGGTCATCGACACCCTGAGCGCCGGGGCTTCCTCCCCCGCCCAGCCCGTTGCTGAGGCGCTCGCCAGCCTCGCCAGCCGTCACCGGGCGCTGGTCCCGCAGCTGCACCAGGTCGTTGAGGCCCGGCGCCGGGACCTCTATGGGCCGCCAGCCGATGTGAAGGCCGCCATCGCCTGGGCGGATGCCGGGAGCGGGGTCCTGGCCCGCGCCGCCCTGCGCCTCCTGGCGCCTCAGGCCGATCCGCTCGCCGGTGAGCTGTCCGGCCGCGCCGAGGGGCTTGGCGAGATTTATCGCCGCATCCCCGACTTTCCCGGTCTCGCCGAGGCTCTCGACGAGACCCTCGCCGCCGCGAATCAGGCTCTGAGCGGCCTGCCGGTCGCGGGCTTTCCAGCCGTGGTCGCCGCCACCCTGGCCCGCCGCAGCCGCAACCCCCGGCTTGAGGCCCCCCTGATGCGACGTCTGCGCCTGATTCGCGCTGTGGTATTGGGTCGCCTTTGAACCCTCCCCCCCGGTTCGGGCGTCTCGTCAGGCGGCGAGGGGGATCGTCTCCCGCCAGGCGTCGAGGTCGCGCAGCGCCCGGGCGCTCAGCGCCGCCTTGCGATCTCGCCCGCGCTGACCGCGGGCCCGGCGCGACACCGCGCTGGGGGCGTCGTCCTCGACCAGCGGAGGCAGCAGGCCATAATTGATGTTCATCGGCTGAAAGGCGCTCCCGGAGCCGGTCAGGGCGCCGCCGGTGACATGGACGAGGAGCGCGCCCAGGGCCGTCGTCCCGGGCGGCGGTTTGAACTCCGCCCCGCGCGCTTGGGCAGCCGCCATCCGCCCGGCCAGGAGACCCATGGCCGCGCTCTCCACATAGCCCTCGACCCCGGTGACCTGGCCGGCGAAGCGGAGGCGCGGATCGGCGCGCAGTCGCAGCGCGCCGTCGAGGACCCGGGGGCTATCCAGGAAGGTATTGCGATGCACACCGCCCAGACGGGCGAACACCGCGTCCTGGAGGCCAGGGATGGTTCGGAAGATCTCGACCTGCGCGGCGTGCTTCATCTTGGTCTGGAAGCCCACCATGTTCCAGAGAGAGCCGAGACGGTTGTCCTGGCGCAGTTGCACGACCGCGTAGGGCTTTCGCTCCGGCGCGCGCGGATTGGTCAGCCCGAACGGCTTCATCGGACCGTGCCGAAGGGTCTCCGGCCCGCGCTCGGCCATGACCTCGATCGGCAGACAGCCCTCGAAATAGGGCGCCTCCTCCCAGGGGTGGAACTGGGTCTTGGGCGCCTCCAGGAGGGCGGCGACAAACCGAAGATAGCCGTCCCGGTCCAGGGGGCAGTTGATGTAGTCCGCCCCGTCTCCCGCCGGGCCCACCTTGTCATACCGCGA
>JAKBBV010000102.1 GCA_021808285.1 Pseudomonadota bacterium | reverse complement strand
GTCGGCCAGCAGCGCTTCCGCCTCGACGGCCATATCGCCTTTCTTGTCAAACGGCTTCCAATTGGGCCCCCCCTTGGGCGCCGAATAGGGCCCCCCTATCCCGACTGTCGAGCGGCGATGCGCGCAGCCATCAGCTAGCGCAGCGCGTCGCCGCGGGGTGAGCGACTTTGGCTCAGCTGGGCCCGGAGGGGGGTCTGGGGGGAGGTTGGGCGGATTGTGGATAACTCGCCTGGCCTGGGGTGGTATCAGTTTCGGTTTCTGAGCCGCCAGCTGTCGTTACCGGTCTCGACGATGTCGCAATGATGGGTGAGGCGGTCGAGGAGCGCCGTGGTCATGTTGGCGTCGCCGAAGACGCTGGGCCATTCGCCGAAGGTGAGGTTGGTGGTGATGATTACCGAGGTGCGCTCATAGAGTTTGCTGACCAGATGGAAGAGCCGCTGTCCGCCAGCTTGGGCGAGTGGCAGGTAGCCCAGTTCGTCGAGGACGACGAGGTCGAGACGGGAGAGTTGGGCGGCCAGGGCCCCCGCCCGGCCACGCCGGGCCTCGTCCTCCAGCTGATTAACAAGGTCGACGGTATTGAAGTAGCGCCCGCGCGCGCCGGCGCGCACCACGTTGGCGGTTATGGCGACGGCGAGATGGGTCTTGCCCGTGCCGGTTCCGCCGACGAGGACGATGTTGCGATGGTTGGTGAGGAAGGCGCCATCGTGCAGAGACCGGACGAGACCCTCGTTGATGGGCGAGCCCTCGAAGGCGAAGGCGCCCAGGTCCTTCATCACAGGGAGCTTGGCGGCGCTCAACCGATAGCGGATCGAGGCGGCCTGACGATGGGCCGTCTCGGCCCTTAGCAGATCGGCGAGGATCTCCATGGCCGTGCGGTTGCGCTGAAGACCTGTGGTGACCGTCTCGTCGAAGGCGCCGGCCATGCCCTTCAGACCCAGATGGTCGAAGGCTTCAATCATCTCATGCCGCTGCACGGGAGCCTCTTAAACGATCATAGCGCGCGCAGTCGGCGACGGGGGGATGCAAGCCAGCCCGATCGTCACCATCCAGACTGTCTCCGAGAAGCTCGCCGTCTCCTTCCCGACCGCCAGCACGGCGCTGGAAAATCTCGCCAAGATCGGTGTCGTGCGCGAGACCACGGGACGGCAACGCGGCCGGATCTACGCCTATTCGGACTATCTGGCCTTGCTCGACCGCGGCGCCGATCCGTTGCCAGCCTGACGAGCCGGGGGAAATCGAAATCAAGCGCAACCTCTATCGAGAGGGAGACGAACAGGGATGGGTCCCCACCAGCCCTTCCCCGCGCCGTCGAAAGACCCGATATCGGGGGTCCGCACCCTTCGTCCTCGCCGGTCCGCCCCATGAAGCTGCACGCCGATCTTCGCCTGCCCGCCACCGTCGCCAGCGCGGAGCTGGCCTGGACGCCCTCGCCCCTGCCGGGGGTGGAGCGGCGGTTGCTGGAGCGCGACGGGGAGGAGGCAGCGCGGGCCACGTCGGTGGTGCGCTATGCCCCCGGCTCGGCGTTTTCGCCGCACACGCACGGGGCGGGCGAGGAGTTCCTGGTCCTGGAGGGCGTGTTCTCCGACGAGACGGGGGATTTTCCCGCCGGCTTCTACGTGCGCAACCCGCCCGGCTCGCGCCACACCCCCTCCAGCGCGCCCGGCGCGACGATTTTCGTGAAGCTGCGCCAGATGCCGCCGCAGGAGGCCGAGGCCGTGCGGATCGACACGCGCGATCCGGCCCTGTGGCGCGAGACCGGCGACGGCGTCGCCGAGGCGGTCCTGTTCGCCGCGCCCTGGGAGGAGGCGGCCCTGGTTCGCCTGCCGCCCGGCCATGAGGGCGCGCCGCGCGCCTGGCCCGGCGGGGTCGAGATCTTTGTCATCGCCGGGGAGATCGCGGTGGAGGGACGGCGCCTCGCCGCCGGGACGTGGTTGCGCCGGCCGCCGGGGACGACGCTTGGCCTTTCCAGCGGGCCGGGCGCGCGGCTCTATCGCAAGAGCGGCCACCTGGGCTGAGCGCCCCCGCTCCCCGCCTGGCGCGGGCCCCCGCGCGACGCCGCCCCTGGCGGGCCGGGCCTCTGGACCCTATGTCCGGGGCGAGCCGGGCGGAGCCGCCCCGAAGGAGCCCACATGACCCTGAAGATCAACGACCTCGCCCCCGACTTCACGCAGGACTCGACGCAAGGGCCCCTGCACTTCCACGCCTGGGCCGAGGGGCATTGGGTGGTGCTGTTCTCGCACCCCAAGGATTTCACGCCGGTCTGCACCACCGAGCTGGGCGCCGTGGCGCGGCTGAAGCCGGAGTTCGACAGGCGGGGCGTGAAGGTTCTGGGCCTGTCGGTGGATCCGGCCGACAACCATGCGCGCTGGGCGGCCGACATCGCCGAGACGCAAGGGACGGCGCCCAACTTCCCCATGATCGCCGACACCGATCTGAGCGTCTCCAAGCTCTATGGCATGCTGCCGGCGGACGAGCCGGGCGCGGCCGAGGGCCGCACGGCGGCGAACAACGCCACGGTGCGCAACGTGTTCGTCATCGGCCCGGACATGCGGATCAAGCTGATCCTCGTCTATCCCATGGCCACCGGGCGCAATTTCGATGAGATCCTGCGGGTGATCGATTCCCTGCAGCTGACCGCCGCCCACCCCCTGGCCACCCCCGCCGACTGGCGGCCGGGCGAGGACGTGATCATCACCACGGCGGTGAGCGACGCCGAGGCGGCCGAACGCTTCCCCGGCTTCGTCACGCACAAACCCTATCTGCGGACCACCAAGGCGCCCCGCTGAGGCCCCAGGCCGAGCCCCCAGGCTGGGACCCCAGGTTGGGACCCCAGGCTGGGACCTCCGTCTGAGATCCTGGCCATCGCCCCGCGAGATGGCTCTGGGCGGCTTTGACCTGGCTCAAGGCCAGACCCGTCCCGACGGGTCCCTGATGACGGCGAGACCGGAGCGAGGCGGCGAGACGATGAACCTGATGCGGGTGCGGATGCAGCTGGGCCGGACGCCCGACCATCCCGAGGGCGATCATCGCCACGGCTATCTCTTTGTCGCGCCCCTGGCGGCGGATGGCTATCTCGACGCCGAGGCCTGGCCGAGGGTGAGGGGGCGGTGCTGGGCGCGGCGGTTTCACCCGGACATGGGCGAGCACGAAACCCCCAGTGGCTGGCTCCAGCACATCGGCCGCGGCTGGCGCTTCGACTTTGGCGGCGAGGCCGGCGGACCGGACGACGAAGAGCCGCTCTTCAAGCTCGACCGGCATCGCGTGGCGGTGGGGGACTATATCTCGGTCACCGAGCCCGACGGCGTGCAGCGCCCCTTCCGCATCATCGAGGTGACGCCGGTGTGAGGGGCCTCAGGCGCGGCGCGGGGGCTCGACCGGCGCGCGGGTGAG
>JAKBBV010000051.1 GCA_021808285.1 Pseudomonadota bacterium | reverse complement strand
TCATCGCCCTGTCGCTCTTCGCCACCGCCTTTGCGCTGTTCTGGCTGGCCTGGATCCTCTGGACCACGGTGAGCCAGGGCGCCTCGGCCCTGAGGCCGACCCTCTTCACCCAGATGACGCCCGCCCCCGGCTCTCCCGGCGGACTCGCCAACGCCCTGTTCGGCAGCGTCATCGTCGTCGTCCTGGGCGTCGCCCTGGCGACTCCGGTGGGCGTGCTCGCGGCCATCTATCTGGCCGAATACAAGCGCGGCACGCGGCTCGCCGAGGTGGTCGGCTTCGTCAACGACATCCTTCTGAGCGCGCCCTCCATCGTCATCGGCCTCTTTGTCTATCAGCTTTTCGTCGTGCCCTTTGGCCACTTCTCCGGCTATGCCGGCGGCGTGGCCCTGGCCATGATCATGCTGCCTATCGTGGTGCGCTCCAGCGCGCTCGCCCTCGAACTGGTGCCGCCGGAGACGCGCGAGGCGGCCCTGGCTCTGGGGCTGCCGCGCTGGAAGGTGACCTGGTCGGTGATCGTGCGCGCGGCGCGACCGGGCATCATCACGGGCCTGCTCCTGGGTGTGGCCCGGATCAGCGGCGAGACCGCGCCCCTGCTCTTCACCGCCCTCAACAACCAGTACTGGAGCGCCAATCCCGCGACGCCCATGGCCAACATCCCCGTGGTCATCTTCCAGTACGCCATGAGCCCCTATGACGACTGGCACGCCCTGGCCTGGGCCGGCGCCTTTCTGGTCATGGTGTTCGTGCTGATCCTGGGCCTGGCGACGCGGCTGCTGTTCCGCCAGAGGAGCGGCCGATGAGCGACATCTCGACCCTGGCCGAGCCGCCCCTCCCTCCGGAGTCCGGGCCCGCGCCCAAGATCGCAGTGCGGAATCTGGATTTCTTCTACGGCGCGCGCCGCGCCCTGAAGTCGGTCAGCGTCGACTTCCCGGCCAACCGCACCACAGCCATCATCGGTCCCTCAGGCTGCGGGAAATCCACCCTGCTGCGGAGTCTGAACCGGATCTACGACCTCTATCCCGGTCAGAGGGCCACCGGCGAGGTGGGGTTCGAGGGCCGCAACCTGCTCGATCCCGACATCTCCGTCACCGAATTGCGCCGCGAGATCGGCATGGTGTTCCAGAAGCCGACGCCCTTTCCCCTCTCGATACGCGACAATGTCGCCTTCGCCCTGAAGCACTTTGAGCGGCTGAGCCCCGCCGCCCTCAACGACCGGGTGGAGGGCGCCCTGCGTCAGGCGGCGCTCTGGGACGAGGTGAAGGACAAGCTGAACGCCTCGGCGCTCGGCCTTTCCGGCGGCCAGCAGCAGAGGCTCTCCATCGCCCGCACCCTGGCTGTGCGTCCGCAGGTGATATTGCTGGATGAGCCCACCTCCGCACTCGACCCGATCTCGACCCTTCGCATCGAGGAGCTGCTGGACAACCTGGTGCGCGAGGTCACCGTTATCATCGTCACCCACAACCTTCAGCAGGCGGCGCGTTGTTCGCACCGAACCCTGTTCATGTACGAAGGAGAACTGATCGAAGCGGGTGAGACGGGGGCCCTGTTCACCTCGCCTGCAGAGCGCCGCACCTCGGACTATATCTCGGGACGCTTCGGATGAGCCTGGAGCCGACGGACCTTTCTCGCCCGCCCGAGACCGCCCCCGTCCGCCCGCCGGAGGGGCGGCCCGAGACCTACGTCGCCGAGATCGCCGAGGACAAGGTCAAGATCGCCCTGCGGGGAGTCGACTTCCACTATGGCCGCACGCACGCCCTGCGACAGGTGAGCTTCGGCATCGCCCGCGACGCGGTCACGGCGCTGATCGGTCCCTCGGGCTGCGGCAAGTCGACCCTCCTGCGCATTCTCAATCGCATGTACGCGCTCTATCCGGGCCAGAAGGCGACGGGCCGGATCATGATGGACGGGGAGGATCTCTTGAGCCCGCGTCTGAGCCTGGGCTGGTTGCGAGAGCGGGTCGGCATGGTGTTCCAGAAGCCCACGCCCTTCCCCATGTCGATCTTCGACAACGTGGCCTTCGGGGTCCGCCTTCACGAATCCCTGAGCCGCGGCGAGCTGGCCGCCAGGGTCGAAGAGTCGCTGCGCCGCGCCGCGCTGTGGGAGGAGGTGAAGGACAAGCTCCACGCCTCGGCCCTGGGCCTCTCCGGCGGCCAGCAGCAGCGGTTGTGCGTCGCCCGCTGCCTGGCGGTGAAACCGCAGGTGCTGCTGCTGGACGAGCCGACCTCGGCGCTCGATCCCATCTCCAGCGCCCAGCTGGAGGAGACCATCGGGGCCCTGGCGGCGGATCACACCGTGGTCATCGTCACCCATAATATGGGTCAGGCGGCGCGGGTCTCGAAATACACCGCCTTCATGTATCTGGGCGAACTGGTGGAGTTCGGACAAACCGAGCAGGTCTTCACCCGGCCGGTCACGCAGCGGGCATCAGACTATATCACCGGACGGTTCGGCTGAGGCGCCATTCCCGCGGGACCGTCAACCTGTCACAAACCTGTAGTAGCCAGCTCTTGAGTCCGCCCTCGCCGATTCGGGGCGCCAGAAATGAGGTCCGTCGCGGCCATGGAACACACGGTCAAAGCCTTCGACGAGGAACTGGACGCCATCACCGCCGAACTCGCCCGCATGGGCGGCCTGGCGGAGGCGGAGGTCGCGGATTCCATCCGCGCCATCGGCGAGGGCGATCCCGGCCTCGCCGCCTCGGTCATCGCCCGCGACGCCCGGCTGGACGCTCTGGAGCGCGAGATCGAGCGCCGCGCCATTCGTCTGATCGCCCTGCGCCAACCGGTGGCCGACGACCTGCGCCACACCGTCTCGGCGATGAAGATCAGCTCCAATCTCGAACGTATCGGCGATCTGGCCAAAAACATCGCCAAGCGCGCGGTGGTGATCGTGGAGTCGGAGCCTCTGACGCCGCTCACCAGCTCGATCGAGCGCATGGGCGAGCTGGTCAGCGCCCGACTAAAGACCGTGCTCGACGCCCTGGCCACGCGCGAGGTGGAGCTGGCCGTCACGGTCTGGCGCAACGACCACGAGATCGACGAACACTACGACACCATCTTCAGGGAACTGCTCACCTATATGATGGGCGACCCCAGGACGATCGCGGCCTGCGCCCACCTGCTTTTCGTGGCCAAGAATCTCGAACGGATCGGCGATCACGCCACCAATATCGCGGAGATTCTCCACTTCGAGATCACCGGCGTGGAACTGACCGAGGAGCGGCCCAAGTCCGACGCCCTGATGAAAGCCGAGGCATGAGGCGGGAAACCATGGGCGCGGAAACACTCGGTCCGACGGTGCTGGTGGTCGAGGACGAGGACTCCCTGGCCACTCTGATCAGCTACAATCTGGGCAAGGAAGGCTATCGCGTCGTGCTTTGCGCCGACGGCGAGGAGGCGCTCGTCCTCATCGACGAGTCCCCGCCTGACCTCATCCTGCTCGACTGGATGCTGCCGACGGTCTCGGGCATCGAGATCTGCCGGCGCCTGCGCCAGAGGGCGGAAACGCGCAACATACCTCTGGTGATGCTCACCGCCCGGGGAGAGGAAAGCGATCGCGTCCGCGGCCTCGACACCGGCGCGGACGACTATGTGGTCAAGCCCTTCTCCATGGCGGAACTGGTCGCCCGTCTGCGTGCGGTCCTGCGGCGTCTGAGGCCCGGCCTGGCGGAGGACAAGGTAAAGCACGGCGACATCCTCATCGACCGCGTCGCCCACCGGGTCACGCGCGGCGACGAGGACGTGCACCTGGGGCCGACCGAGTTTCGCCTGCTCGACCATCTGATGCAGCATCCCGGCCGCGTGTTCTCCCGCGAGCAGCTTCTCGATGCGGTCTGGGGCTCGGACGTCTATGTCGAAGCGCGGACGGTGGACGTCCATATCGGGCGCCTGCGCCGTGCGCTCAGCCGCGGCGCGCAGACCCACGGACCCGATCCGATCCGCACGGTTCGCTCCGCGGGCTATTCATTGAACGGCTGAGGGGCGTTCGCGCTCCCGGCGAGGGCGATCCGCTCTAGATCTGAGTCGCGCCCAGACGGGCCTGCCAGAGGGCGAGGCGCTTTTTGAGTTCGTCGGTCACGGCGATCTGCGAGAGGTCGTCACGGAGGCGATCCAGTTCCTCAAAGCGGAACGCCGCCTCGCCATGCAGGGTCCAGGCCGCCTTGAGCGTGACATGCGGACTCGTCCCGGTCCGAAGGGCGAACCACAGGCGGTTCTTCACCGTGTCCAGGCGGCCGCTCTGACCGACCCATGTCTCGCCGGTCGCCCCGCAGATGACGGCGAAGACGCCGCGGGCGGGCTTGCGCTCCTTATAGGCGGAGATGACCTCTTTGCGGCTCCGACGATCCATGTATAACCCCATTTTTACCCGGATAATATAAGAGGTGAACCGCGCTTGGGTAAAGAGGCGGACAGGACCGACCAAAACCCCGGACCGGCTCGGAGGCCGCCGCCCGGCCGCTATGTCGCGTTTCGTGGAACGGCGCGCGTCGCGACGGGCGATCTCGCCGAGGTCGCAGCCATGGCCTGGCGGGCTCAGGGCGAGGACGCGGCGATGCCGCTTCTCGTGTTCGACCGCCAGTCCGGCGCCGTGGTCGACCTCGACCTGAGGGGACGCGCGGACGATGTCGCCTCGCGATATGCCGCAGCGCCGTCCTCGCGAGGACGACCGCGCCTGGGGGTCGTGGCCCGTGAGGTCACCCTGCTGCCGCGTCACTGGGAGTGGCTGGCGCGCCAGGGCGGAGGCGCCTCGGTGGCGCTGCGACGCCTGGTGGAGGCGGCGCTCAGGGCCGAGGCCGAGAGCGAGCGGGGGAGGATGGAGGCGGCCTATCGTTTCATGTCGGCCCTGGCCGGCGATCTTGTCGGCTTCGAGGAGGCGGCGCGGAGTCTTTTCGCCCATGACGGGCCGGGGCTGGAGGCGCGGCTGGCGGCATGGCCGCGCGATATCGCCGAGGAGGTCCGCCGCATGCGCGACGGGGACCCCTCCGTGGGGCCTGACACGGACGCGCGCCGGACCTGACGGTCGCAAAACGGACCTCCGCGAACCGGCGCCTCTTGACCTTGCCGCGAGGTCGGGGTGCATGACGGCCGCCATGAACGAGACCCTGCGCCTCGCCCAAGCCTTCCCGCCGCCCGACCGCGAGGCCTGGCTTGCCCTGGTCGCCAAGACGCTCAAGGGGGCCGGAGCGGACAGCCTGGCGCGGCGCACAGCCGACGGCCTCGTCCTGCCCGCGCTCGGCGATTCCGTCGCCTCTCCCAGGGTCCTGGAGCCCCGACCGCTGCGCGCGCCCCTGGAGGCGGACGCCCTCGCCTGGGATATCCGCGCCTTGGTTCCGACCTCCGAGCCGTCCGCGGCGCGAGACGAGGCGCGCGAGACCCTCGAGGGCGGCGCCAGCTCCCTGCTTCTGCGAATCGAGGGAGATCCGGCCGATATTCCGGCCATCCTCCAGGACGTGGCCCCGGAGATCGCCGCCGTGGCCCTGGACCCGGGCGCCGCCGGGCGAACCGCCGCGCGGGCGCTCGACTCCGCGGCCAGAGCCTCGCCCACCGCGCGCCTCGCCTTTCATCTGGATCCGCTCTCGGCCTTCGCGGAGGCCGGCGCCTGGCCAGGAGGGCTCGGCGAGGAGATCCGCGCCTGCGCCGCACTGGCCGCCCGCCTCGCCGAAATCTATCCCCGGTCGAGCCTGTGTCTCGCCTCCGGACAGGTCGCCCACGAAGCCGGCGCCACGCCCGCCCAGGAGATCGCCTTCGCCGCCGCCGCCGCCGTGGCCTATGCGCGCGCCATGACCGCCGCCGGCCTGCCGCCCGCCGAAGCCTTCTCGCGCCTGACCTTCGGTCTCGCCGTGGAGCCTGAGCCCTTCGCCGCCATCGCCAAGCTGCGGGCCGCGCGGGCGGTGTTCGCCCGGCTCTCGGCCGCCGGCGGGGTCGAGGCGCCGGTGCGTCTGGAAGCGCGGGCCTCGCGCCGGGCCCTGACGAGGGCCGAGCCCTGGACCAATCTCGTCCGCCTCACCGCCGCAGCCTTCGCCGCCGCCGTCGGCGGGGCCGACGCCGTGATGCTCGAACCGCACGATGCCTGGCTGGGCGGCGGCGACGCCCAAAGCCTTCGCCTGGCGCGGAACGTGCAGCTGGTCCTGATGGCCGAGGGCCAGATCGGACGGGTGGCCGATCCCGCCGGCGGCGCCTGGGCTCTGGAGAGCCACAGCGACGCCCTCGCCCGGGCGGCCTGGCGGGAGTTCCGTCGCATCGAAGCCGCCGGAGGTCTCGCCGAGGCGCTCCAGAGCGGCGACATCGCCCTGGCTGTCGGCCAGGCCCGCGACGCGCTGATCCTGGACTACCGCGAAGGCCGACGGCGGCTTCTGGGCATCACGGATTTCGCGCCGTCCGTAGCGCCGCTTCCGGCGCCGGCGCAAAGGCCCCGTCCCCCGGCCGACCCCTCGCCCGGAGGCGCCGGCGTGGTCTGCCCTCCGCTGACCCCGGTCCGACTCGAAGACCTGGCCCAGGAGGCGCGCGCATGAGCCTGCCTGACTTCACCAAACTCGATTTCGACGATGTTCGGCCGGCGCCCTCCGCGCCGCCTCAGGGCCCGGCCTGGACCCCGCCAGAAGGCCTCGCCATCGCGCCCATCTATGGCCCCGAGGCCATCGCGGGGCTGGACTTCGTCGGGGGCTATCCGGGTCTGGCGCCCTTCGTGCGCGGACCCTATCCGACCATGTACGCCACCAATCCGTGGACGATCCGGCAATATTCCGGCTTCTCCACCGCCGAGGACTCCAACGCCTTCTATCGGCGAAACCTGGCGGCCGGGCAGATGGGCTTGTCGGTGGCCTTCGATCTGGCCACCCATCGGGGCTACGACTCCGACCACCCCCGGGTGCGCGGCGATGTGGGCATGGCCGGCGTCGCGATCGATTCGATCCTCGACATGCGCGTGCTGTTCTCCGGCATTCCCCTGGAGAAGATGAGCGTCTCGATGACCATGAACGGGGCGGTTCTGCCGATCCTCGCCCTATATATCGTGGCGGCGGAGGAACAGGGCGTGGCCCGCAGCGCGCTTTCCGGGACCATCCAGAACGACATCCTCAAGGAGTTCATGGTCCGAAACACCTACATCTACCCGCCCGAACCCTCGATGCGGATCATCTCGGACATCTTCGCCTATACCTCCAAGGAGATGCCGCGCTTCAACAGCATCTCGATCAGCGGCTACCACATGCAGGAGGCGGGGGCGTCGCTGGATCTGGAACTGGCCTATACCCTGGCCGACGGCCTCGACTATGTGCGCGCCGGCGTGGCGGCGGGTCTGGACGTGGACGCCTTCGCCCCGCGCCTGTCGTTCTTCTGGAACGCCGGCATGAACCACTTCATGGAGGTGGCCAAACAGCGCGCCGCGCGCCTGCTCTGGGCGAAGCTGCTGACCGAGCATTTCCAACCCAAGGACAACCGGTCGATCTCGCTGCGCGCCCACACCCAGACCAGCGGCTGGAGTCTGGCCGCCCAGGACGTGTTCACCAATGTGGCGCGCACCGCCCTCGAGGCCATGGCGGCCACCGCCGGCCACACCCAGAGCCTGCACACCAACTCCCTGGACGAGGCCCTGGCCCTACCCACCGACTTTTCGGCCAGGATCGCGCGCAACACCCAGCTCTTCCTGCAGATCGAGAGCGGCATCACCGGCCTCATCGACCCCTGGGGCGGCTCCTATTATGTGGAGCGCCTCACCCACGACCTGGCGGCCAGGGCGCTCGCCCATATCGCCGAGGTGGAGGCGGCCGGGGGCATGGCCAAGGCCATCGCCGCGGGCATCCCCAAGCTGCGGATCGAGGAGTCCGCGGCCCGCATCCAGGGGGCCATCGATTCGGGGGCTCAGACCCTTGTCGGAGTGAACCGGTTCCCGCCGCCGAGCGAGGCCGACATCCCGATCCTGGCGGTCGACAACAGCGCCGCCCTCAAGGCCCAGCTGGCGCGGCTTGAGACGCTCAAGGCGGAGCGTGACGCAAACAAGGCGACCGCGGCGCTCGTCGCCCTGGAGGCCGGCGCGCGCGGGACGGGCAATCTCCTGGCTCTCAGCGTGGACGCGGCGCGGGCGGGGGCCACGGTCGGGGAGATCAGCCTGGCGCTGGAGCGGGTGTTCGGACGCCACGAGGCCCGGCCGGACATGGTCAGGGGCGTCTATTCCGCCGCCCTCGGCGATGGCCCCAAGGTGCGGCAGGTGCGCGCCCTGGTCGCCGACTTCTCCCAGGCGGATGGCCGCGCGCCCTCAGTCCTGGTGGCCAAGATGGGTCAGGACGGACATGACCGGGGCCAGAAGGTGATCGCCACCGGCTTTTCGGATCTCGGGTTTTCGGTGGAGGCGGGGCCGCTCTTCGCCACCCCGGCCGAGACCGCCCGGCGGGCCGTGGAGGCGGGGGTTCACGTGGTGGGGGCCAGCTCCCTCGCCGCCGGCCACCTGAGCCTGATCCCTGAGCTGAAGGCGGAGCTGGAGCGGCTGGGTCGCGGCGATATCATGATCGTTGTCGGCGGGGTCATCCCGCCCCAGGACTACCCCGCGCTGAAGGATGCCGGGGCGCGGCTGATATTCCCGCCCGGGACCTCGGTGACGGACGCGGCGACCGCGATCCTAGAGGCGCTGAACGCCGACCTCGGCTACGCGCAGGTCGCCCCCGCCGCCTGACGATCAGGCGGCGAGCCTGGCGCGAGCCTGGCCCAGCCAGTCGTCCCGGCGCCCGCGTCCCCGCAGATTCAGCTCGGCGTCGAACGTCTCGAGGTCGGCCTCCGTCCACGCGGCCAGGGCTTCGAAGGTGGCGACGCCGCGGACCTTGAGGGCCTCGGCGATGCGCGGTCCAATGCCCTTGAGCGAGGTCAGGTCATCCCCGGTCTCGCCCGCCGCAGCCGCAGGGGACTCGTCCGTGGCGGCTGCCGGGGCGGAGACCGCCTCCTCAGCTGTTTGCGGAGCCAATGTCTGCTGGGCCAGGGCCGCGACGCCCTCGGGCCCCGGCTTTCGCGCCTCGATGTTTGTCGGACGTCCCAGACGCGACAGCCACCAATAGGCGACGCCGCTCGCCGCCGCGGCGCCGAACGCGAGCCAGAGCGGGCTGGCCAGACCGATCGGAAGATGCATGGACCTCTCCGCGTCTCGGCGGAGGGTTTGCGGCGATAGCGATTCCATTGAGAACACAGCGACTCTCCCGCGCCACGACATATTGCGACGCAGCATAGCAGCTCTCGCAGATGCGGAAAAGAGAGGCGACTCAGGGGCGCGCGATTCAGGCGCGCGCGACGGAGGGGCCGCGACTTAGGGCGGTTCCGTCCCGCGCCGGGTCACGATCCCCCGCCCCGACTCCCCACCGGCCAGGGCCAGCCAATCGGCCATCGCCTGGACCTCCTCGCCAAGCCCAGCCGGCGGATGGATGACGAACACCGCACAGCCGTTCAGGCGCAGCGGATCAAGCGGAGGGCGCAAGCGGACCTCCACAATCGCTTGCGGACGCCCCCTGGCGACCTCCTCCAGCTGGGCGAACAGGGCATAGAGGCTGGCGAGGTCCTTGAGCGGAGCCCAGATGGCCACCGTGGCGCCGGGGTTGACCCGGAGCAGCCCGCGCGTGAGGTCCGCGGCCCGTCCACCGTCGCCGGCTGTCTCGAACGGCGGGTCGATCAGGGCCAGAAGCCGCGCCGGCGCCCGAGGCGCGCGCTCCCGCGCGAGTTTCCAGCCATCGCCCCTCACCGCCTCGGCGCCCCGGACCCCGTCAAGCGTCTTGCGAAGCGCGGCGTGCACGACCGGCTCCGTTTCGAAAGCGATGAAGCGATCCCGCGGACCCAGGCGATCGGAGATCAGCCGCGGCGAGCCGGGATAGAGTCGGATCGGCCCGGCCGGGTTCAGTCTCCTCACGGCGGCCTTCAGGGAGGCGAAGCCGGCCGGCGCCGCGGCCTCGGCCATGAGGCGCACGATGCCGGCCTGAGCCTCGCCGGTCCGGGTCGCCTCCGGCCCATCGAGATCATAGAGGCCCGCCCCGGCATGGGTGTCGATGACGGTCAGCGGTCCCTTGCCGGTCATGGCTTCGAGCAGATGGAGCAGCACCCCGTGCTTGATCAGATCGGCGAAGTTTCCGGCGTGGAAGGCGTGGCGATAGTTCATGACGGCCTCAATACTGCCGGGTGTATTGAAGGTTGATGCTCGTTCCGCCGATCATCGTGCCCACCTGGGACAGCAGGCGAAAGGCCTTTGTCAGAGCCACCTCGACCTCGGTCGCCGCATAGCCGCGGGCATCGGTGGTCACCTCCACATAGACCCGGGAGCCGATATATTTGCCCGCGCCCACCGCCGCCCCGCGATTGAGCGTCGGATCGGCGGCGTAGACGCTCAGACGGTCAAGCTTGATCGCCTTGCGCAGGCTCTGGGTAGGATCGCTCCCCCCCTCGCGCAGGGCGTTGAGCGAGGCGGCGAGCTGGACCGCCTGCACCGGAGAGATATTGGTCGCCGACGCACCGAACAGCAGACGCGCCAGGACCTGATCCTCCGGGAGGGCGGGGCTTGAACTGAACGTGATCCGCGGCTGGTTCGCGGTTCCGGTGATATTCACATTGGCGGTCACGCCTTCAGCCGTGGTCGTGGCTTGAATGTCCAGGGTCGGGTTGGGCGGATTGGAGCCGTCAAGGTGAATCACCCCCCGCGACAGGGAGAGCTTGCGGCCGGCGAACTCATAGCTGCCGCGCACCAGGTCCACGTCGCCGGTCACGCGAGGCGTTCGCAAGTCCCCCGAAACTCGCAGCGCCGCGCGCCATTCCGCGTCCAGACCCATGCCCGAGACGAAGATATGGCTGCCCCCGCGAATCGCCACGTCGAGCTTCCAGGCGCTGGGCCGCGAGGCGCGGGCGAGGGCGTCGTCCTGCGCCGAAGCGGCATTGGCCGCCTCCCCCTTGCGCCGGACCCCGGTGAGCTCGATCACGGTGTCGGCTGAGGCCCCTCCGATGGCGTAGCTGGCCTTGTCGAGCGTGAGCGCGCCGAAGATGCGGCCGCCTGTAGCCCGGTCATGGGTGACATCCACGGCGCCGGACACCGTGGCGTCCAGCGGCACTCCCTCGAGGATCCGCGCACGGTTGAGCTTGAGAGCGAGCTGGACTGGAAAACCGTTGGCGGCGGTGAGATCGGCATAGCCCGAGGCGCTGATCTGCCCCTCCCCAGCCCTCGCGGTAAGGCGGTTAAGCTCCAGCCGCGCCCCCTCGAAGCGTCCATCAAGGTCGATATCCTGAAGGCTCATTCCCAGGTCGGAATCGGTGAAGCGAAGGCCCGTCCCCCGCACCACGCCGCGAAGCTGCGGCGCATCCAGGCGCCCGGAGACGTCGGCCCCGATGGCCAGCGGGCCGGACAGGGTCTGGGCCCCGAGGCTGCCCAGGGCCCAGAGCGCCTCCGCGGGGCCCTGATACCGCACCCCTCCGCTCACCTCGGACATGGCCAGCCGGTCCCACCAGGCCGAAGTCGTCGCGGCTCCCGGATGGTCGAGCGCCACCTGAACGCGACCGATGACCGATCCGCCCTGACGGGCCAGGGCGCTCAGACGGCCGCCCTCCGGCGATATCGCGCCCTGCACGGCGAGGTCCATTGGAGCGGCGACGGCGGCGACACCCCCGCGCGTGAAGTTCGATACCCGCAGGGTGAGGCGCCCGGTGGGTATGGCGCCGGAGCTTGGGGCCGTGAACTGGGCCTCGCCGGTGACCGCGCCGGCGACATCCAGGTCCGGGTCCAGGGCGTGGAGCAGAGCCAGGTCCGCGGAGTCGAGGACGAGGTCGGCGCCCGTTCCGGCGGCATCGCTTTGGCCGGACAGGATCAGCCGCCCGTGTGGCAGGATGATCGCGGCGCGATCCAGGCGATAGCCATCCCGCGTCGCATACAGCCTGGCCGGCGCCTCCAGTCTCAGCGGCATCTTCCCCGCCATCCCCGAGCCTGACAGTTGAATGAGGCCGGGGGTGACCTCCGCCACGCCCTTGAGGGCGAAGGCGGCGGCGGCGGACCCGGCGGCGCTGAACCGCACCTGGCCGGAGCCCTTGTGCAGGCCCAGATCGAGATCGAGCCGGGACAGACTCATCCCCGACCACCGCGCGCCGGCGGCGCGAACCGACCCGGTCAGGGTGGGTCCGGTGGGGGGAAGAGACAGAAGGAGATCGGCCTTTCCCTGGCTCAGGGTCAGATCAGGGCGCAGGGGCAGCCGCACGTCCCGACCGCTCAGCGACACCCGCGCGCCCTGGACCCCGTTCACCGCATCCAGCCGGGCCCCGCCATTCAATCCCGCCCCGGCGAGGGTCAGATCGCCAGCCAGGATGCCGGAGGCCAGCATCCGGACCTTTCCGGTGAGGCGAAGCGGGCCGAGACCCGCCTTGTCGATGCGCGCCGACAGACTCGCCCCGGTGAAACGCAGTGCGGCGTCAAGCGAGGCGCGGCCGTAATCGCTGTCACCCGCCGCCTGGAGTGACCAGTCACTGACGCCGGCTGGCGAGCCGTCCCGTCGCGCCGCGTCCACCACGAGGTCACGAAGGCCGAGCGGGGAGGGGTTGGCGGCCTCAAGACGCAGGCGCGGCGCCGCCAGCGTTCCGCCTGCGGAGAGCGTCAGCGGGCCATAGTCCCGCGATCTCCCGCGCAGCGAGAACGCCACTGCGCCGTCCGGCGACAATCGCCCCTCTCCTGAGACGATGCTCAGACCGGTCGAGTCGAGGACAACATCATGGAGCGCGACGTCGCCATCGGCCGCCAGCGACAGGCGACCCTGGGCTTTGGCCCTGCCGGCCAGGATGGAGTCCAGTGTGGCGTCATGAGCTCGAAACGCGCGGATCCCGACCACGCCGTCGAGCGAGAGCCGGCCACGGCCGTCAAGGGCGACGCCCGATGTGAGATCCACATCCGCCTCTCCAAGGCCGTTCAGGTCATATCCGGCGGCATGGGCCGCCAGATCTCCCGCCAGCCCCCTGGCGGAGGATCTGAGGCGCAGACCGGCATGCAAACGCGGAGCGTCCAGAGACAGAACCCCGACCGGAGCGGCGCGATCTCGCAGGCGGAGATCCGCCGTCAGACGAGAGCCGGCGGCCAGCGCATCCAGGCCGAGGGGCAGGCCCTGGCTTCCCGCCACATGCGCCGTGAGCGTGACCCGCCGCCCCCGCGCCGTGTCCGGACGGGTCTCGAAGGCCGCGCCGAGGCCGGACAGGGCGACGCCCTGGACCGAGAGCCTGGCGAGGCTGAGGGTCCCGATGGCGGACGGGTTCGACCAGGCGCCGTCGAGGCGCGCGCTCGCCGCCAGATCGCCGAGACTCCCAACTCCCGAATCAGAGCCTCCCGAATTGGGGCCTCCCGAACGAGGGCCTTCGGGAGCGCCGCCCCCCGGCAGAGTCTGATCCCCCTGCAGGCGCAGCGCGATCGCGAGGCCTTCAAAGCGGTCATGGGCGAGATCAAGCTCCCCGTCGGTCCGAACGTCATACCTTGCCGAGGACACACGAGCCTCCAGCCTCGTCCGACGAGAGGGATCCGGACGCAGGGCGAGATCGAAGATCGCCGGTGACGCCGCCAGCGCCGCCCAGGGGCCCTGGCGGACGACGAGACCGGGCGCGGCCCGACCCTTCAGGCGGAACGTCCCCGACCGCGCGGAGAGGCGCGCCGCGGCCAGGGAATGCCCCCCCAGTGTCGCGCTCACGTCTCCGGTCCACCACCGCCAGTCGCCGCGGCCTTCGAGCGACGCGGAGAGATCGCCATCCAGCTGCAACAGACGGTTCAGGGCCCCGTTCCGGGGGGCCATCAGGCGCGCCTGGGCCGCCAGCCTGTCCTGATCCGGCGCCAGGTCGAGCCGCGCCTCAAGCTGGTCGGGAGGGCCGGCGCCCCCCGGGGTCATGGCGCGCAGGTCGAGCTTCAGCCGATGCTTCAGGACCTCGGCCCTGGCATCCAGCCTCAAAGGCGGCGGCGCCCCCGGGCCCGCGGGACCCAGATCGAGCGCGTCCACGCGAAGCCGCTCAAGGTCCAGATGCACATCCGGTGATCGGGACGGCGATCTCGCCGGCGTGGGGCCGGGTTGGGGAAGCCGGATCAGCCGGATCTCCGGACTGTATATCTGATCTAGGCGGACCTCGCCCCGAAGCAGCCGCCCAGGTCTCCAGGCCAGGCTCAAGGAGGGCGAGCGAAGGAAGACGCCGCGCCGGTCGCTCAGCGTCACCCCTCGAAGCGTCATGCGTCGCCAGAGCGAGCCCTCCAGGCTCGCCACGCGCAGCCTGATCCCGCCGCCCAGGTCCACATGACCGATCTGGGCCGCCAGGACGCGGCGTCCCGCCCCCGTGTCCAGGGCCGCGAGCATCACCAGCACGAGAAGCGCCAGACCGCCGACGCCGGCGGCCAGGATCGCGAGCCCGCGTCTCAAGCGGGGTAGCGCTGTCGCCCAACGGGAAGCGGACGGGGGTGGCGTCGACACACCCATCAGAACGCCTGACCGATAGAGATATAGACCCCGGCGGGCGGGTCGCCCGGACGCCGGGTCAGGGGAACGGCCACGTCGAACCGGACAGGGCCGAAGCTGGTGAAATACCGGAAGCCGAGGCCGGCGCCGTATTGCATCCCGCTGAAGCGCGGCGTTCCGCTCTCGTAGACCTGGCCGCCATCGACGAAGGCCACGACGCCATAATCGCCGAAGCGGAACCGCGCTTCACCGGAAACCAGGGTCGAGGCGACCCCGCCGATGGGCGCCCCTTGGGCGTCCTTGGGGCCCACGCCCTGATAGGCATAGCCCCGCACCGAGCCGCCGCCGCCGGCGTAGAAGCGCTGTGACGGGGGGATGTCCTGCACGGCGGCGCCGCCGATCTGACCCAGCTGAATGCGCCCGGCCAGGACCAGGTGATCCATGACCGGCTCATAGGCGGTGGCGTTGATGAGCGTCTCCATGAACGGCCGGCCATCGCCGACCGAGACCTCGGGCATGGGTTGGACGCTCAGTCGGAAGCCGCGCGTGGGATCGAGAAGATCGTTCGATCGGTCGTACTGGACCTGCAACGGCAGGGCGGCGATCTCATAGGTGCGACGCACTGTGGCGCCGGCGGCGGGGTCATAGCCCGTCTCCTGGCTGAGGATGCCCTGCACGCCGACCGACCAGGTCCATAGCTTCTGCCAGAGCGGCGTGGAGACCCGCGCCAGACTCGCGGCCAGCTCCACGGCGTCGGCGTTATAGGCGTCCAGCGTCTCACGCGAGACCTGGGCGATGAGCTGAAGGTTCTGGTCGCGTTGGCCAAGATCTGAGCGCACGAAGGTGAGCCCCGCCAGGGACTGCTGCGTGCCCGCCATGCCCCTGACCGTGAGGGCTCCTTCCGGCGGCAGGAGATCATGATCCGTCCAGTCGATCTCGGCCGTGCCGCCCAGGCCTGTCTGGTATCCGACAGCGCCGCTGAGACTGTGGGGCTTGGCCGGCGTTCCCTCCACCTGCACATCGACCGGAGCCGTCCCATCCCCGGCCACGGCGCCGGGGGCCATGGGCGTCACCGCAGCGGTGGCGTAGAGCCCCGTGGCGATCAGCTCACGACGCAGGTCATCGACCTGACGGCTGTCGTAGATCTGGCCCTCCCGGAACCTCGGCAGGACCCTCAGCTGCCACAAGGGGAGCACCGCCTTTCCGGCCTGGGTCAGGACCCCGAACCGGGCCCGCGCTCCGGCCTCGACAGGGAGGGTGTAGTCCCCCTTCCGAGCGTCGTTATCGAGGACGATGTCGTGCGCGCCGATCCTGGCGAAGGGGTAGCCCTGCTGGGGAAGTCGCGCCGTGACCTGCGCTTCGGCGGCCAAAATCACCGGAGCCACGATCGCCTCACCCGGGTGGAGGTTCAGCGCCCGTTCCGCCAGCCCCGGCGGGACCGTCGGGGGGCCAGTGACCTCGACCTTGGCGAGGGCGTAGCGAGGACCCGGCTCAGCGGCCAGAGTGACGGTCTCGCGCGGATCCCGTGCGGTCCCCGGCGTCGAGGAAAGGCGCGCCGCGGCGTCGAAATAGCCCTCCGAATGGAGAAAACTCACCAGTAGGCGTTCGTCTTCAGCGGCTCGGGCGGCGAGCTGGTCGGCGTCGGTCGCCCTTCCCCGCCCCCGGGCCAGAAGCGAGATGCGCGTGAACCGCCGCCACAGCGGCCTGGTCGGCAGACCGGTGATCTTCAGGCGATAGGCGAGCCGCGCGCTACGGGCCTTCAGCGGCGGGGCGGGCGACGCGGCGGCCTGAGACGCCGCTCGGGCGGCGAAGGCGTCCAGGGGCTCCAGCGGCGCCGCGAGCTCGGGATCCTCGAACCGGGGCGGCGGGGCGGAGGACGGCGGGGACGAGGCGGCGGGCTGCGGCGGCGCGGACGGGTCCTTGGCCAGGGCGGGGAGCGACCAGGCGAGGGCGATCGCCAGGATCAGGGTTCGGATCGCCCGTTCGGCCCTGATCCCCATGAAGCTCAGCTCCGCGGCGGACGAAGTCGGATCAGCCCCTCCTGAGCGGTCGTCGCCACCCGCGCGCCGTCGCGATGATAAAGTGCGCCGAGATTCATGCCGCGCGACCCTGAGCCGGAGGGGCTGTTCTGAGCGTAAAGGTGCCAGTCGTTGAACCGCGATGGCCGATGGAACCAGATGGCGTGGTCGAGGCTGGCGCTTTGAAGCCCCGGCGTCTGCCAGTGCCAGCCGTGCGGGCGCATGGAGGTGGACAGAAACGACATGTCCGAAGCATAGGCGATCACCGCCTGGTTCAGGATCGGGTCGTCCCCCAGCGGCTCGACCGCGCGCATCCAGATGTTCTGGGTCGAGGACGCGGCGCCCGGCGCGCCCCAGTCGCTCTCCACCGGCTTGATCTCGATCGGCCGCGACCAGTCGCCTTGACGCGGATCTGCGGTCAAGGACTCGGGATCAGGAAGGTCGGGCATGGGGTCCTGGTGCTCGGCCCCCGCCTCCGCATCCTGGAACGAGGCGGCGAGATTGAAGATCTGCTCCCCGTGCTGAATGGCGGTGACCCGGCGGGTGGTGAAGCTACGGCCATCCCGCGCCCGGTCGACCTCATAGAGGATCGGCGCGGCCGGATCCCCTGGACGGATGAAATAGCAGTGAAGAGAGTGGCAAAGCCGCGTCTCCACCGTGCGATAGGCGGCCAAGAGCGCCTGGGCGATCACCAGGCCGCCGAAAATACGCGGCCCCTGGCCCTGGGGCGCACGGCCGCGGAACAGGTTCACCTCGATGGCTTCGAGGCTCAGCATCTCGATCAGGCTCTGGGCCATGGTCCCTCACGCGTCAGAGCCCGATGCGTTGACGCGGAATCGCGGAGACGGTGAATCGGGCTCTGCCTTCAAGGTCTTTAATGCGATGCGCGGGCGCCAGGCGACTCCCTATGAACGCCGCACGCCTTCGGGGGCCGGGTCCTATCGGGGGATGTCCGCAGGGGCAAGATCATGTCCGGGATCAGCACATGTGAGACGGGGCGGTCTCTGCGGCCTGTAGCTTGGCGAGGTATCTGGCTGGGGTGAGGCCGGCAAGCGCGCCGTGGGGCCGGTGGTGGTTGTAGAGGTG
>JAKBBV010000009.1 GCA_021808285.1 Pseudomonadota bacterium | reverse complement strand
CCGAACGTGATCGCGATCAAGCAGACGCTCTACAGGACCTCCAAGGACAGCCCCATCGTGGCCGCCCTGATCGAGGCGGCGGAGAACGGCAAGAACGTCACGGCGGTGGTGGAGATCAAGGCCCGGTTCGACGAGGAAGCGAACCTGAAATGGGCCAAGGACATGGAGCGGGCGGGCGTCTATGTCGTGTTCGGCTTCATGGAGTACAAAACCCACGCCAAGCTCTCGATCGTGGTGCGGCGGGAGGGCGAGAGCCTCAGAACCTACTGCCACTACGGCACCGGCAACTATCACCCGGTCACGGCCAAGGTTTACACCGATCTGTCCCTGTTCACGGCCGACCCGTCGCTCGGTCGCGACTCCGGCAAGCTGTTCAACTACATCACCGGCTACGCCAAGCCGCCGCGCCTGGAGAAGCTGCGCTATTCCCCGGTGAGCCTCAAGGGCGAGCTGCTGCGTCTGATCCGGGCTGAGGCCGATCACGCCCGCGCCGGACGGCCGTCGGGAATCTGGGCCAAGCTCAACGCCCTGGTGCATCCCGAGATCATCGACGGGCTGTACGAAGCCAGCCGCGCCGGGGTCCCCATCGAGCTGGTGGTGCGGGGCGTCTGCTGCCTGAGGCCCGGCATTCCAGGTCTGTCGGAGACCATCCGGGTCAAGAGCATCATCGGCCGCTATCTTGAACACGCGCGGATCATCGCCTTCGCCAATGGCCGGCCCCTGCCCTCCCGGGAGGCCAAGCTGTTCATCTCCTCCGCCGACTGGATGCCGCGCAATCTCGACCGCCGGGTGGAGGCCCTGATCCCGATCGAGAATCCGACGGTGCACCAGCAGGTGCTGCAGCAGATCCTGGTGGCGAATCTCAACGATGAGGCCCAAAGCTGGGTCCTGGACGAGGCGGGGGACTATCGCCGA
This sequence comes from Pseudomonadota bacterium, assembly GCA_021808285.1. GTDB lineage: Bacteria > Pseudomonadota > Alphaproteobacteria > Caulobacterales > Caulobacteraceae > Acaudatibacter. The sequence continues at coordinate 64,611 of JAKBBV010000009.1, read as the reverse complement.
CAGCCGGGCTGGAACGGCAAAGGCGCCTTTTCCGCCCACGAATATTTCATGACCAACCCGTCGCTCTCGGGTCGGGGGCAGAAGGTGAAAGACTTGCCGCGCGCGCTTCGACATGTCGGCCCCAAGCGCTAGACCCACCCACAGCGACGCCGCCGTCATCGACGTCGGCAGCAACTCCGTTCGCCTCGTGCTTTATCGCCTCGACGGGCGCGCCATCTGGAGCGTCTATAACGAAAAGGTCCTGGCGGGTCTGGGACGCGACCTGGCGCGGACGGGACGGCTCTCGCCGTCGGGGATCGAGACGGCGCTGACCGTGCTGACGCGCTTTCGCGCCCTGATCGACGCGGCCAGGCCTCAGCACGTGTTCGCCGCCGCCACGGCCGCGGTTCGCGACGCCTCCGACGGGCCGGCCTTCCGCGACAGGGTCCGGGACCGGCTGGGCCTCGACCTTCGGATCCTCAGCGGCGCGGAGGAGGCGCAGGCCTCCGCCATGGGGGTGCTCGCCGGGGCCCCGGGAGCGCGCGGACTCGTGGGCGATCTGGGAGGCGCCAGCCTGGAGCTGATCCGCCTGGGGCCCGAAGGCCCGGAGCCGGGCGTCACCCTGCCGCTCGGACCCTTTTCCCTGAGTCCCGAGACCAGGCTCGACCCCTTGAAGGTGCGCGCCTTTGTCGACCGGCAGCTGTGGCCGATCGCCGCGCACTATCGCACCGAGGTTCTGCACGCCGTCGGCGGGGCCTGGCGCAACCTCGCCCTCCTGCAGATGCGCCTCGCCGACTACCCTCTGGAGGTGGTGCACCAGTATGAGATCGCCCGGCGCGAGGCCCTGGACGCGACCCGGTTCATCAGTCAGCAGTCGCGCGGCTCTCTGGAGCGGATCCCCGGCATCTCCAAACGCCGACTGGAGGACCTGCCGCACGCCGCCGCCGTCCTGCAGGGCCTGATCGAGCACCTGGACGTTCAGACCGTCGCGCTCTCCGCCTTCGGCTTGCGCGAGGGTCTCCTGTGGCGGGCGATGAGCCGGGAGATCCAGGCCCAGGACCCTCTGGTGGCCGGCTGCGCCCATCTGGGCGGGCGAGGTCCGGTGGCCGAAGATCTTGGCCGCGCTCTGGAAGCCTGGCTCGCCCCGGCGTTCTCCCGTCTGGAGCCGGTTTTTGGCGGCCGCGAGCCGGTGCTCCTGGCGGCGGCCTGTCGCCTGGCCGAGCTCGGGGCCCAGCTTCACCCCGATCATCGCGCCGATCTGGTGTTCGAACAGACCCTGCGCGCACCCATCGCCGGGATGGACCACGCCGAGCGCGCCTTCCTGGCCCAGGCCGCCTTCGCCCGCCACACGGCCCGAGCCCAGCCGCCCGGGTCTGAAATCATCGATCGACTTCTCAGCCCCGAGCGTCAGATCCGCGCCCGCGCCCTGGGCGCCGCGATTCGGCTCGGCTGCGACCTCTCGGGCCGGAGCGCGGAGCTGATCGACAAGTGCCGGCTGCAGATCAAGGCCAACAGCCTCGTGGTGGAGACCGAGCCGGAATGGAGCGCCATCCTGCTGGGCGATCAGACGACCAAGCGCGCCCAGACCCTGGCCGCGCTCCTGAACAAGGACCTCAAATTGCGGACCCTCGCCCCGGAGCTGGCCAAGGCCGTGGGCTGACCCTCACTCCGCCCGGGGCGCGCGGCGCACCTCCACGACCCGCAGGCGCGAACCATCCAGGACCAGGGCCAGCTCGCCGCGCATGAGCCGTAGCGCATCCTCGCCGAACGCCGCCCGCCGCCAGCCTTCCAAGGCCGGTATGGACGTCTCTCCCTCCGCGGCGATGCGTTCGAGGTCGGCGACCGTGGCGATCAGCTTGGAGGCCACGCCCGACTCCTCGGCGCGCGCCTTGAGGAGCACCTTCAGCAGCTCAACCACCGCGCCCGAGGCTGGACGCGAAGGGGCCCGTTCGCGATCGATCTTCGGGGCATAGGCCTCGGGATCCACCAGAGCCTTGGCGATCGCCTCGACGATCTCGGCGCCGAACCTGGACCCCGGAAGGCCCTTGGGAACCGCGCGCAGGCGCGAGAGAGCTTCCAGGTCGGTGGGGGCCTGGGTGGCCAGCTCATCGATGGCCTCATCCTTGAGGATCCGGCCGCGCGGCTGGTCGCGCTGCTGGGCCGTGCGCTCGCGCCAGGCCGCCACGGCGCGAAAGGCGGCCAGATAGCGCGCCGTGTGGCGCCGCGGCTTGAGCCGGCGCCAGGCCCGCTCCGGATCGGTGTCGTAAAGGGCCGGATCGGTCAGCGCCGCCATCTCCTCGCCGACCCAGTCGAGGCGGCCGCTCTCGGCCAGTTGCGCCCGCAGTCGGGGATACAGGGTCGCCAGATGGATGACGTCGGCCAGGGCATAGTCGATCTGCGCCGCGCTCAGGGGGCGTCGCGACCAGTCGGTGAACCGGCTCGACTTGTCGATCTCCAGCCTCAGCATCTGACGCACCAGGGCGTCATAGGCGATCTGCTCGCCAAAGCCCGCCGCCATGCCGGCGATCTGGGTGTCGAACAGCGGCTGTGGAATGGCCTCCAGATTGTGGAAGATCTCGATGTCCTGGCGCGCCGCGTGGAAAACCTTCTCGATCCTGGCGTCGCGCAGGATGTCCAGGAAACGGGAGAGGTCGATATCCTGCGCCAGGGGATCGATCGCCGCCGCCAGGTCCGGCGTCGCCGCCTGGATGAGGCAGAGCTTGGGCCAATAGGTCGTCTCCCGCATGAACTCCGTGTCCACGGCCACGAAGGGAGCGGAGGAAATCTCGCGACAGAACGCCTCAAGGGCGTGCGTGGTGGTGATGACGGTCATGGAGCCTTATAGACGTTCGCGCGCTCCGTTCCGCAAGTCGATGACCTCGCCTTGCCCTAACCCCCCGGAAGACCCACAAGGCCCTCCATGACGTCCACCGCCAATTCCCTCACCTATGCCCAGTCCGGGGTCGATATCGACGCTGGCGCCGCGCTCGTCGAGCGAATCAAGCCCCTGGCCAGGGCGACTCGCCGTCCCGGCTCTGACGCGGGCCTGGGAGGCTTTGGAGCGCTCTTCGACCTGCGCGCCGCCGGCTATGACGATCCCTTGATGGTGACCACCACCGACGGAGTCGGCACCAAGCTCAAGGTGGCGATCGAGGCGGGACGCCATGGCGGCGTCGGCGTCGACCTGGTCGCCATGTGTGTCAACGACCTCCTCGCTCAGGGCGCCGAGCCCCTGGCCTTTCTCGACTATTTCGCCACTGGGAAACTCGAGGTCGAGGAGGCCGCGGAGATCATCGCCGGCATAGCCGAGGGGTGCCTGCAGGCGGGCGCGGCCCTGGTGGGCGGAGAAACCGCGGAGATGCCGGGAATGTACCGGGAGGGCGACTATGACCTGGCGGGCTTCTGCGTGGGTGCGGTCAATCGCGACGGCGTTCTGCCCAGGCTGGACTCTCAGGCCGCCGGCGACATGCTTATCGCCCTGGCCTCGTCCGGCGCCCACTCCAACGGCTTTTCGCTGATCCGCAAGGTCGTGGCCTTGAGCGGCCTCGCCTGGGACGCGCCGGCGCCCTTCGCCCCCGGGCGCAACCTGGCCGAAGCCCTGCTCGAGCCGACGCGGATCTATGTGAAGAGCGTCCTGCCCCTGGCCAAGGCCGGCCTTCTCAAGGGCGCCGCCCACATCACCGGCGGGGGACTGATCGAGAACCCGCCGCGCGCCATCTCCCCGGGCCTGTCGCCCCGGTTCGACTGGGCCTCCCTTGGCGATCCGCCGCTGTTCCGGTGGCTCAGCGAGACAGGCGGCATCGCGGTCGGGGAGATGCGCCGCACCTTCAACTGCGGCGTCGGCATGGTGCTCGTGGTCGGACCGGAGGCCGCGGAGGAGACCCTGGCGCGGCTGCTCGACGCCGGCGAGACCGCCTTCATCTGCGGCGACCTCGTCCCGGCCCCCTGATCGCCGCCTCGCTGGCGGCCGCTGGGATCAGCCGACGATGTCGCCTTCGTCGAAGAACTGGGCGATCTCGATCTTGGCGTTCTCAAGGCTGTCCGAGCCGTGAACCGAGTTTTCGCCGACCGAAAGGGCGTGCGCCTTACGGATCGTGCCCTCGGCGGCGTCAGCCGGGTTCGTGGCGCCCATGACCTCGCGGTAGCGCACCACGGCGTTGGGGCCTTCGAGGACCTGCACGACCACCGGGGCCGAGGTCATGAACTCCACCAGTTCGCCATAGAAGGGGCGCTCGCGGTGGACGTCGTAGAAATCCTCGGCCTGCTCCTTGGTCATCAGGATGCGGCGCTGGGCGACGATGCGCAGGCCGGCGGCCTCGATCATGGCGTTGATGGCGCCGGTGAGGTTCCGCTGGGTGGCGTCCGGCTTGATGATCGAGAAGGTGCGTTCGGTCATGAAATACTCGACAACTGGTGTGGTTCGATTGAGGAGCGGGGCTTATAGCGGCGCACTCCCACCGCGCCAAGGCGCGCCGGACCCGACTTTTCAGCCCAGACGAGCCCCCTTGCCATGCTGCGGATCGAGAATCTGATCTTCGACGCCTGGGGCCGGCGCTTCTTCGATGGGGCCAGCGCTCTCATCCCCACCAACGCCAAGGTCGGACTTGTGGGCCGCAACGGCATCGGCAAATCCACCCTGTTCCGGCTCATCAAGGGCGAACTGGCCGCCGGCGGCGGTGAGATCACGATGCCGCGGGGCGCCCGCATCGCCTCGGTCGATCAGGAGCATCCGGCGACGGCGGTCCCGCTCCTGGACACCGTGCTTGAGGCACACCAGGAGCGCGCGGATCTCTTGCGATCCCTCGACACCGCCCCGCCAGAGCGTCTGGCCGATATCTATTCGCGTCTGGAGGAGATCGAGGCGGATCGGGCCCCGGCGCGGGCGGCGGAGATTCTGCATGGCCTCGGCTTCTCGCAAGGCGACCTGGCGCGACCCATGGCGGAGTTCTCGGGCGGCTGGCGCATGCGCGTGGCCATGGCCGCGGCCCTGTTCGCCGAGCCGGAGTTCCTGCTGCTGGACGAGCCGACCAACTATCTGGACCTCGAAGGCGCGCTCTGGCTCGAGGCCCGGCTCAAGGCCTATCCGCGCGCGGCCCTCATCATCAGCCACGACCGCGACCTGCTCGACCAGGCGGTGGACGGCATCCTCCACCTTTCAGAGGGAAAGCTCGACTACTATCCCGGCAACTATTCGCGCTTCGAGCGGGTCAAGGCCGAGCGCCTGCGTCTGGACCTGGCCACGCGCGACAAGATCGAGGCCCGCCGCGCCCATCTCCAGTCGTTCGTCGACCGGTTCGGCGCCAAGGCCAGCAAGGCCCGGCAGGCCCAGTCGCGGGTCAAGATGATCGCCCGCCTCGCCGATGCTGCGCCGGCCATCGAACCGGATGTGGCCCCTTTCCTGCTGCCGTCGCCGGAGCGCCCCCTCGCCCCTCCCCTGGCGCGTCTCGAAGGGGTGAGCGTCGGCTATGGCGGGGCGCCGATCCTCAAGGCTCTGGACCTGCGCATCGATCTGGATGACCGAATTGGACTGCTGGGCGTCAACGGCTCGGGCAAGAGCACCTTCGCCAAGCTCCTGGCGGGGGACCTCCCCGGCGACGGCGCCATGCGGATCGATCCGCGTCTGCGGGTCGGCTGGTTCCACCAGCACCAGATCGAGGCCATGGACCCGGACGACACGCCGCTGGACATCATCCGTCGGGCTCTGCCGGAGGCGACGGAATCGCAGCGCCGTTCGCGCCTCGCCCAGTTCGGCATGAAGGCCGACAAGGTCGCCACCAAGGTCGCCAGCCTGTCCGGGGGCGAGCGCGCGCGCCTGCTGCTCAATCTGGTGGCGATGAAGGCCCCTCACCTCCTGATCCTCGACGAGCCCACCAACCACCTGGATATCGACAGCCGCGCCGCCCTGCGCGACGCCCTGAATGACTATGGCGGCGCCGTGCTCCTGATCACCCACGACCGGGGGCTGATGGAGATGGCGGCGGATCGGCTCTGGCTGGTGGACGAGGGGACGATCCGTCCCTTCGAGGGCGATATGGACGACTATGCCCGGCATGTGCTGGCCCGCGCCCGACAGGCCGGCTCCCCGCGCCGCCCTGCGGCGACGTCCAAATCCGCGCCTGCGCGTTCGGCGGGACCGTCCCAGGCCTGGCTCGCCCGCAACCTGAAATCGGCCGAGGCGCGGCTGGCGGCCGGCGCCGCCGAGGTGCGGCGGCTCGAGACGCGCATGGCCGAACCCGGAGCGTTCTCAGAGCGTCAGAACGCCCTGCGCCTTGAGGCGGATCTCGAAGCCGCGCGGATGCGACTGGCTGAAGCCGAGGCAGAGTGGATGGCCCTGGCCGAACAGCTCGACCCCGCGGCGCCCTGACCAGACTTCAGGCCTCGCGGGACCAGCCACCGGTTTCGCCCTGGCGCCAGTAGGAGACGGGAAGGTTCCTCGCCTTGCAGGTCTTCCAGGCCTCGCGCGCGGCGGCGACCTTGGCCGCATCATGGCCGTCGAAGATGAGGATGCAGCGGTCGAAACCCTCAAGCTCCCCGATCTCCTCGCCGAGGGCGAACAGCGCCTGGGCGCCATTCTGCCGCGTCGGCGCCGCGCTGATCAGGATCGGCTGGCGCGAGGAGAAGCTGTCGCCCGCGGGGCCATGGGCGAGGAAGGACTCGTCGCGAAAGGTCCACAGGTGCTCGTCCAGGCGCTTGCGGAAGGCCTCGTCGGGGTTGCACACCTCCGCCCTCCAGCCCCGCGCCAGGGTCCGTCCGAGAAGCTCCGGCAGGACCTGTTCGAGACTGGAGCGCTCCAGATGATAGAACCAGACCTCGCAGGGCCCGCCGCTCATCGGCGCATCAGCTCTCGTAATGGTCGGCGACGAGGCGGTCGAGGAGGCGCACGCCAAATCCCGTGGCGCCGCTGGGAATCGTCGGGATCGTGGAGTTGGGCTTGTGCGCCGTGGAGGCGATGTCGAGATGCGCCCAGGGGCGGCCGGCGACGAACCTCTGAATGAACAGGGCGGCGGTGATCGAGCCGCCATAGCGCGGACCGACATTCTTCATATCCGCCACGGCGCTATCCAGGTTCTTGTCGTATTGCGGCGGCAAGGGCATGCGCCACAGGGCCTCGCCCGTGGCCTTGGACGCGGCCAGGAGGCGCTCGGCCAGCTCATCATCGTTGCTGAAGAGGCCGGCATAGTCCTTGCCGAGGGCGACGATGATGGCCCCGGTCAGGGTCGCCAGATCGACCATGAAGCGCGGCTTGAACCGATCGTGGCAGTACCAGAGGGCGTCGGCGAGGACGAGCCGCCCTTCCGCGTCGGTATTGATGACCTCGATGGTCTGGCCGGACATTGAGGTGACCACGTCGCCGGGCCTCTGGGCGTTTCCGTCCGGCATGTTCTCCACCAGCCCCAGAATGCCCACGGCGTTGACCTTGGCCTTGCGCGAGGCCAGGGCGTACATGAGGCCGGCGACGGCCGCAGCGCCGCCCATGTCGGTGACCATTTCCTCCATGCCTTCGGCCGACTTGAGGCTGATGCCGCCGGTATCGAAACAGACGCCCTTGCCGACGAAGGCGATGGGCGCGGCGTCCGGATCGGACGCTCCCTTCCACTGCATGACCGCCAGCTGGCTTTCCCGCACGCTGCCCTGGCCCACGCCCAGCAGCGAGCCCATGCCCAGGGCCGCCATCTCCTTTTCGCCGAGGATCTCGATCTCCAGGCCCAGCGAGGCCAGCTCGCGCACCCGGCGGGCGAAGGATTCCGGATAGAGGATATTCGCAGGCTCGGAGACCAGGTCGCGGGCGAACAGAACCGCATTGGCCAGCCCGGCCTTCCCGGCATAGGCGGTCTGCGCCGCCTTGGGGTCCCGGCAGGCGATCTGGACCAGACGGATGGAGGGCCTCTTCTCCGGCTTTTCGGTCGTGCGATAACGGTCAAATCGATAGCTGGCGAGGCGGATCCCGAAGGCCGCGGCGGACGCCATTTCAGCCCCGTCAAGCTCACCCAGGCGCAGCTCGAGCTGTTCGGCGCCGCTGGTCTTGACCCCCTGATAGGCATAGGCGGCGATCGTTTCCATGCGCATGGCGTCGAGCCCGGCCTCGTCCCCGGCGCCCAGCACGGTCAACCGGCCGCAGGCCAGATTCGCGGGGGCCAGGATGTCGACGGTCTGGCCGACCGCCCCAGTGAAGCGTGAGGCGGACATCGCCCGGCTCAGCACGCCCCCGCTCTCGGCGTCCAGCCGCGCCGCCTCTGGCGAGAGCCGGGCCTTGTCGAAGGCCAGGACCCCTACGGCGGAAGCCGCGGCGACGGGAGCATCGGCGGCGACGAATTCAATCTGCATGCACTCTCCAGGCGTTACAGGCGCGGGGGGCCACCCCACGATACGGGCCGGCCGCGTCCTCCGCGCTCGATAGCCGAAGCTTTAGGCGAACTCCGCGAGGACGTCATCCGCCGCGACGCTGTCGCCCGGCTTGGCGTTCACGAGCTTCACCACCCCATCGCGCTCCGCCCGGATGATGTTCTGCATCTTCATGGCCTCGATGACGCAAAGGCCCTGTCCGGCCTTGACCTCCTCGCCGGGGCTGACCTCCACCGAGACCACCAGGCCCGGCATGGGCGAGATGACCATCCGCGAGGTGTCCGGAGGCGTGCGTGGCGGAAGCTTCCCGTGCAGCTCCGCCGAGATCGGGGTCAGGACCAGCACCCTCTGCCGGACGGCCCGGAAACGAAGCGTGAATCCCTCTGCGGCGGGCGTCACGCCGGCGGTGAAGGCCCGACCGTCAAGGACCCCTCGGAACAGCTCCGCGCCCGGCCGCCAGTCCACGTCACGCAGGGTCAGGGTCCGGCCCTCGTCCAGCAAGGCGATATCCAGCCCGCCGTCCGCGGGAGTGAGCGCGATGGGCCGTCGGCCCTCCCCCGCCACGACGATCCATTCGCCGCGCACCGGCCCGGCGGAGAACACCGCGGCGCCGGCTCGCGCCCGCCGTGTCAGGCGGTCATGGGCGGCGACGGCCACGGCGAGCAGGATGTCGGCCTGCCAGGGCTCCGGGGACAGGCCCTGGAACCCGTCAGGGAACTCGGTGGGGATATAGTTGGTCGAGAGCTTGCCGGAGAGGAAACGGGCCTGCTCCATCACCGCCGAGAGAAACGCCGTGTTGTGCGACAACCCTTCGATATGCATCTCTTCGAGCGCGCGCCCCATGCCCGCGGCCGCCGCATCGCGGCTTGGCCCCCAGACGCAGAGCTTGGCGATCATGGGATCATAGAAGGTCGAGATCTCGTCGCCCTCGCGCACGCCGGTCTCATTGCGGACCGCCACCTCGCCCAGCGATCCCTGCCGGGGCCCCTCCGCCGGGGGCGCATAACGGACCAGGCGGCCGATGGAGGGCAGGAACTTGCGATAGGGATCCTCGGCATAGATGCGCCCCTCGATGGCCCAGCCCTTTATCTTCAGGCTCTCCTGATCGAGCGCCAGGGGCTCTCCGGCGGCCACGCGCAGCATCTGCTCCACCAGATCCACGCCGGTGATCATCTCGGTCACCGGATGCTCGACCTGCAGGCGGGTGTTCATTTCGAGGAAGTAGAAGGACCGGTCCTGACCGGCGACGAACTCCACGGTTCCGGCGGAGTCGTAGTTGACGGCGCGGGCCAGAGCCACGGCCTGGGCCCCCATGGCCGCGCGCGTGGCCTCATCCAGCAGGGGTGACGGGGCCTCTTCGATGACCTTCTGGTTGCGCCGCTGGATCGAGCACTCGCGCTCGAAGAGGTGGATCACATGGCCGTGTTTGTCGCCCAGGACCTGGATTTCCACATGGCGCGGGTCCTCGATGAACTTCTCGATGAAGATGCGGTCGTCGCCGAACGCGCCCTTGGCCTCGGCGCGCACGGCGAGAAAACCCTCCTCCACATCGCGGCGGGTCCAAGCCACCCGGATGCCCTTGCCGCCACCCCCGGCCGAAGCCTTGATCATGACCGGGTAGCCGATCCCCTCGGCGATGGTGATGGCGTGGGCCGTATCCTCGATCTCGCCCACGTGGCCCGGCACGACCGAGACGCCCGCCTTGGCGGCGAAGCGCTTGGACTGAATCTTGTCGCCCATGGCGTCGATGGCGTCGGGATTGGGGCCGATGAAGACGAGGCCCGCCGCGGCGCAGGCGCGGGCGAACTCCGCCTTCTCCGACAGAAAGCCAAATCCAGGATGGACCGCCTGGGCCCCGGTGGCGTGAGCGGCGGCGATGATCTTCTCCGCCACGAGATAGGATTGGCTCGCTGGGGCGGGGCCGATGAAGACGCTTTCGTCGGCCATGGCGACGGCCAGGGAGTCCGCATCGGCCTCCGAATAGACCACGACGGTGGCGACGCCGAGCCGACGACAGGTGCGGATGATCCGGACCGCGATCTCGCCGCGATTGGCGATCAGGATTTTGGAGAACATCTGGTTACACCCGCCCGCCGCGATCACTATCTTGCGGACTAGCCGGGCTCTCGCCGGCTGACAACCTTGCCCACGGGGAAGCGGACGCCGCCCAGGCGCGCCGTCGGCCCCGGCAGCCCCGAGCTTCGCCCATGTCCGCATCCGATTCCGCACCCTCGACCGTCTTCGATCTTGGCCCGCCGTCGGCGGCGGAGCGCGCCCGCCTGGAGGCCGGTCTGACCCGGGCCGAGCGGGACGTCCTGCTCGCCCATGGCACCGAGGCGCCGTTTTGCGGCGGCCTGCTCGAGAATAAGGATGATGGGGTCTATTGCTGCCGGCTGTGCGGTCTGCCCCTGTTCCGCCATCACACCAAGTTCGAGAGCGGCACCGGATGGCCGAGCTTCTGGGCGCCCTTCGAAGAGGCCCATGTGAAGGGCGTCCGCGACGCCAGTCACGGCATGATCCGCGTGGAGACCCGCTGCGCGCGTTGCGACAGCCACCAGGGCCATGTCTTCCCCGATGGCCCCCGGCCGACCGGGCTGCGCTACTGTATCAATTCGGTGTCGCTGCAGTTCGTGCCCCGGGGCCAGCCCCTCCCCGACCCTCTGGGACGCGGCGATCGGCTCTAAGACGCCGTCCGGCCGGATGGGAGCTGTCTGGGCCGATAGATGGCGCGCAGATTATGGGACCTGAAGCCAACGACGGGGTCCGTCGCGAGTCCGTCAGCTCGACATTCGCTCCAGATGTGAACGTCCGCGCCCACGGAATCGCGATCGCGGTCGCCGCCCGCTCCGCGGACGCCCGGCGCCCCTAGAGCAAACCCCATCAGAAGGAGCCATCTGATCGGGGATAATTTGCTCTAAACTCACCAGTTTAGAGCCTTTCTGGTCCGACCCGACTGATCCGATCGGGTCGGGAAAGGCTCTACCCGGCTGAGATCCGGCCCGAGCGGAGCGCCAGGACCCGGTCCATCTTCCCGGCCAGGTCGAGGTTATGCGTGGCGATGAGGGCGGCGACCCCCAGCGAGCGGCTGAGATCGCGAATGCTGGCGAACACCGCCTCGGAGGCGGCGGCGTCGAGATTGCCGGTGGGTTCATCCGCCAGGAGAAGCTTGGGGCGATTGACGAGCGCCCGGGCCACCGCCACGCGTTGCTGCTCGCCGCCGGACAGGCGGGCCGGCTGATGATCCAGGCGCGGCGTGAGGCCAAGACGGTCCAGGAGCTCCCGCGCCCGATCCCGCGCCGCCTTGCGCGACAGCCCCGCCATCTCCGCGGGCATGGCGACGTTGTCGAGGGCGCTGAACTCGGCCAGGAGGTGGTGGAACTGGTAAACGAAGCCAAGGGCGTGACGCCTCAGGCGCGTGCGCTGGGCCTCGCTCAGATCCGAGCCCTCCTGACCCGCGACCCTCACCACGCCCCTCGTCGGACGCTCCAGGAGCCCCGCGGCGTGAAGCAGGGAGGATTTGCCCGAGCCCGAGGGCCCGATCAGGCCCACGATCTCCCCAGGCGCGATCGCGAGGTCGACGCCCCGGAGGACCTCGATGGGCCCGTCGGCGCCCTGATAGGTCCGATGAAGATCGCGCAGTTCAAGGACCGCCTCACTCATAGCGAAGCGCCTCGACCGGATCGAGCCGCGAGGCCCGCCAGGCCGGCAGCAGGGTAAAGAGGAATGACGCGCCCAGCGCCCAGGCCATGACCCCGGCGACCTCGCCCCAATCGATCCTCTCGGGAACGTGGGACAGGAAATAGACCTCGGAATTGAAGATCTGGACGCCGGTGATCCACTCGATGAAGCGCTGGATGGTCTCGATATTGAGGCAGAAGGCGACGCCGAACATCAGGCCGGCCATCGCCCCTGCGACGCCGATGCTGGCCCCGGCCATGAAGAAGATGCGCAGGATGGCGCCCCGGCTGGCGCCCACGGTGCGCAGGATGGCGATGTCGCGTCCCTTGTTCTTCACCAGCATGACCAGGCCCGAGATGATGTTCAGTGCCGCCAGGGCGACGATGAACATGAAGATCATGCGCATCACATTGTGCTCGACCTGCAAGGCCCCGAAATAGGCCTTGTTGCGCTCGGTCCAGTCGGACACCACCGCGCCGGGGCCCGCCGCCGCCGCCAGGGCGGGCTTGAGGGCGGGCGACTTGTCCGGATCGGCGAGACGAATCTCGATGAAGTCCACCGCCTGACCCCGACCCAGGAACAGCTGGGCCTGGCGCAGCGGCATATAGAGGAAGGTCTGGTCGTATTCACTCATGCCCACCTGGAACAGCGCGGCCACGCGATAGCTCTTGGAGGGCGGCAGGTCGCCGAACACCGTCTCGCCTCCGGTAGGCGAAATCAACGAGATCGAGTCCCCCACTCCCACGCCCAGGGTCTCGGCCAGCCGGGAGCCGAGAATGACCTCGTCGCCGCCGTCGTCGCCCTCGCCAAAGCGGGCGATCGATCCGTCCTTGATGTTGTGGGCTAAGATCGGCGTCGCGCGCAGGTCCTGCGGCCGGATGCCCCTGACCACCGCGCCCGAGGCGGCGACGGGCCCCTGGGCCAGGACCTGGGACTCGATCATGGGGATCGCCTGGGTCACGCCGGGAACCTGCCGCAGGCGGGTGATGATCGGGCCGAGATCGCCCACATCGGCCTGACCGTCGACCACGAAGGCGTGGCCGTTGAAACCCAGAATCTTGGCCGACAGCTCGCTGCGGAAGCCGTTCATGATCGACAGGGTGATGATCAGGGAGGCCACCGCCAGGGCGATGGCGGCAAAGGAGATGGCGGAGATCAGGGCCACCCCGCCCTGGCTGCGCTTCGCGAACAGATAGCGCCAGGCGATGGCCCGCTCCCAGGCCGAAAACGGCGCGGCGGAGTTGGGGCGCACGGCCTTGGAGGTCACGCCCCCACGATCTCCAGCGCCCGCGCCAGCGACACGGACTGGCGCTCGCCCGTGGCCCGGCGCTTGAGCTCGACCTGCCCCTCGGCCAGACCCCGCGGACCGATGATCAGCTGCCAGGGAAGGCCGATGAGATCCATGGCCGCGAACTTCGCCCCCGGACGATCATCGGTATCGTCGTAGAGCGGCTCCTTGCCGGCCGCGGTGAGGGCGTCATAGGCCTTCTCGCAGGCTGCATCGACTGCGGGATCTCCGGGCCGAAGGCTGACGATGCCGACGCCGAAGGGAGCCACCGGCTCGGGCCAGATGATCCCGGCCTCGTCATGGCTGGCCTCGATGATGGCGCCCAGAAGTCGCGAGACCCCGATGCCATAGCTGCCCATCTGCGCCGGACGCTCCACCCCGTCGGGACCGCTGACCACGGCCTTCATGGGCTTGGAGTATTTGTCGCCGAAGAAGAAGGTCTGGCCGACCTCGATCCCCCGCGCGGTGACCCTATCGTCTTCTGGAGTCCGGGCCTCGAAGCGCGAGGGGTCATGGACATCCTCGGTCGCGGCGTAAAACCGCCCGGTCCAGTCGGCGACCACCCCGGCGAGATCGGAGCCATAGTCCACGGTCTCATCCGGGATCGGCAGGTCGAGAATGCGGCGGTCCAGATAGACGGCCGACTCCCCGGTCTGGGCCAGAACAATGAACTCGTGGCTGAGCTCCCCGCCGATGGGGCCGCTCTCGGCCTGCATCGGAATGGCCTTCAGCCCCATGCGGGCGAAGGTGCGCAGATAGGCCACGAACATGCGGTTGTAGGCCGCCTTGCCCCCCGCTTCGTCGAGATCGAAGGAATAGGCGTCCTTCATCAGGAACTCGCGACCGCGCATGACGCCGAAACGGGGGCGCTGCTCGTCGCGGAATTTCCATTGGATGTGGTAGAGGTTCAGCGGCAGCGCCTTGTAGGAGCGCACATAGGCCCGGAAGATCTCGGTGATCATCTCCTCATTGGTCGGACCATAGAGCAGCTCGCGCTCGTGGCGATCGGTGATGCGCAGCATCTCCGCGCCATAGTCGTCATAGCGCCCGCTTTCCCGCCACAGATCGGCGAGTTGCAGGGTCGGCATCAACAGCTCCACGGCCCCGGCGCGGTCCATCTCCTGGCGGACGATCTCCTCGATCTTGCGCAGCACCCGGTGGCCGAGCGGCAGCCACGCATAGATGCCCGCCGCCTCCTGGCGAAGCATCCCCGCCCTCAACATCAGGCGGTGCGAGACGATCTGGGCCTCTGAGGGGGTTTCCTTGAGGAGGGGCAGAAAAAAGCGCGACAAGCGCATGCGAACTCTTTGGGTTGTCGTGTTGATGGGGTGTCGTGTCGAGCAAACGGCGCCGGGGCCTTCACCCTCCGGTCGGGTGGGAAAACTCCGGCAGGCTCACCAGGTGGAAGTGAACGCACATATAGAAGGCCGCGAAGATCAGGGCCGCGACCCAGGTGGTGGTGATGAACTTGCGCTTCAGCCGAGGCTCGACCGGGGACGCCGGATCGCCGCCGCCGGGAACCGGAATGTTCATCTCGGCATGGCTGCGCACGCCCAGGGGAAGGACCGCGAACAGCGTGATCCACCAGATGGTGAAATAGACCGCGGCGCAAAACTCGACGCTCATGATGCGTGTCCTCCGACGGTCGCGCCCGGCTCCTGCATCAGTTCGATGAGCACGCCCCCCATGTCCTTGGGATGAACGAAAATGACCGGGACTCCATGGGCGCCCATACGCGGCTCGCCCGTGCCCAGAACGGTCGCCCCCTTGGCCCTCATCTCATCGCGTGCGGCGAAGATGTCCGGCACCTCGAAGCAGACATGATGTTGTCCGCCCTTGGGGTTGCGCGCCAGAAAGGCGTGGATCGGCGAGTCCTCGCCCAGGGGCTCGATCAGCTCGATCTGTGCATTGGGCAGATTCACGAAAGCCACCCACACGCCCTGGTCCGGCAGGGCCCGCTTGTCCGTGGCGGAGGTCGCGCCGAGCAGGTCGCGGTACATGCGCACCGAGGCTTCGATGGACGGCGTGGCCACGCCCACATGGTTCAGCTTGCCGATCATTCCGGGCCTCGTCTCGTGCGTCTCGCGGCTTATAGCCGAAGGACGATCGCCTCCACCACCGGCCTGCGCTTCCACAACCTGAACGCGGCTTTTTTGAGGGCGCGGGACAGGGCCGCCTCGATCCTGGCGTCGTCGTCGCGGTCCTCGGCGTCGAGCGCGTGGAAGGCGTGGGCTGCGGCGTCCTCCAGCTCGGACATCACCGCCGTCAGGGCGCGATCGTCCGCCGAGGGCAGGCCCAGGCTGCGGACCCGGGGCGCGGCCGCCAGACGGTTGGCGCCGTCCACGGCCAGACTGACGCTGAGCGCGCCGTTCGAGGCCGCATGGCGCCGCTCACGGAACGCCTCGCCGTTTTCCGGAGTGACCACGCCAGCGTCCACATAGAGCCTTCCGCTCGCCGTCTCGTCGATGATCGCCGCGGGGCCCGGCGCCAGGCGGACCATGTCGCCATTTCGCGGCGCCACGGCCTCGGAGACCTGAAGATCGCGCGCCAGCGCGGCATGTTCGAGAAGATGCCGGCGCTCTCCGTGAGTGGGCACGGCGATCTGGGGCCTCGCCCACTGATACATGCGCGCCAGTTCGTCCCGGCAGGGATGTCCCGAGACGTGGACGCCCGGATGATCCCTCTCGGTATAGAGCCGGACCCCCCGGTCGGCGAGGTTGTCCTGAAGGGTGCGGATCGCCGCCTCGTTCCCCGGGATCACCCGCGAGGAGAAGATACAGGCGTCGCCTGCGCCCAGCTTGACGTGGGGATGACTGCCCTCGGCGATGCGCGAGAGAGCCGCTCGCGGCTCTCCCTGGCTGCCGGTGCAAAGATAGAGGACGGCGGACTTGGCCAGTCCCCGGGCGGCCGCTTCCTCCAGAAAGGGGCCTGTGCCCTCCAGCAGGCCGACCGAACGCGCCGCGCGGGACATGCGGACCATCGAGCGGCCCACCAGGCAGACGCGCCGACCGGCCGCCTCGGCGGCGCGGATGATCGTATCCATTCTTGCCACATTGGAGGCGAAACAGGCCGCCGCGACGCCGCCCCTGAGACTGGCGATCAGATCGCCAAGGACCTTTCGGACATCCGCCTCGCTTCCGGCCTCGCCCTCGACGAAGACATTGGTGCTGTCGCACACCATGGCCAGCACGCCTTCGTCGCCGAGGCGGCGGATGGCCGCTTCGTCTGTCACCGCGCCGGTCAGAGGGTCGGGATCGATCTTCCAGTCGCCGGTGTGCAGGACGACGCCGAGGGGCGTGCGGATCGCCAGTCCATTGGGCTCGGGGATCGAATGGGTCAGGGTGATCAGGTCGATCTCGAAGGGGCCAAGCGTCACCCGTCCGCCAAGCGGGACCTCGGTGATCTCCACCTCGTCCAGAAGGCCGGCCTCGCGCAGCTTCTCGCGCAGGAGATAGGCGGTGAACGGCGTGGCGAAGAGCGGCGCGCGCAGGCGCGGCCAGAGCCAGGGCACGGCGCCGATATGGTCCTCGTGGGCGTGGGTCAGGACGATGCCCAGAATGTCCTTGGCGTGCTCTTCGATGAAGGTCGGATCGGGCAGAATGATCTCCACGCCCGGCGTGGTCAGGTCGCCGAAAGTGACGCCAAGATCGACCACGATCCATTTGCGATCATGCTCGGGACCAAAGCCATAGAGATTGAAGTTCATCCCGATTTCGTTCGACCCGCCCAGAGGCAGGAAGACCAGTTCGTCCTCGGGTCCGGCGCGCGTCCTGCTCATGGCCGAGCGCCGCCGTTCCGGCGCCATATCTCCAGCAGGCCCCGGATCGTGAGGTCGGGATCGAAATGGTCGATAGCCGGCGTGGCCCCGGCGAACAGGGCCGCGATCCCGCCCGTGCCGATGACCGTCATCGGCGCCGCATATTCCGCCTTGATGCGGCCGATCAGCCCCTCGACCAGGGAGATATAGCCCCAGAACACCCCCGACTGCATGGCCTCCACCGTATCCTTGCCGATCACCCGGCGCGGCTTCTGAATGGCGATGCGCGGCAGCCGGGCGGCGGCGTCGTGCAGCGCCTGCATGGAGAGGTTGATCCCCGGCGCGATGGCCCCGCCTTCGAATGCGCCGTCCTTGGCCACCACATCGAAGGTCGTCGCCGTGCCGGAATCGATGATCAGGAGCGGACCGGCATAGGCCGAGCGGGCGCCGATGGCGTTGACCAGCCGGTCGGCCCCCGCCTCCGAGGGCTTTTCGATTCGCACCTCGATGCCCAGTTCGACATTCTCGCCGACGATCAGGGGCTCTACGCGCAAATAGCGCCGCGACAGGTTGCGCAGATTGAAGATCGACTGCGGGACCACGCTGGAGACGATGCACGCGTCCAGATCGCCGAAGCCAAGACCCGCCAGAGAGAGAAGCTGGCCCAGCCAGACCGCATATTCGTCCGCCGTTCGCGCCGCATCCGTGGCCGCGCGCCACTGGGCGATCCAGTTCGCCCCGTCATGAACAGCGAACAGGGTATTGGTGTTGCCCTGCTCGATCGCCAGAAGCATGCCGTCCTCGAGGGTCCTCGCGAGCGGATCGCCGCGCAGGGGCGCTTTCGCCACGTTTTTCGCCTCAGGTCCAGCGGCGGCGGCGTTCCCGCCCCCGCGCCCTGCCTGGGCGCCTTGCCTGGGCGCGCCCGATTTCGGGGTTGAAACAGATCCCCTGGGCAAGGCAGTCTCCCGCCAAGATCATGGGGGGAGCGCGCGATGGCGGATGGGCGTGGGGGCGGAGCCGCCGGCGGCTGGCTGAGCCGCGAGCGCATCGTCGCGTCGGCCGGCTATAATCGCTGGCGCATTCCGCCGGCCGCCCTCGCGATCCACCTGTGTATCGGCATGGCCTACGGGTTCAGCGTCTTCTGGCTGCCCATGACGCATCTGATCGTCGGCGCCCCGGCTTGCGGAGGCGGGTTCCTGAGCGAAATGACCGACCGGGCGTGCAACTGGACCCCGCCCAGCCTGACGCCCATTTTCGCCACCTTCATCGCTGTGCTGGGCCTGTCCGCCGCGGTGTTCGGGGGCTGGGTCGAACGGGTGGGACCGCGGCGCTCGGGCGTCATCGCCGCCCTGTGCTGGGGCGGGGGCCTCCTGATCGCGGCCCTGGGCGTGCGCCTCCACCTGTTGTGGATCGTCTTTCTGGGAGCGGGCCTCATCGGCGGCGTCGGCCAGGGGCTGGGCTATATCACGCCGGTCTCGACCCTGATCCGCTGGTTTCCCGACCGTCGGGGGATGGCCACGGGCTTCGCCATCATGGGGTATGGCGGCGGCGCCCTGATCGGCTCGCCCCTGGCGGTCTGGCTGATGGCGCGCCTGGCGCACGGCGGCGCGCCGGGCGTGGCCGGCGCCTTCGCCAGCCTCGGCCTGATCTATGCGGTCTTCATGCTCGGCGGGGCCCTCGGCTTTCGCCTTCCGCCGCAATCCCCGGGCGCGGCTCAAGGCGCCGGCGACGACCATCTGCCCGCGAATGCCGCCTGGCGGACGCCGCAGTTCTGGCTGCTCTGGGTCGTGCTGTTCGCCAATGTCACCGCCGGCATCGCCCTTTTGGCCATGGCCAGCCCTATGCTGCAGGAGGTCTTCGGCGCGCGCCTCCTGGGCCTCTCCGCCGCCGCGAGTCTGACGGCCGCGCAAAAGGCCGCCCTGGCGGCTTCGGCGGCGGGCCTCGTCGGCCTGATCAGCCTCTTCAACAGCCTGGGGCGCCTGTTCTGGGCCTCGGTCTCCGATCGCCTGGGGCGGAAGGCTACCTACGCGGTCTTCTTCATCCTCGGCGCCCTGCTCTACGCCGCCCTCCCCGTGCTGGGCCATCTGGGGCTCGCCTTCGCCTTCGTGGCGGCGGTCTGCATCATTCTGAGCATGTATGGCGGCGGCTTTTCGACCCTGCCCGCCTATATCGCCGACGTCTTCGGCGACCGCTTCGTGGGCGCCATCCATGGCCGGGTCATCACCGCCTGGTCCGCCGCCGGCGTGGTGGGTCCGGCTCTGATCGCCGGCCTGCGCCAGGCGCAGCTTGACGCCGGCGCCACCAAGGCCAGGGTCTATGACGGCACGCTCTATCTCATGGCGGGCCTGATGATCCTCGGGCTCATCTGCAATCTTTTCGTCCGGCCCCTGGTGGGGCGGAGCTCAAGCCATGTCGAGCCGGTTGCGGCGGACGGCCCGGCCGGGGCCGCGGAGGGCGGCGCAGGGTCCGGCCTCGGCCTCGTCGGCGCCCTGGCCTGGTTCGCGGTCGCCGCGCCCTTCCTCATCGGCCTCTTCATCGCCGTGCAGAAGGCCGCCAAACTGTTCTGAGCGGCGGGATTCAGAAGAAGACGTCGCCGGCGGTGATGCGGCGCAAGGTCCCGTCGTCAAGGCGAAGGCGCAGGGCGCCGTCCTCATCCATGCCCTCGGCCACCCCCTCCAGGGTTTGGTTCGGCAGGCGGGCCTGACAGCGGGCGCCCAGCCCGTGCGCCCGGCGCGTCCAGGCCTCGGCGATGGCGGAAAAGCCCACACGGTCCCACAGCCCGCGCCAGGTCTCGAACGCCTCGGCCAGGCGGCGCATGGCCTCGTGCGGCGGCGGCGGCGGCGCGCGCATATGGTCGGCCAGACAGGTCGCGGGGCGCTCCACATCCTTGGGCGCATGGGCGAGATTCACCCCGATCCCCACCGCCAGCCAGATGCGACGCTCATCGAGCCCCCCCGACTCCACCAGCACGCCGGAGGCCTTGCGGCCCGCGATCAGGGTGTCATTGGGCCATTTGAGGCTGACGAGGCTCGGCGGAACAAAGCCGCAGGCCAGGTCATGCACCGCCAGGGCCGCCACGAAGGCCACCTGCGCCGCCTCGATGGGCGCCCGGTCCGTGGTCATCAGAAGGGTCGCGGCAAGATTGCCCTCGCGCGTATCCCACGACCTCCCGCGCCGCCCCCGGCCCGCCGTCTGGCGCCGCGCGGTGACCCAGAACGGGGCGGACTCGCCAGCCTCCAGCCTTCGCCGCGCCTCCAGGTTGGTGGAGTCGATCTCTTCCAGAGCGATGACCTGGGCCGGCTCAGACATCTTGCGGGGGATAGGGTGAGGGTCCGCCCTCGGCGATGAAGCGGTCGACCCGCGCGGTGAGAATGGGCAGAGGCACGCTTCCCAGCTTCAGGACCGCATCGTGGAAATGACGGATGTCGAACCTGTCCCCCAACGCCGCCTCGGCCTTGCCGCGCGCCTTCAGGATCGCCCGCTCGCCGAGGTAGTAGGACAGGGATTGGCCCGGCCAGCTGATATAGCGGTCGACCTCGGTCTCGATCTCATGGTGCGCCAGAGCGGTGTTGTCGGCGAGGTATTGGATCGCCTGGTCGCGGCTCCAGCCCATGGTGTGGACGCCGGTGTCGACCACCAGACGGGCGGCGCGCCAGGCCTGATAGCTGAGCATGCCGAACCGGTCATAGGCGGTGGGATACATGCCCATCTCCACGCCGAGACGTTCACAATAGAGCGCCCAGCCCTCGCCGAAGGCCGAGATATAGCTCTTGCGCCGGAACGCCGGCTGATCGACCTGCTCCTCGGCGAGCGGCATCTGAAAGGCGTGGCCAGGCGCGGATTCGTGCAGGGTCAGGGCATAGAGCGCATAGAGCGGCCGCGACGGCAGGTCGTAGGTGTTGACGAGATAGACCCCAGGCCCTCCCCGCCCCGCGGTATAGTAGGGGGCCATGGAGGCGGGCACCGGCACGATGCCGAAGCGACGACGCGGCAGGCGGCCGAACCAGTTGGCGGCCTTGCCGTCGAAGGTCTTGGCGATCCAGGCGGCGCGATCGAGCAGCTCCTGGGGCTTGGTCACATAGAACTGCGGGTCGGTGCGCAGGAAGTGAAGGAACTGCGGCAGGTCGCCCTGGAACTTCACCTCGTCCATCACCGCCTGCATCTCGCGCCGGATGGCCGTGATCTCGCTGAGGCCGAGCGCGTGGATGTCCGATGGCGGAAGATCGAGCGTGGTGAACTCGACGATCTTCGACTGGTAATAGGCCTTGCCGTCAGGCAGGTCATAGGCGGCCAGGGTGCGGCGGGCGCCGGGCAGATAGGTCGTGGTCAGAAAGCCATAGAGCGTCTTGTGCGCCGGGATCACCGCCCCGGCGATCACGGCCTCGCCCTTGGCGGCCAGCTCAGCCTTCAGGGCGTCGGAGAAGCCGCCGGGCCAGTGGCTGAACGGCCGATAGAACGGCGTCTCCTTGGGCGGCGCCTCGCTCACGGCGAGCACGGACTTTTCCCGGCCGGTCAGGGTCGCCTGGGGCGGGGTGAAGCCGCGCGCCAGGCCCAGCTTCATATTGGCGATCTGCTGATCGAAATAGCGCGGGGTCTGGGCCAACTGGGCCAGATAATTGCGATAGTCGGCCTCGGTGCGGAAGGTGCGCTCCGAGGTGGAGGCCATCTCGCCCCAGAAGGTGGTGTCGCTGTTGAACGGCGCCTGCCAGTCTCCAAAGGCCTGTGACGCCTCCAGGGCGTCGATCTGCGCCTTGTAGACCTGAAAATTGATCTGGTTCTCGGGGTCAAAGGCCGAGGGATCGAACCCCGCCAGACGCGCCTTGACCTCGCGCCAGCGGGCCAGACGCGCGGCCTGCGCCTCGGCGCCCACATCGGGGAGCGACGCCGCGACGCCGCGGCGCCCGTCTTCATCGTCGCCGAACTCTTTCTGCCGCCAGGTCCACTCCTCATTGGCGATCGCCAGGAAGTCCTGGGCCGTCCCTGCGGCCATGGCTGGGGCGGCGGCGGCGGCGGCGAGGCTGACGCCGGCGGCCAGTTCGCGACGGGTGAGTTTCAAGGCGGGTCCTTTCGTCGGAGGCGTGCGACCTCTTATCCGCGCACCAGGGCCAGGGCGGCGGCGCGGGCCGCCGGATCGATGGCCGCCAGCGCGATGAGGACCACCGGGAAGACGAAGAACGCGGCGCCGTAGGCGAGGCTCGCGGCCTCCACGGGGGGGGGTCCACCGCGCCTTCGGAGGCGTCGAACCACATCACCTTGACCAGACGCAGGTAATAATAGGCCGCGATCACGCTGCCGATCAGGGCGATGACGGCGGCGGGCGCGAGGCCCGCGGAAATCGCCGCCTTGAAGACATAGAACTTGCCCCACAGCCCGCTGAAGGGCGGCAGGCCCAGGCCCGAAAGCGCGAAGACGGTCATGGCCACGGCCAGCCCCGGCCGCTCGCGCACCAGGCCGGCGACATCGGAGAACCGCTCCAGGGGGCGACCCTCCCGCGCCAGGGCCGCCAGGCAGGCGAAGAAGCCGGTCACGTCGATCACATAGAGGGTCATATAGACCAGCATGGCCTGCACCCCCTCCGCGCCGCCCGCCGCCAGTCCGATCAGGGCGTAGCCGATGCTGGCGATGGAGGAATAGGCCCAGAGCCGCTTCAGGTTCGATTGCCGCAGCCCCGCCAGGGCGCCCACCGCCACCGAAAGAATCGCCATGACCACGAGAACCTGACGCCACTGGGCCAGCGCCGGGCCGAAGCTCTCGGTGAGCACCCGCGCCAGCAGAACCATGGCCGCCAGCTTGGGAGCCCCGGCGAAGAAGCCCACCACCGGCGTCGGCGCGCCCTCATAGACGTCCGGCGTCCACATGTGGAACGGCGCGGCCGAGACCTTGAACCCCAGGCCGCAGATGAGGAAGACCAGCCCCACCAGCACCCCGCCGCTGGCGCCGTGGGCCACGGCCGCGGCGATCTGGTCGAACCTCGTGCTCCCGGCGAAGCCATAGATGAGCGAGATGCCATAGAGCATGATCCCGGTGGAGAGGGCCCCCAGGACGAAGTATTTCAGTCCCGCCTCCGCCGACTTGCCGTCGCCCTTCTCGAACGCCGCCAGGACGTAGAGCGAGAGGGACTGCAGCTCTATGGCCACGAACAGCGACAGAAGATCGCCGGCCCGGCACATCATGCCCATGCCCAGCGCCGCGATCAGGATCAGGATCGGGAACTCGAACCTCGCCTGGCCCCGCCGCGCGAACCAGGCCTGACCGAGCACGATCGCCGCGGCGCTGGCCAGATAGATCACGATCTCCGCGAACACCGCTCCGCGATCGGCCACGAGGTCGGAGGCGAAGGCCTGGCCCGGCGGTCCGATCAGGGCCAGTCCCGCCGCGGCGGCCAGGCTGGCCACGCCGAGGCCAGCCACGAGGTTGAGCGCGCGCGGGCGGAAGGCCCCGACCATGAGAAGCCCGAGGCTCGCCCCGGCCAGCAGGAGCTGCGGCGCGGCGAGAGCGATGAGGTGTGCGGGGGGCGTCATGACCTCTTCACCTCTGCGCGGCGACGCGGAACGCGTCGGCAAGATGGGCCGCGGCGCCATCGGTGATGTTGAAAACGTAAGCGGGGTGGAAGCCCAGCGCGAGGGTGCCGATGATCAGCGGCGCGAACACCAGCATCTCGATCCCGGCCAGATCGGTGATCGTCGCCAGGGCCGGATTGGCCATCTGCCCAAAGACCACGCGCCGATAGAGCGTCAGGGCGTAGACCGCGGAGAGGATCACGCCGGTCACGGCGATGATCGCCGGCCAGGTCGCCGCGCCGTAGGTCCCGGTCAGGGTCAGGATCTCGCCGACGAAGCCGCTGGTCCCGGGCAGGCCGACATTGCCCATGGTGAACAGCATGAACACCGCGGCATAGATCGGCATGCGCGAGACAAGGCCGCCATAGAAGGCGATCTCGCGGGTGTGCATCCGGTCATAGACGACGCCCACGCACAGAAACAGCGCCCCGGAGATCACGCCGTGGCTGAGCATCTGGAAGAGCGCGCCCTGCTCGCCCTGCAGGGTCCCGGAGAAGATGCCGAGGGTCACGAAGCCCATATGGGCCACGGACGAATAGGCGATCAGCTTCTTCATGTCGTCCTGCCGGAAGGCCACCAGGGAGGTGTAGACGATGGCGATGACGCTGAGGGCGAAGACCAGGGGCGCGAAGGCGTGGCTGGCGTCGGGGAACATGGGCAGCGAAAACCGCATGAAGCCATAGCCGCCCATCTTCAGCAGGATCCCCGCCAGGATCACCGATCCGGCCGTGGGGGCCTCCACGTGCGCATCCGGGAGCCAGGTATGCACCGGCCACATGGGCAGCTTGACCGCGAAGGAGGCGAAGAAGGCCAGCCACAGCCACATCTGCACGCCCGGTGCGAAGTGGTAGGTCAGGAGGTCAGGGATGCTTGAGGTGTGGGCGATGGAGATCATGGCGAGGATCGCCGCCAGCATCAGGACCGAACCCAGCAGGGTGTAGAGAAAGAACTTGAACGCCGCATAGACCCGGTTCTTGCCGCCCCAGATGCCGATGATCAGGAACATGGGCACCAGCTGGCCCTCGAAGAACAGATAGAAGACCAGCAGATCCAGGGCGCAGAAGACGCCGATCACCAGGGTCTCCAGGACCAGGAAGGCGATCATATATTCCACCACCCGCGTGGTGACGGAGCGCCAGCTGCCGATGACGCAGAGCGGCATCAGGAAGGCGGTCAGGAGGACGAAGAGCACGGAGATGCCGTCGACGCCCATCCGGTAGTTGAGCCCGCCGAACCAGGCCAGGGTCTCGCTGAACTGGAACCCGGAGACGCTGGGCCGGAACTGCGCCACGATCAGCACCGACAGGGCCAGGGTCGCCAGGGTGGCGAGGAGGGCGATCCAGCGCGCCGACCGCGCCGCCTCCGCCTCGTCGCGGGTGAGGCCCCGGGCGATAAGGATCGCCGCCACCCCCGCCAGGGGAAGGTAGGTGGTGAGGGAAAGGATGCCGCTCATCTAAAGGCCCACAGCGCGTAGGAGACCAGCCCGGCGACGCCCAGCAGCATCACGAAGGCATAGTGATAGACATAGCCGGTCTGCAGGCGCGACACGCCGCGGCCGACGAGATAGCTGGTCTGGGAGACGCCATCGGGCCCGAAGCCGTCGATGAGCCTCTTGTCCCCGCCCTTCCAGAACAGATCGCCCAGCGCCTTGGCGCCGCGAACGAAGACCGCGTCATAGAGCTCGTCGAAATACCACTTGTTGTAGAGGAAGGCCCAGACGAGGCCCTTGCGCGAGGCGATGCGCGCCGCCAGGCCCTCATGGGCGATATAATAGTACCAGGCCGCCGCGAAACCGATCAGCGAAACCGCCAGGGGGGAGAGCACGACCCATTCGGGAACGTGACTTATCTGGTCCAGCAGGCCGGCGCTCGTGGTCGCCGACAGGGCCTTGCCCCAGAAAGCCGCCCTGCCCTCGCCGATGAAGGCGTCGTCGAACAGCCCGCCGGCGAACACCGCGCCCGCCGCCAGAACGAGCAGAGGCCCGACCATGACCCAGGGGCTCTCATGCGGCGCGAGCCCATGCCCATGCCCGTGCCCGTCGTCTTGGGCAGGGTCGTGCGAATGGTCGTGAGCATGATCGGGGGCGCCCCATTTGGCCCGGCCATGGAAGGTCATGAAGATCAGGCGCCAGGAATAGAACGAGGTCAGGCCGGCGGCCAGAACGCCGCAGATGAAGGCGAACATGGCCGTAGGCTGTCCGTGGCTCGCGACGAAGGCCGAATTGATGATCGCGTCTTTGGAATAGAACCCGGCCAGGCCCAGATCGAGGCCCGGAATGCCGACGCCGGTGATCGCCAGGGTCCCCAGCAGCATGACCACATAGGTGATGGGGGTCTTGTTCCAGAGCCCGCCCATGCGGCGCATGTCCTGTTCGTGGTGCATGGCCTCGATCACCGACCCGGCGCCCAGGAACAGCAGCGCCTTGAAGAAGGCGTGGGTGAAGAGGTGGAACATGGCCGCGGGGTAGGCCCCTACACCGGCGGCGAAGAACATGTAGCCAAGCTGCGAGCAGGTCGAATAGGCGATCACCCGCTTGATGTCGTTCTGGGCCAGGCCGATGGTGGCCGCGAAGAGGCAGGTGATGGCCCCGACCACGGTGACCAGCGCCTTGGCGAGGGGCGCGGCCTCGAACATCGGCGACAGCAGGCAGACCATATAGACGCCGGCGGTGACCATGGTGGCGGCGTGGATCAGGGCCGAGACCGGAGTCGGCCCCTCCATGGCGTCGGGGAGCCAGGTGTGCAGCAGAAACTGCGCCGACTTCCCCATGGCCCCGATGAAGAGAAGCACGCAGGCCAGATCCATCAGCCGGAACTCGCCCGAACCGAAGCGCCAGGCCAGATGGGCGTGGCTGGCGATCTGCGGAAAGATATCGGCGAAGCGGATCGAGCCGAAGGCCCAGAACACGGTCATGATGCCGAGCGCGAAACCGGCGTCGCCCACGCGATTGACCACGAAGGCCTTGATCGCGGCCGCATTGGCCGTGGGCTTCTCGTACCAGAACCCGATCAGGAGATAGCTCGCGAGACCCACGCCCTCCCAGCCGAAGAACAGCTGCATGAAGTCCGCCGCCGTCACCAGGGCCAGCATGGCGAAGGTGAAGAGGGACAGATAGGCGAAGAACCGCGCCCGGTGCGGATCGGTGCGCATATAGCCCCAGCTATAGATATGCACGAGGGCCGAGACCGTGGTCACCACCACCAGCATCACCGCCGAGAGGCTGTCGATGCGGATCGACCAGTCCGACGCGAAGGCCCCCACATGGATGAAGGGCGCCAGGGCGAGCGTGAAGGCGTGCGGCCAGGCCCCGCTGAAAACCTGACGGAAGGTCAGCCAGGACAGGGCCGCCGAGAGGAGAAGCAGGCTGGTGGTCACGGTCTGGGCCGCGCGGTGACCGATGAGACGCCCGAACAGGCCCGCGGTCAGGGCCCCCAGAAGGGGGGCGAAGACGATCAGGGTGACGACGAGTTCTGGAGTCACGCGATCAGCCCTTCATCATCGACGCGTCGTCGACGGCGATGTCGCCCCGCCAGCGGAAGAAGGTGACGAGGATCGCCAGACCCACCGCCGCCTCGGCCGCCGCCACGGTGAGGACGAAGAGGGCGAAGATCTGTCCCACCACGTCGTGCAGGAAGCTGGAGAAGGCGACCAGATTGATGTTCACCGCGAGCAGGATCAGCTCGATCGACATCAGGATGACGATGACGTTGCGGCGGTTCACGAAGATGCCGAACACCCCGATGGTGAACAGGATCGCCGCCACGGCCAGGTAATGGTCGAGCCCGATGGTCACGCGTCGACCCCCTCTCCGGACGTGATGGACACCAGTTTCATGCCGCCCTTGGCGGTGCGCGCCATCTGGGCGGCGACGCTCTGGCGCTTCACGCCCGAACGATGCTTCAGGGTCAGGACGATGGCCCCGATCATGGCTACCAGCAGCACCAGGCCGGCGGCCTGAAAGACATAGACATATTGGGTGTAGAGCAGGCGTCCGATGGCCTCGACATTGGTCATCGCGCCGTTCGGCGCCGCCGGCGCGGTCGAGCCGGACGCCGCCCCCCGGTGCGCCACGCTCGTGGCCGCCAGAACCATCTCCACGGTGAGCACCGCCGCCACCAGGCCTCCCAGGGGCAGATAGCGCGCAAAGCCCTGCCTCAGGGTGGCGAAGTCCACGTCGAGCATCATGACGACGAACAGGAACAGGACGGCGACCGCGCCGACATAGACGACCACCAGCATCATCGCCAGGAACTCCGCGCCCATGAGCACGAACAGCCCCGCGGCCGAAAAGAAGGCGGTGATGAGGAACAGGACCGAGTGGACCGGATTGCGCGCGAACACCACCGCCAGGCCCGCAAACACGGTCACGGCGGCGAGCGCATAGAAGGCTATGGCTTGCAGCGGCATGGGCGGACCTTGGTGCTCCGTTGCGGTGAAATCGTTGCGGGACGACGCGGCGGCGACCGGAGCGCCGTCTCGTCTGGCGCCGGCGAACCGGCGGGCTGGCGGGGTCTTAGCGGTAGGGGGCGTCCAGTTCCAGATTCTTGGCGATCTCGCGCTCCCACCGATCGCCGTTCTCCAGCAGGCGCGCCTTGTCGTAATAGAGCTCCTCGCGGGTCTCCACGGCGAATTCGATATTCGGTCCCTCGACGATGGCGTCCACCGGGCAGGCCTCCTGGCACAGGCCGCAATAGATGCACTTCACCATGTCGATATCGTAGCGGGTGGTGCGCCGCGAGCCGTCCTCGCGCGGCTCGGCCTCGATGGTGATGGCCTGGGCCGGACAGATCGCCTCGCAGAGCTTGCAGGCGATGCAGCGCTCCTCGCCATTGGGATAGCGGCGCAGGGCGTGCTCTCCGCGAAAGCGCGGCGACTGCGGGTTGCGCTCGTTGGGATAGAGCACCGTCGCCTTGGGCCGGACCAGATACTTCATGCCCAGCCCGAAGCCGCCGATGAAGTCCATCAGCGCCGCGCCGCGCAGGGCCTGACCGATCCGTTCGAACATGGCCATCGCTCAGGCTCCCGCGCCAGGGCCGAACACCCGCCACGCCGCCACGAGGACCACGGCGACGATGGAGGTCGGCAGAAAGATCTTCCAGCCCAGGCGCATGAGCTGGTCATAGCGGTACCGGGGCACGATCGCCTTCACCATGGCGAACAGGAAGAAGAAGAAGATGATCTTGGCGAAGAACCACAGGAAGCCGAAGAAGCTCGCCGCTGTGGGCGCCCAATGGGCCAGGAAGGGCGTGGGGAAAGGCGCCTGCCAGCCGCCGAAGAACAGCACGCTGATCAGGGCGCACATCAGCACGATGTTGGCGTACTCGCCGATCATGAACAGCAGGTAGGGGGTGGAGGAGTACTCCACCTGATAGCCGGCCACGAGCTCCGACTCCGCCTCGGGCAGGTCGAAGGGCGGGCGATTGGTCTCGGCCAGGGCGGAGATGAAGAAGATCACGCTCATGGGGATCATGACCAGCGCCATGGGCAGGCCCTTGAGGCCGCCGCCGCCCAGCACGTTCCAATGCCAGAACCCGCCCGCCTGATGCTCGACGATGGTCGCAAGGTTGAGCGAGCCGGTGAGCAGGATCACGGTGATGATCACGAAGCCGATGGAGACCTCATAGCTCACCATCTGCGCCGCCGATCTCAGACTGCCCAGGAAGGGGTATTTCGAGTTCGACGCCCAGCCGCCCATGATGATGCCGTAGACGCCGAGCGAGGAGATGGCGAAGAGGTAGAGCACCCCGACATTGATGTTCGACACCACCCAGCCGGGCGCCAGGGGCATCACCGCCCAGGCGGCGAAGGCCAGGGTGAAGCTGATCAGGGGGGCCAGCAGGAACACCGTCTTGTCCGCCCCGGCCGGGATGATGATCTCCTTGAGCACGAACTTGAAGAAGTCCGCGAACGACTGCAGCGCGCCGAAGGGACCCACCACGTTGGGGCCTTTGCGCATCTGCACCCCGGCCCAGATCTTGCGATCGGCCAGAAGCAGGAAGGCGAGCGACAGCAGGATCCAGACCAGAACCGCCAGGATCTGCCCGGCGGTGAGCACCAGCCAGCCGACGGGGGAGGACCAGAACGTCTCCATCGCGCTCACTCCGCCGCCATCTTGGCGCCAGATGCCAGGGCGGCGCACTCGGCCATGGTCACGCTGGCGCGGCAGATCGGGTTGGTCAGGTGGAAGGCTCCGATCGGGCTCTCGAAGGGCGCCGCGTCGATCACGCCGGGCGATCCCAGGCCCCCCAGATCCAGGGCGCCCAGATCCAGGGGGGCGGGGACGGCGCCTGGCGCATAGTCAAGCTGGCCGAAGCTCGGATGGTCGGCGAACAGGCGGGCGCGAAGCTGGTCGAGACTGTCATAGGGGAGCGGGGCGCCAAGCTCCGCCGACAGGGCGCGGAAGATGGTCCAGTCCTCCTTGGCGTCCCCCTTGGGGAAGACGGCGCGCTCGGCCCGCTGCACCCGCCCCTCGGTATTCACATAGAGCCCCGGCTTTTCGGTGTAGGCGGCGCCGGGCAGGATCAGATCGGCGCGGTGGGCCCCGCGATCGCCGTGCGTCCCCAGATAGACCACGAAGGCGTCGGTCTGGCTCAGATCCGCCTCGTCCACGCCAAGAAGGACCAGGAGATCGGCGCCGCCCTTGGCCAGGAGGGCGCCGGCCCCCCGCCCCGCCCCCCCGGGAACGAAGCCAAGATCGAGCGCGGCCACGCGCGCGGCGGCGGTGTGCAGCACGGCCCAGCCGTTCCATCCCTCGCGCACCAGCTTGCACCGGGCGCCCGCCCTGGCCGCCGCGGCGACGATCGCGCCGCTGTCCGGCCGGGTCAGGGCCCCCTGCCCCAGGATGAAAACCGGACGCTCCGCCTTGGCCAGCGCCGCGGCGAATTCGCCCTCGCCCCGGGCCAGGGCCTCCAGCGCCTCGCCGCCCTCGCCGAGGGCCTCGACCTCGAAGCCATGATCCCGCGGCGCGCCGATGGCCGCGAATCGGGTCTGGCCGGAAAGCCACATGCGGCGCAGGCGCGCGTTCAGCACCGCCGCCTCGGTCTTGGGATGGGCGCCGATGAGAAGCACGACGTCCGCGCGCTCCACGCCCTCAAGAGTGGGATTGAAGAGCCAGCTCTCGCGCGGCCCCTGGCCCAGAACGAGGCCGTCCGGCCGGCCGTCCAGCGAGGTCACGCCAAGGCCCGTGAACAGATCCTTGGCCGCCTTGAGCGATTCGGTGTCCTGCAGGTCGCCGGCGATCACGCCGATGCGCTCGGGCGCCGTCCTTTTCAAACGCGCCGCCAGGAGGCTCAGGGCCTGCGCCCAGCTGATGGGCTCCAGCTTGCCCTTCTGGCGCAGGAGGGGGCGATCCAGGCGCTGCCGCGCCAGCCCGTCGCAGGCATAGCGGGTCTTGTCGCTGATCCAGGCCTCGTTCACCGCGTCGTTGGTGCGCGGCAGCACGCGAAGCACCGCCGGTCCGCGCGCATCCACGCGGATCGCGCTGCCCAGGGCGTCCATGACATCGATGGTCAGGGTCTTGGTCAGCTCCCAGGGCCGGGCGTTGAAGGCGTAGGGCCGCGAGGTCAGCGCGCCCACCGGGCACAGGTCGATCACATTGGCCGACAGCTCGCTGGTGATGGCGCTATCGAGATAGGTGGTGATCTC
This sequence comes from Pseudomonadota bacterium, assembly GCA_021808285.1. GTDB lineage: Bacteria > Pseudomonadota > Alphaproteobacteria > Caulobacterales > Caulobacteraceae > Acaudatibacter. The sequence goes on along the minus strand of JAKBBV010000009.1, from coordinate 33,362 downwards.
CGCGCCCTCGCCGCGGGACACCATGCCGAGCTGCGGCGCGCCGGCCACCTCGGTGACGAAGCGTACGCATCGCGTGCACTGGATGCACCGGGTCATCACCGTCTTGATCAGCGGGCCCATATGCTTGTCTTCGACCGCGCGCTTGTTCTCGTCATAGCGCGAGGCGTCGCGGCCATAGCCCATGGCCTGATCCTGCAGGTCGCACTCCCCGCCCTGGTCGCAGATCGGGCAGTCCAGCGGGTGATTGATGAGCAGGAACTCCATCACCCCTTCCCGCGCCTTCTTCACCATGGGCGAGTTGGTGATGATCTCCTGTCCCTCGGCGGCGGGCAGGGCGCAGGAGGCCTGCGGCTTGGGCGGGCCGGGCTTCACCTCCACCAGACACATGCGGCAGTTGCCGGCGATCGACAGGCGCTCGTGATAGCAGAAGCGGGGAATCTCCTCCCCGGCGAGCTCGGCGACCTGAAGCACGGTCATGCCGTTCTCGAACTCGACCTCGACGCCGTTGACCTTGGCTTTGGGCATGAGTCCTCGGAGAGAAGTTCGAAGTCGGCTGCGCGTCTTGCGAGGCGACCGCCGGCCGCGCCGGACGATCACGCGGGGGGCGATAGACCCTTCGCCCCGCCCCTTCAACCCCTGAACCGGGCCCAAAGCGGCGCCCGACGCATCGTCCGGGCCCGCCGAACCGGCCCTCGCCCTCAGGCCGCCTCGACCGGAGCGCCAAAACGCTGCGACCAGATCGCCACCTGTTCCGGTTCAATCTTGGCGAACAGCAGCGGCGGGCTCCTCACCGGCCGCCCGGCCGGGACCCGGGCCAGCTCCGCCGCCAGGTCGTCTCCGGGCCAGTCGAGCCTCGATTCGCCCACCGCCTCGGCCATGGCCGCCGCGGAATAGGGCAGGATGGGCGCGCTGATGCGGGCGTAGAGGGCGACGAGGTTGATCGCGGTGCGCACGATGACCGCGGCCCGGACCGGATCGGTCTTGATCGCTGTCCAGGGCGCGGCTTCCTGCAGATAGACATTGCCGAGCGACCAGAGAGCCCGCAGGGCCTGGGCCGATTTTCGCGACTCCATGGCCTCGAACTGCGCCGTCAGCTCCGCCAGGCCTGCGGCCAGGTCGGCCTTCAGCTGGGCTTCGAGCGGCCCCTCCTCCCCGCCTTCGGGCGCGACGCCTTCGAATCGGCTCTCGCAGAATCGCAGGATGCGGTTGACGAAGTTGCCCAGAACGTCGGCCAGATCGCGGTTCACCGCCGCCACCAGCTGATCGAAGGTGAAGCTGCTGTCCGAATGCTCCGGCGCGTAGGCCGTCAGGCACCAGCGCCAGATGTCCGCCGGCAGGATCTCCAGGGCCGCGTCCATGAAGATGCCGCGCTGATGCGAGGTGGAGAACGGCTGGCCATACCAGTTGAGCCAGTTGAACGCCTTGAGCGTGTCCACCGTCTTCCAGGGCTCGCCGGAGCCCAGCAGGGTCGCGGGAAAGCTGACGCTGTGGAAGGCGACATTATCCTTGCCCATGAACTCGATATAGCGAACGTCCTGCGCGCCCTGGTCCAGGCGCCACCAGCGGGTCCAGTCGCCCCCCGTGGCGTCGGCCCACTCCTGCGCCGCGGCGATATATTCGATGGGGGCGTCGAACCAGACATAGAAGACCTTGCCCTCCATGCCCGGCCGCGGCCGGCCGTGGCGCAGCACCGGCACGCCCCAGCTCAGGTCCCGGGTGATGCCCCGGTCGATCAGGCCATCGTCCAGGTGCTTGTAGGCGATGGACCGCGCCAGGGCCGGCCAGTCGGTCCGCGCGTCGACCCAGGCCCTCAGATCGCTCTCCAGCCCCGTCTGGCGCAGATAAAGGTGCCGGGTCTCGCGCACCTCCAGATTGCGGCTCTTGGAGATGACTGAATAGGGATCCTTGAGCTCCAGGGGGTCCAGCAGGCTGCCGCAGTTGTCGCACTGGTCGCCGCGCGCCTGGCCATAGCCACAGATCGGGCATGTGCCCTCCACATAGCGGTCGGGCAGAAAGCGCTGATCGTCCAGGGAATAGAGTTGGCGATCGACCCGCTCCTCGATGAATCCGCGATCCTCCAGCACGTCGGCGAAATGCTGGGTCAGGGCGGCGTTCTGCGGCGAGGAGGTGCGCCCGAACCAGTCGAAGGAAAGGCCAAAGCCCGCGGCGAGCGCCTTCTGGGCCTCGTGCATCGCGTCGCAGTAGGCCCGCACCTCCATGCCGGCCGCCTGCGCGGCCAGCTCGGCCGGCGTGCCGTGCTCGTCCGTGGCGCACAGGAAAAGCACCTCATTCCCCCGCGCGCGCTGAAACCGCGCCTGCACGTCGGCCGGCGCCATCGACCCGGCCAGATTGCCCAGGTGCTTGATTCCATTGATGTACGGCAGGGCCGAGGTGATCAGGATGCGGGCCATGGCAAGGGTGCGAGGTTGTCGGGAGGGCGGGGTATATCCTCGCCGCCGCCTTAAGCCCAGACGGTGGGGGCCGGACGATGGGGCCAGAATGGACAGCGCCCTGCTCGCCCATCAGACCAAACCGCCTTTCGCGTCCTTGCCATCCTGGACATATCCGGCGCTATTGTCGGCTATCTGGCGGAGGGTCCGAGTGAGCCAAAGTCCTCAGCATGGAGCGATCGAGGCCTATCGCCGTCGCGGGACCAGCCCGACCCGGACGTCTGGGGGGCTGACCGCCAGTGCAGAAGTCTAGGAAATGACCGCGCTTGCATTGAGTCCAGGCTTTGCGGCCCACGCGGCCGGCGCCGGATACCAGAACCAGGACGCCAAACAGACATTGGCCGAGGGGTTGGAGGAATACTACGCGCGGAACCTCGGACGAGTCGCGCGACCAGAGACGTTAGCCCCCGGCAGCGCTGAGCTCTTCCGCTGTCACGACCTCTGCCATGTGATCTTCGGTCTCGACACCACGCTTCCGGACGAAGGGATGGCCGACATCCGCACGCTGCTTTCCTGCGACGTTGGCTGGCGACGTTACGCCGAATACCTGACCCGGGATCCAGAGGCTAAGGCCATATTCAACGAGCTAGGCTTTCTGAATGCCCTCGGCGTCACCTTAGGTGTGTTGCCCCGGGCGGTGCTGGCGCTGATCGAAGCTTTCCGGATGAAAAAGAGGTGGCCGTGGAACCCGCCAGCAGAGTTTGAGACGCGAACTCTCGCCGAGTTGAGGGAGGAGTTCGGCATCCGGCTGATTTGACCTTTTCGGTATGCCGGCTGCCCCCCACTCCCGCCACGCTGTCCGCCCTCTCCTGGCGCAGACGTCACGCCCGGCGCAGGACGGCGCTCATCTGGCCCGGATAGACCTTCTGGCGGCCGTGATGGCGCCATTGGGACTTAAACCCGTCCCGCACATGAACAGATCGCGACCCACGGCGGGCTTCGCCTGTTAGCCCTATTCGACCCCCCTCCCTTGCCCTCGCCAAGGGCGAGAGGGCATAAGCGCGCGGTTCGCGGAGGCCGGCTTAGCTCAGTTGGTAGAGCAGCGCTTTTGTAAAGCGAAGGTCGCGGGTTCGAGCCCTGCAGCCGGCGCCGCGAGACTCCGAACGTCAAGAGCGCGCATCCAAGGCCTGGGCCAACCCCATCGAGCCCGGCGCCACAACCCTAAGCGCTTGCGGAATGCAATGTCTTAGGCGTAGGATATGGCCTGACGCCGAATTCTATACCCTTTTTCGCCAAGTTTCAGCGCCGGTGCGATTTTCGCCATCCTGTCCGGCTCGCCCCTGTCGCGGCGGCGAAGCGCTGCGCGGCGTCGGGGCCAGGGCGGGCGCGGGGCCTGCGGGGCGCGGGGCCAAGAGGTGGCCATTCAGCGGCCAATAGGTTGCCATTTGTGGCCAGACATGGCGCCATCTGCGGCCAGAGACGTTGCCATTTGCGGCCAAAAATGTTGCCAATTTGGCCGCACATCCTGGCGCTTCACGCGTCATAAACTCCAATTTATGGTTATTTTTCTGAGACTTGCAATTGTTTCAAGACTGAGCGGGATGCTCAACCCCGCTGCAAGGCGCACGAGGGGCGCCGATCCGCGGCCCGTCAGGCCCTGCGCCCGATGACGCGCGGGCGCGCCATCCCCGCCATCCCCTGGCTGGGACTTGGCCTCTGGCCGCTCGGGATCAACGGGGCCCTCCTCCTGATCACCATGCCGCAGATCCTGGCCTCCCAGGGGACGTCGCCGGAACGCGTCGCCGAAATCACCTCCATGGCCCTGGCCCCGGGGTTCCTCAGCTTTCTTCTGGCCCCCCTTCTTGACTGGGGCCTGTCCCGCCGCGCCTGGGCCGTGCTCTTCACCCTGGTCACGGCGGCGGCGGGCGCCGGCGCCTTTCTGTTCGTGCGGGACACGCCCCTCCTGCCCGCGCTCTTCTTCGTCTCCAGCTTCGCCGCCTACATGGTCTCGGCGGCCTGCGGCGGCTGGTTCGGGGAGCTGGTCCCGCGCGAGGCCCCGGCCCGCCCGGGGTCTTGGATGGCGGCGGCGAACATCGCCTCCGGCGGCTTGGCGGCGAGCCTGGCCATCCCGCTCTTTCGCGGCCTTCCCGCGCCGGTGGGGGCGCTGAGCCTGGGCGGTCTCAGTCTCCTGGCCCTGCCGCTCTTCGCCCTCACCCCCTGCCCTTCCGCCGATGCGCGCCTGATGGGCGCGGGCTTCGCCGCCTTCGCCCGGGATGTGATCAGGGTGGTGCGCCGCCCCATCGTCGGCTGGACGCTGCTGCTCTTCATCTCGCCGGCCACGGCCTTCGCCCTGACCAATTCGCTGTCCGGCTTCGCGGGCGATTTCCACACGCCCGAGGCCCTGGCGGGCCTGATCGGCGGGGCGGGCGTGACCGTGGCGGGCCTCGTGGGCAGCCTGGCCATCCTGCCGCTCGGGGGCCGGCTCCAACCCCGACGTCTCTATCTGGCCATCGGCTTGATCGGCGCGGGCTTCAGCCTGCTCCTGATCGCCGCTCCCCGAACTCCCGCCGGGTTCGGGGCCGCGCTCCTGGGCGAAAACCTGTTCCAGGCCGCCGCCTTCGCGGTCTCCAACCTCATCGCCCTGAACAGCCTGGGCAGGGACAATCCCCTCGCCGCCACGCAGTTCGGCCTCCTCTTCGCCGCCAGCTCGATTCCGCTGACCTATATGCAGCGGATAGATGGCCTGGCCTTCGCCGCCCGCGGCCTGGACGGGGGTCTGCTGATCGATGCGACCCTGACGGCCGCGTCCTGCGCGATCCTCAGCCTGATCCTCTCGATTTTCCGCCGCGCCGTCGCCGGCGCCGAGCCTAAATGAGCGCGCGCTCAGGCGCCGATCAGCTCGCGACCGATGAGGAAGCGGCGGATCTCGTTGGTGCCGGCGCCGATGTCATAGAGCTTGGCGTCGCGCAGGAACCGCTCCACCGGGAACTCCTTGAGATAGCCGGCGCCGCCCAGGGCCTGGATCGATTCCAGCGCCACGCGCACGGCGTTCTCGCTGGCCAGGAGGATCGCCCCGGCGGCGTCGAAACGCGTGGTCCGCCCGGCGTCGCAGGCTCTGGCCACGGCATAGACATAGGCGCGGGCCGAGTTGAGGGCGACATAGATGTCGGCGATCTTGCCCTGCATCAGCTGAAACCCGCCGATGGCGCGGCCGAACTGCTTTCGCTCGCGCACATAGGGCAGCACCTGGTCGAGGCAGGCCTGCATGATCCCCAGGGGCCCGGCCGCCAGGACCGCGCGCTCATAGTCGAGACCGCTCATCAGGACGCCGGCGCCGCCGTTCTGCGGCCCCAGCACGTTCTCCTCCGGAACCTCGCAGTCCTCGAACACCAGCTCGCCGGTGTCCGATCCCCTCATGCCCAGCTTGTCGAGCTTGCGCGAGCAGGAAAAGCCCTTGAACCCCTTCTCGACGAGGAAGGCGGTGACGCCCCGGCTGGCGGCGTCGGGCTCGGTCTTGGCGTAGACCACCACCACATCGGCGTGCGGGGCGTTGGTGATCCAGAACTTGGCCCCGTTGAGGACGTAGCGATCGCCCCGGCGGTCGGCGCGCAGGCGCATGGAGATCACGTCCGAGCCGGCGCCCGCCTCGCTCATGGCCAGGGCCCCGACCCATTCGCCGCTGATCAGGCGGGGCAGATAGCGCGACTTCTGGTCGTCGGAGCCCCATCGCCGGATCTGGTTGACGCAGAGATTCGAGTGGGCGCCGTAGCTCAGCCCCACCGAGGCCGAGGCGCGGGACACCTCCTCCATGGCCACCACGTGCTCCAGATAGCCCAGACCCAGGCCGCCCCATTCCTCCTCGACGGTGACGCCATGCAGGCCCAGCTCGCCCATGGGCCGCCACAGCTCGCGCGGAAAGCTGTTGTCCGCGTCGATGCGGGCCGCGATCGGGGCGATCTTCGCGGCGGCGAAACGGGCCGTGGTCTCGCGGATCGCGTCGGCCGTCTCGCCGAGCCCGAAATCCAGGGTCGGACCAGGGTTAGGGATCATCGCTCACGCCTCATCAGTGCCCCGCCCCCCTCAGGGGTCAGGCGAGGGATGGTGCGGTCGAGAAGACTCGAACTTCCACGGGTTGCCCCACAGCGACCTCAACGCTGCGCGTCTACCAATTCCGCCACGACCGCTCATGGTGAGGGGCGGGCAGGTAGCAAACGGTTGAGCCTTTGTGAAGGCGGCTTTGCACAAGGCGGCGAATGACCCCACATCCCGCAGTCATGGACGCGTCCCCAAATCCGCTGCCCCCCGGCCTTCATCGCCGCGATGGCGCGCCCGCCGGCTGGGCGACGAGCGAGGGGCTGGTCCCCTATCCCGAAGCGATGGCCGCCATGGCCTCGCGCGTGGAGGCGATCCTGGAGGGGCGCGCGGGCGAGCTGGTCTGGCTGCTGGAGCATCCGCCCCTTTACACCGCCGGAGTCTCGGCCCGGGGCGCGGACCTCCTGACGCCGGAGCGGTTTCCCGTCTTCCCCGCCGCGCGCGGGGGCAAGCACACCTATCATGGGCCCGGCCAGAGGGTCGCCTATGTGATGCTCGATCTTGGCCAGCGCGAGAGGGATGTCCGCGCCTTCGTCGCCGCCCTGGAGGACTGGCTCATCGGGGCCCTTGCGGACCTGGGGGTGAGGGCCGGCGTCCGAGCCGGGAGGGTGGGCGTCTGGGTCGAGGCCGCGGGCGAGGAGCGCAAGATCGCCGCTATCGGCTTGAAGCTGCGTCGCTGGGTCAGCTTCCACGGCGTCAGCCTCAATGTCTCGCCCGACCTCGACCATTTCACCGGCATCAATCCCTGCGGCCTGACCGAGTTCGGAGTCACCAGTCTGGCCGCGCTCGGCGCCGCCGCCGACATGGGCGCGGTCGATCGGGCGCTCAAGGACAGCTTCGCGCGGGTATTCGGATCGCTCGAACCGGCGGCGCCGCCGCTGTGAGTCGGCCTCGGCGGGGATCGGTTGTCGGAAGCGGCCGGGGATGCCTTAATCGGCGCGACTCCTCCGCGCCGGGACTCCTTTCATCCGCATGCCGCTGATCGAACGCTATCTCTTTCGCCAGCTGTTCTGGCCGACCGTCGCGGCGACGGCGGCCCTGACCGTGGTGGCGATCCTCAGCGAGGCGGTCTCTTCCCTGCGTTTCCTCATCAGCGACCGGGAGAGCGCGCTGGTCTTCGCCAAGGTCATCCTTCTGGCGACTCCGCAACTGCTCGTCCTTATCCTGCCCATCGCCGTGCTGGTGGCCGGCCTGATGGCGCTCAATCGCCTGCACACGGAGAACGAGATCGTCATCTGCTTCGCCGGCGGCGCGAGTCGCTGGCGGGTGATCTCGCCCGCCATCAGGCTGGCGGTGCTGGCGACCCTGCTCTCCTTCGTCGTCACCTTCTGGATCCAGCCGCTGTCGTTTCGCGCCATGCGCGACACGCTGGAGGCCGCGCGCACGGATCTGTTGACCAGCCTGGTGCGGCCGGGCGCCTTCACTCACCCGGCGCCGGGCCTGACGGTCTATGCCCAGTCGGTGGACGCCAACGGCGTGATCCACAACCTCTTCATCGACCACCGTGCGGAGGGGGGACGGGATACGACGATCACGGCCCTCGAGGGGCGCCTCACCTCGCGGCGCGGGGCGCCGATCCTGATGATGACGCGGGGGGCCAATGCCCGCTATTCCGAGGCGGGCGGTCTCGACCTGCTGTCCTTCGACGCCTACGCCCTCGATCTCAAGGACCTGCTCGGGACCCAGGGCGGGGTGCGCTACAAGCTCTCGGATCGGTACCCGCACGAGCTGTTCTTCCCCGACCGGCGCATCGCCTGGGATGCCCAGCATGTGGGCGATCTGCTCGCCGAGGGCCACGCCCGGATCGCCGCGCCGCTCTACAACCTCGCCTTCATGAGCCTGGCTCTGGCCGCCATTCTGGGCGGGGCCTTCAGCCGAATGGGCTACGGCGGACGCATCGCCGCGGCCTCGGCGGCGGCCCTGGGGTTGAGGGTCACGGGCCTGGCGGTGCAGGCGGCGGCGGCCCATTCGCCGGGCCTCAATCCGCTTCAGTATGCGCCGCCCCTGGCCGCCGTGGGCCTCGCCGCGGCGCTGGTGCTTCTGGACCTTCCCGTCCCCGCGCTGCTGCCGGCGCGCCCCGCCCCGCCCCTCCCCGCCGCGGTCTGAGCTGTGCGCCGGATTCAGATATATGTCCTGTGGCGCAGCCTGATCGGCGTCGCCGCGGTGCTGGCGGTGCTCGCCTCGGTGGTGGTGCTGGTGCAGTTCGTCGAGCTGTCCCGCACGGTAGGGAGTCGCGCCGATGCGAGCTTCGCCACCCTGGTCCGCCTCGTGGCGCTCGAAGCCCCCTCGGTGATCCTGCTCCTGATGCCCTTCGTCTTCCTGTTCGGGGTCATGGGAGCCTTCGTGGCGCTCAACCGCCGCAACGAACTCATCGCCATGCGCGCCACCGGCATGTCGGCCTGGCGGTTCGTCGCCCCCGCGGCGCTGGGAGCGGCGGTGGTCGGGGCAGTGACCATGACCACGCTCAATCCGCTCGCCGCCTCGCTCAATGCCCGTTACCAGGACGAGCGCGCGGCCATGGAAGAGGGGGCGGGAGGGCGGGCGGAGCTCTGGTTGCGACAGTCCACCGATCACCAACCGCTGATTCTCCATGCCCGGCGTCAGATTCGCATCGGCGAGATCACCCGGCTTCAGGACGTCACCGCCTATGTCGCCGACAATCACGACGGCGCCCTCGTCCTCGCCCGTCGCCTCCACGCCGACGCCGCGGTCCTGACCCCCGGGGCATGGCGGCTTCTTGGCGTCAGCGAGGCGGCGCCCGGCGAGGGCGTGGTCAGGGCGGACGAGGTGCGTCTGGGCGCGGATCGCGGCGGCGCCATGACCAGTCTGGTGGCCGCCAGCGCCGTGGGGTTCTGGGACCTGCCGGACCAGAGTCGCGCCGCCTCGGAGGCCGGCTATTCGGCCGCGCCCTATGACCTCCGCTGGCAGCAGCTTCTCGCCCTGCCCCTGCTGCTGGCGGCCATGGCCACCCTGGCGGCGAGCTGTTCGTTGCGGCTGATGCGTCTGGGCGACCTGATTCTGATGACGGGCGCCGGGGTCGCCATCGGATTCGCCATCTTCTTCCTCAACCAGTTCCTGGGCGCTCTGGGCGCGAATCAGGTGACGCCGGTGACGCTCGCGGCCTGGACCGTGCCGATCTTCACCCTGCTCTGCGGTCTGACCCTGCTCGCCTGGACCGAGGATGGCTGACGGAGGAGGGGTGGCGGAGGACGAGGCGGCGGGCGCGAAGCAATCGCCTTTGCCTCGCGAGGGCCCCTCCTCTATGGCTTCGGCCAGAACGGCCGCCGCGAAATTGGCGGTCGCCAACGGGGTCCTCTTGGAACAGCGATCGCGCGGATCAGGGCGAGCGGATGCGGCGATGATGGCGCACGCCTGGCGCTGCCTTGCCGTCCTCGCCCTCCTCTTCGGCGGCGTCTCCCAGGCCACACTGGCCCTGGCCAAGCCCCTGTCCTCCATCGCCTCGTCCACCAAATCTCCCAAGGCGAGCGGACCCGCTGACGGCCTGGGCGATGGCGGGTTCTATCTCGAAGCGGACAGTCTGCTGCAGAACGAGCTCACCCACCACGTGATCGCCGAGGGCGCCGTCGAGGCGCGCTACAAGGGCCGGGTCGTGCGCGCCGACCGGCTCGACTACGACACCGCGAGCGGCGCGATCCTGGCCACGGGCCACGTGGAGATCATCTCGGCCGATGGAACGGCGCAGTTCGCCGATGAGATCCATCTCGACAAGACCATGGGCGAGGGCTTCGCCCTGGGCTTTTCGGCCCGTCTTCAGGACGATGCGAAGATCGCCGCCCAGAGGACAGTGAGCCACAGCGGCGGGATCACGGAGTTCGAGCGGGCGGTGTTCACGCCGTGCGAGGCCTGCGCCAGGGGCGGCGGCCAGCCGACCTGGTCGATCCGCGCCCGCAAGGTGATCGAGGACAAGGTCCACAAGACCCTCGCCTTCCGCGATGCGGTGGTCGAGATCAAGGGCATCCCGATCCTTTACGTGCCCTACCTCCCGGCGGCCGACCCCTCGGTGGATCGCAAGTCCGGACTGCTCATTCCCAACATCACCCTCTCCGGGATCCGCGGCTTCAGCTGGGAGCAGCCCTACTATCAGATCATCTCGCCCTCACAGGACCTGACCGTGACCCCGCAGATCAATGGTCTGGTCAATCCCTTCCTCAACGCCGAATACAGGGTCCGCACCTATTCCGGCCTGATGGATATCCGGCTTGGCTATACCTACGATCAGAACTTCACCTCCAACGGTCAGAGGTTCGGCCAGGCCACCTCCCACAGCTACATCCTGGGCAGCGGCGAGTTTCAGCTGAACGATGACTGGTCCTGGGGGTTCACGGCCGAGCGCACGTCCGATCCGCTGATCTTCGACAAGTACTCGATCCAGGATGTGTTCGTGGACCGCGGCCTTTATGGCGTGGATGACCGTCGCCTGATCTCCCAGCTCGACGCGGTGCGCCAGGACGACAACTCCTATTTCTCCATTGCCGCGATCAGCATCCAGGGTCTGCGCGTCAGCGACATCCAGAGCACCATTCCCCTGGTGGCGCCGCTGGTGGAGGGGCATTGGGAGGATCCAAGCTCGGTTCTTGGCGGCCGCCTGCGGGTGTCGGGCAGTGCGGTTCTGATCTCTCAAAACCAGTCTCTGGCCAATGCCGGACTGGCCAACCAAAGCATCCTGCCGGGTGTGGATAGCCGGCGCGCCACGGCCGAGGCCGATTGGCAAAGCTCGATCACCCTGAACAACGGGCTGCGCATCCAGCCCTTCGCCGACCTTCGCGGAGACATCTACAATGTGACCTCGATGCCGCTCGCCCCGACCGCGAACGGCGCTCTCCCCAACGTCGCGGGTCAGAACGGAACTGGAGCGCCCCCCGCGACCGCGTCGGCCGCCGCCTTGGAAAGCGCCCCGGGCGCCACCATCCCGCGCGGCTTCGCCATGGCGGGCGCGGTGATCACCTATCCGATGATCCGTCAGACCAAAACCGCGACGATCATCGTGGAACCCATCGCCGAGATCTCGGTCGCCAACCTGCAGAGCGTCGACCCCCGCATCCCCAATTTCGACAGCACGGACTTCGAGCTCCAGCCGACCAACCTGTTCGAGGCCAATCGCTCGCCGGGCTACGACCTCTATGAGGGCGGTCAGGCCGTGACCCTGGGCGGTCAAGGGACCATCATCATGGATGACGGCCGGACCGCGAACTTCATGTTCGGCAAGCGGTTCGCCGCCCAGAGCGACCCCTCCATCCCCGGCTATTCGGGCCTCGCCAACGCGCTCTCGGACTATGTGCTCGAAGGCGACACCACCCTGATTTCCGGCATGCGCGCCTTCGCCAATCTCCGCCTCAACACCGATACCGGCCGGGTGGACCAGCTCGAGACCGGCGTCACCTTCGCCGCCCCGCGCATCGATGGCTATGTCGCCTATCTTCAGGAGCCGATCGCGCCCAACGGTCTGCCGCTCACCAGCCTTGATGTCCGCGGCGAGGCCTTCGTCACCGAGCACTGGGGCGTCAGCACCTACGCCATCGTCGATGGGGGGCATTGGCGGGAGTCGGATATCGGCCTCGTCTATCGCGACAGCTGCATCCGGGTGGAGGTGCTCTACCGCCATGACCAGACCTATAACGGGACCTTCGGCCCCACGACCTCGGTGCTTCTGCGCCTTTCGCTCGCCACTTTGGGCGGGGCGCCTTAAAAGAGCCGCCGACGCGACGCCTTAACCTGACCGCCAGATACGAGTACGCTCTCTGTCCTCCATGCGCCCTTTCTCACCGCTCCTCGTCGCCGCCCTCGCCTTGTCTCCGGTTCCGGCCGCGCTGGCGCAATCCGCCGCGCCCCCCGCCGCCGCGTCGCCCCTCGGCGGCGGCCCTGGCGGCGACATGACCGAGAGCGTCGTGGCCACGGTGAATGACGACGTGATCTCCACCTACGACATCGTCCAGCGGATGCGGCTCCTGGTGGTGACCGCCGGCATCCAGCCGACTCAACAGAACCTGCCCGCCCTCCAGCAGGAGGCGATCCGGTCCCTGATCGATGAGCATCTGGAGCTTCAGGACCTGCGCGAGGAGGGCAAGACGCAGAAGTTCGACCTGATCGCGTCGGACGCGGAGGTCGACGACGAGATCGCTCAGATCGCCCGCTCCAACAACACCAGCTCGACCCAGCTCCTGACGCAGCTGGCCGCTCAAGGGGTCGGCCCGCAAACCCTCAAGGATCAGCTCCGCGCGGAGATCAGCTGGCGCGGCTGGATCCGCGGCCGCTACGGCCAGCGGCTTGAGGTCGGCGAGGATCAGATCAAGGCGTTCCAGAAGCGCCAGGAAGCCGAGGCCAACAAGCCCCAGTATCAGGTCAGCGAGATCTTCATCGACGCCTCCCGCGCCGGCGGCGAGGCCCAGGCCGTGCAGGGCGCCACCGAACTCATCGCTCAGATCAAGAACGGGGCGCCGTTCGCGGCCGTGGCGCGGCAGTTCTCCAACTCCCCGACCGCGGCGGCCGGGGGCTCGGTGGGCTGGATCACGCCGGGCGAGATGCCTCCTGAAGTCGATTCGGCGCTCGACAATCTGCGGCCCGGCCAGCTTTCGGATCCGATCCCCACCAAGGACGGCGCCTATATCATCCTGCTGCAGGATCGCCGCGCCGGAGGCGCCACCGTGGTCGTCCATCTGGAGCAGGCGGCGATCGGGCTGCCCAAGACCGCCACCCCGACCGAGGTCGCGGCGGCGGCGGCGAAACTCACGGCTCTGCGCGCCAAGCTGCACGGCTGCGATGGCATGGAGGCGGCGGCGGAGAAGATTCCCGGCGTCGTGGCCGGCGATCTGGGCGAGGCCGAGGTCAAGGACCTGGCCCCAGCTTTCCGGGACGCGGTGGACACCATGACGACCGGAGAGGTGTCGGAGCCCATTCGCACCGATGCGGGTCTGCACCTGATCGCCGTGTGCGACCGTCATCTGGGCGGGGCCGGCATCCTGACGCCGGCGCAGATCAAGGACCGCCTGTTCGGTGAGGAGCTGGCGATGATCTCCAAGCGAGCGCTGCGCGACCTGCGCAATCAGGCGACGATCGAGACGCGGTGAACGCGGAGGCCGCCGCGGCGCTGGCGCGTCTCCCGCCCCTGAAGACGACCCTGGCCGAGGCCGGGCTGCTCGCCGACAAGAGGCTGGGTCAGCATTTCCTGTTCGACCTCAATCTCTGTCGCAAGATCGCGCGCCTTTCGGAGGTCGGTCCGGAGGACGTGGTGGTTGAGGTCGGCCCCGGCCCCGGCGGCCTGACGCGCGCCCTGCTGGAGACCGGCGCCCGGGTCGTGGCCTTCGAGCGCGATCCGCGCTTTTCCGAGGTTCTGGCCCCTCTTGGCCAGTGCTGTCCGGGTCGGTTCAGCCTGATCCAGGACGACGCCATGCGCGTGGACGAGGCCGCTGCTCTGCGCGGCGTCACGGGGAGCGAAAGCGCCCATCTCGTCTCGAATCTGCCCTACAACGTGGGGACGGCGCTGTTCCTGAAATGGGTTCTGGGGTCCTGGCGGCCGGATTCCCTCACCCTCATGTTTCAGAGGGAGGTCGCCGAAAGGATCGTCGCGGCCCCAGGCGCGGGCGCCTATGGGCGACTTTCGATCATCGCCCAGACCCTTTGCGAGGCCCGCATCGTCATGGACCTCCCGGCCCGGGCGTTCACGCCGCCGCCGAAGGTCGATTCGGCCGTGATCCGCGCGCGTCCTCGTCCCGTCCGCCCGCCGGACCCCGAGATCTCGGCGCTGGAGACGCTCACGGCTGCGGCCTTTGGCCAGAGGCGCAAGATGCTGCGGTCCTCGCTCAAGGCTTTCGGCGGCGCCGATCTCTGCCGGGCGGCGTCCCTCAACCCCGATGCGCGCGCCGAGACCGTCCCTCCGGACGCGTTCCTTCACCTCGCCCGGACCTGGCTGGCGACGCGGTCTGACGCCCCGCCCCATCCTGGGATCACCGGCAAGTGACGGCCGCTCAAGGCGTCTGAGCGAAAAGCTCCTTCACGAACGCCCCGATCCAGGGATTGCGCAGCCGGCGGTCGCGCTCGGCAAGATAGAGCCGGGCCAGCCGGGCATAGGCGGCGTCGAAGTCGTCATTGACGATCACATAGTCATAGTCGGGCCAGCGTTCGATTTCGCCCCGGGCCCGGGCCAGGCGTCTGGCGATCACCTCGTGCGAATCCTGGGCGCGGGTGTGCAGGCGCCGTTCGAGGGCGGCCATGGTGGGCGGGAGGATGAAGACGCTGACCACGTCTTCGGCGGCGGCCGCGCGAATCTGAGCGGCGCCCTGCCAGTCGATGTCGAAGAGCACGTCCTCGCCCCGGCCCAGGCGCTCCATCACCGGGCCTCGCGGCGTTCCATAGAGGTTTTCGTGCACCTCCGCCCATTCCAGGAAGTCGCCGCGCCGCCTCCGGGCCTCGAACTCGGCCTGATCGAGGAAGACATATTCGCGGCCGTCCCGCTCTCCAGGTCGCGGCGCCCGGGTCGTGCAGGACACCGACAGCCCAAGGTCCGAGAACTCCCCCGTGAGGCGCTGGGCCAGGGAGGTCTTCCCGGCGCCAGAGGGGCTTGAGATCACCAGAAGGAGCCCCCTTCGGGTCCGATCGGGGGGTGACGAGATGCTGTCGTTCATGCCCGGGCCTCGCCTCCCACCGTCCCGCCTGATGCGACCCTCGAAGCGGCGGAAACGCCGTTGGCCCCGCCCTTCGCCTGCGCGTGAATGCACGGCGCCCAAGAGGACCGCCTGGACAGGGCCGCCTCGTGCTGTCGCGCGGCCCATTGGCCGTGATTCGGGCCAAAACGCCTCATGGGTCACCGCTCCGGGACCGCTCCACCTTCCGCCAGCGCAGCACATTGCGCACATGATCCGAGAGTGTGGCGGCGAAGGCGTGCCCGCCCGATCCATCGGCGACGAAATAGAGATCCGCGCTCCGGGCCGGCGCCAAGGCCGCGATCAGCGAGGCGCGCCCGGGATTGTCGATGGGCGTGGGGGGCAGTCCGCCGAAACGGTAGGTATTGTAGGGCGATGCGTCGTCCAGCTCGCTGCGGGTCAGGCCATGGCCCAGGGGCCGGCCATGGGTCAGCCCGTAGATGACGGTGGGATCGCTATCGAGGCGCATGCCGAGTCTCAGACGATTGACGTACACGGCCGCGACCCGCGGGCGCTCCGCCGGCAGCGCCGTCTCCTTTTCGACCACCGAGGCGAGGGTGACAGCCTGTTCGGGGTTGGCGTAGGGCAGGCCCGCCGGGCGCGACGCCCACAGCCGGGCGAGAAGCTGATCGCGGGCGCGGCGCATCCGGTCAATGACGTCGGCGCGGGTCTCCCCGCGTCGCACCTCGTAGGTCTCCGGCAGGAGCGCCCCCTCGGGCGCGGTCGGCGCCGTCCCGACAAGACCGTCCGCCCGGTCAAGAATGGCGGCCGCGTCAGCGGAGGTCAGTCCCTCGGGAATCGTCACAAAGCGCCTCACCACCTGTCCGCGGGCGATGGCCTCGATGACGGAGATCAGGCTTTCATGGGGGGCGAAGGCATATTCCCCCGCCTTCAGGCGGCTTCCGGCTCCGGTGACTTCCGCGACCACGGCGAAAAGCCAGGCGGACCTGACCACCCCGGCCCGGCGCAGGGTCTCGCCCACACCAAGGACCCCGCCTCCCCGCTCAAGGACGACGTCGCGCGCCCCGCCGGCCCCGGGGCCCGGAGCGAACAGGGCCACGCCGCCCGCCGCCGCGAGAACCAGGACCGGCGGGATCAGCAAGCTGAGGGACAGGCGACGACCCGAGCGGCGGCGGCGCGACCAGGGTCTTCGCCAGGGCCGTCGGGTCACGGGGCGCGTTTGAAGACGACCGACGCGTTGGTGCCGCCAAAGCCAAAGCTGTTGGACATGGCGATATTCAGCTCCATCGCCTTGGCCTGATGCGGCAGCAGATCGATGGGCGTCTCGACCGAGGGGTTGTCGAGATTGATCGTCGGCGGCGCGATCTGGTCGCGCAAGGCCAGGACCGTGAACGCCGCCTCTACCGCACCCGCAGCGCCCAATAGGTGCCCGATCGAGGACTTGGTGGAGGACAGGGCGAGTTTGCCCGCCGCCTGACCGAAGAGTCGCTCCACCGCGCCAAGCTCGATCTCATCGCCGAGCGGCGTCGAAGTGCCGTGCGCATTCACATAGTCGATGTCCGCAGGATCCAGACCCGCATGGGCGATGGCCGCCTCCATGGCGCGATATCCGCCGTCGCCATCCTCCGCCGGAGCGGTGATGTGATAGGCGTCCCCCGCGAGACCATAGCCGATCACCTCGGCGTAGATCTTGGCCCCCCGGGCTCTCGCATGCTCCAGCTCCTCCAGAACCAGCACACCGGCGCCCTCGCCCATGACGAAGCCGTCGCGATCCTTGTCGTAGGGCCTGGACGCCTTCTGCGGCGCGTCGTTGAAGCTTGTGGCCATGGCCCGGCAAGCGATGAATCCAGCGATGCCGATGGGGCAGACCGCCCCCTCCGCGCCCCCGGCGACCATCACGTCCGCGTCACCGCTGCGGATAAAGCGCATGGCGTCGCCGACGGCGTGGGCGCCTGAGGCGCAGGCGGTCACCACAGCGTGGTTAGGTCCCTTGAAGCCATGCCGGATCGAGACCTGGCCTGCGGCGAGATTGATCAGGGCCGAGGGGATGAAGAACGGGCTGACGCGCCGAGGTCCCTTTTCCTTCAGCTCGATGGCCGTATCGGCGATCGCCGCGAGGCCCCCGATTCCCGATCCGATATTGACCCCGGTCCGGACGCGATCCGCCTCGGATTGAGGGGACCAACCGGAGTCGCGGACCGCTTCGTCCGCCGCCGCCATGGCGTAGAGGATGAAATCGTCGACGCGGCGTTGCTCCTTGGGGCTCATGACCTGGTCGGGATCGAACACGCCGGGCATGCCCGGCGATCCGCCGCCGCGGCCGTCGAGGCGAGGCACTTCGCAGGCCACCTGACAGGCATAGTCTGTGGGGTCGAACGCCGTGATGCGTCCCGCCCCTGACCGACCGGCGAGGAGCGCGCGCCATGTGACGTCCACACCCCAGCCCAGCGGGGTGACCATGCCCAGTCCGGTGACGACGACTCGACGCGTCATGACTTGGCGCCCCTTATGACGGCCGCATCGGCGGGCGTCAGGACCCGAGGCGCTCGGAGATGAACTTCACCGCATCGCCCACGGTCTGGATATGCTCAGCGGCGTCATCGGGGATTTCGATATCGAACTCTTCCTCGAAGGCCATCACCAGCTCGACATTGTCGAGGCTGTCGGCGCCGAGGTCGTCGATGAAGCTGGCCTTTTCCGTCACCTTCTCCGGGTCAGCGTCGAGGTGCTCGATGACGATCTTCCGAACGCGCTCCAAAATATCGGACATAGTCTGTGTCCCGTCCTTCTGTTTCGATGACGGAGCGGCTCGACGCAGGCATCGAACACACGCCCCAGAAAATCCCGGATCAGTCTGATCTCCCTCTCGCCCCGGGGGACGCGGTGAAGACCAGAGGACCTTGGCGACCGCCTAGCATGTTCCTTTTCGTCCGCCTAGCGGGCGGAGCCGGGCCGTCGGCAAGGCTTAGATCATCGCCATGCCGCCGTTCACGTGCAGGGTCTGACCGGTCACATAGCCGCCGGCGCGGCTCGCCAGATACACGCAGGCCGCCGCCACGTCCTCGCCCTCTCCCAGGCGCCCCATGGGAATCGTCTGGAGGATCGCCGCCTTCTGGGAGTCGCTCAGCGCTGCGGTCATGGGGCTTTCGATGAAACCCGGGGCCACACAATTCACCGTGATATTGCGGCTGGCCACCTCCTGAGCCAGGGCCTTGGTGAAGCCGATCATGCCCGCCTTCGAGGCCGCGTAATTGGTCTGACCCGGATTGCCCATGACCCCGACGACGGAGGTGATGCCGATGATCCGGCCCTCGCGACGGCGCATCATGCCGCGCAGGGCCGAGCGGGCCAGGCGGAAATAGCTCTCCAGATTGATGGCGATGACGGCGGCCCAGTCCTCGTCCTTCATCCGCATCAGCAGACCGTCCCGGGTCACCCCCGCATTGGCGATCAGGATGTCGAGAGGCGCGCCGGCGATCTCCTCGGCCTGGCCGACCAGGGCATCCACAGCCGCCGGATCGGCGAGGTCGCAGACAAGGCTATGCGCGGAGCCGCCGAGCTCTCCGGTCAGCGCCTCCAGCGCCTCGCGCCGGGTTCCGGTGAGCACGACCCGCGCCCCCGCCACGCTCAGAGCCCGGGCTATGGCGCCGCCGATGCCTCCGCTCGCCCCGGTGACGAGCGCGGTCTTGCCTGAGAGATCAAACATCAGAGCCTCACTTTGATGGTCGCCAAGCTTCGCCTAACCCAAGGTCTTGGCGAAGGCGTCGAGGTCGGCGGGCGTATTCAGGGCCATGGCTTCGGCTTCCGGCGCAATGCGCTTGATCATGCCGGTCAGGACCTTGCCCGAACCGATCTCGGCGAATCGCGTGGCGCCGCCCTCCGTGGCCAGCCACTCGACGCTCTCGCGCCAGCGGACCCGTCCGGTGACCTGCTCCACCAGAAGGCGGCGAATCACGTCCGGGTCGAGAGTCGGGCGGGCCGTGACATTGGCGACCACGGGGGCCTTGGGAGCGCGGATCGCGGCGCCCGCGAGGGCGGCGGCCATTTCGTCGGCGGCCGGCTGCATGAGCGGGCAGTGGAACGGGGCGGAGACGTTCAGCGGGATGGCGCGAGCGCCAAGGGCCTTGGCGGCCTCGATCGCCGCGTCGACGGCGGCCTTGGCGCCTGAGATGACGACATTGCCGGAATTGTTGTCGTTGGCCACCACGCAGACGCCCAGCCGCGATCCCTCCCGCGCGGCCGACTCGGCCAGGGCGATGTCCGTCCTGGGGCCGATCAGAGACGCCATGGCGCCCTCGCCGACGGGAACGGCCCGCTGCATGGCCTGGCCCCGGAGCTTCAGAAGACGGGCCGTCTCGGCGGTCGTCAGGGCCTCGGCCGCCGCCAGAGCCGAGTATTCGCCAAGGGAGTGGCCCGCGACAAAGGCCGCGGCGCCGGACTGAAGGCCGAGCTCCGAGCGCAGGACAGCCATGGTCGCCAGGCTCACGGCCATCAGGGCCGGCTGGGCGTTCTCGGTCAGGGTCAGCTCCTCGATGGGCCCCTCCCGCATCAGTCGGAACAGGTGCTGGGAGAGAGCCTCATCGACCTCCTGAAAAACCTCCCGGGCGGTGGGAAAGGCGTCCGCCAACTCAGCGCCCATACCCACGGCCTGACTACCTTGACCTGGAAACACCAGCGCGAGGCTCATCGGATCATTGCTCCCGGAACGGCGAGCCGCACGCGTCGCCGGCTCCTGGGGCGCGGAGGGTTAGGTCAAAGCGGCGTCATCCACAAGAAGGCCGTCAGCAAGCGTCATGGTCTGAAGTTCCACACGCGGGCCTCTGTTGCGATGGCCATGGCGGACCTAACTGTGTCACTATGACATGGCGCGGCCCCCTGCACGGACGGGTCCGCGTGAAGAGTCCGCTCAACGGAGGCACGGCATACTCATGATTCGTCATCTCGCCATCGGGGCCGCGCTGTCCGCGGCCTTTGTCCTGCCCGCCCATGCGGCGCTCAAAGTCGGCGACACGGCGCCGGAGTTCACCGCTCAGGCCTCTCAGGCGGGCAAGCAGTTTCCATTCAACATGGCGGAGGCGCTCAAGAAGGGCCCGGTCGTGCTCTATTTCTTTCCCGCCGCCTTCACCAAGGGCTGCACCATAGAGGCTCACGAATTCGCTGACGCCTCCGATGAGTACAAGAAACTCGGGGCGACACTGATCGGCGTGACGGCGGGAAATATCGACCGCCTGACCGAATTTTCGGTGAGCGAGTGCCGCTCGAAGTTCCCCGTGGCCGCAGATCCCGACGCCAAGATCGCGAAGAGCTACAACTCCATGCTGGCGATCTATCCCGGCCATTCCGACCGCACGAGCTACGTCATCGCCCCCGACGACAAGGTCCTCTTCGTCTATTCGAACCTCGACCCCGACCAGCACGTGACAAAGACCCTGGACGCGGTGAAGGCCTGGCGAGCCAAGCACCCGGCCTGACCCTCGCCCTCAACCCCCGCGATCAGGGTTTGCGGGTGGGTCAGATCCCACCCACCTGGCCGCGGCGGGCGCGCTCCAGCGCCGGAACTGGGGGCATGGCCCGGAACGCGGGGGACCGATCCCTGGATCGGCGTCCTTCACTGGGGTCCAGACACGCGAATCTCCTTGCCTTGGGCGGGGTTTGCGTCTAACCGCCCGTCTCCCTCAATCAGGTGGGGTCGGTCCGGCGCGGCTTTGGCGCGCGGGATCCATCGTCCGGCAGACGCATCCGAGCGTCCGCTTGTCGCCGACCCCCGGAACAACTCGGACGTGACGCATGGCACTCTACGAACACGTCCTGATCGCGCGTCAGGACATCTCTCCGGCCCAGGCCGAATCTCTCAATGACGAGTTGAAGCTGCTCGTGGAATCCCACGGCGGACATATCGTCAAGATCGAGTACTGGGGCCTTCGCAACCTCGCCTATCGGGTCAAGAAGAACCGCAAGGGACATTACTCCCTGCTGGCGATCGACGCTCCGCCGGCGGCGGTGAAGGAAATGGAGCGGCAGCTGTCGCTCAATGAAGACGTCCTGCGCTACCTGACGATCAAGGTCGATGCCCTGGATCTCGACCTGTCCCCCGTCCTGGCGCGGCGCGATCGTGAGCGGGACCGTCGCTTCGAAGATGCGCCGGTTTGACGTCAGAGAGTTGAGAGCAAGGTCATGAGCGAAGACAACATCGTCACCGAAGCCGCCGGCGGTCCGCGCCGCGCCTTCATGCGCCGCCGCAAGGTCTGCCCCTTCTCCGGCGCCAATGCCCCCAAGATCGACTACAAGGACGTGAAGCTGCTGCAGCGCTACGTCTCCGAGCGAGGCAAGATCGTGCCCTCGCGCATCACCGCCGTGTCGGCCAAGAAGCAGCGCGAACTCGCCCAGGCGATCAAGCGCGCGCGCTTCCTCGCCCTCCTTCCCCACGTCGTGAAGTAGGAGCGGCGCCATGAAGGTCATCCTGCTGGAGCGCGTCGAGCGCCTGGGCGGTCTGGGCGATGTGGTCAGCGTCCGCGACGGCTTCGCCCGCAACTTCCTCCTGCCGCAGTCCAAGGCGCTGCGCGCCACGGAGGGCAACCTCAAGGTATTCGAGGCGCAGAAGGCCGAGATCGAGAGCCGCAACGCCGCGGCGCGCGCCTCAGCCAGCCGCGCCGCCGAGCGCCTGGATGGCAAGAGCTATGTGCTGATCCGCCAGGCCGGCGACAGCGGACAGCTCTACGGCTCGGTCACGGCGCGGGACGTCACCGACGCCATCGCCGCCGAGGGTGGTCGTGTCGAGCGGGCGATGGTGGTGCTCGATAAGCCGATCAAGACCCTGGGTCTGCATACGGTCAAACTTCGCCTGCACGCCGAAGTCGCGACGACGGTGACCATCAACGTCGCCCGCAGCGCGGATGAGGCCGAGCGTCAGGCCCGGGGCGAAGATGTCATCGCCTCTCGTTTCGAGGCTGACCGGGCCTCCGATGCCGAAGCCGCCGCGGACATGATCGAGGGCGGGGCCGGCGCGCAGGAGTCGTTCGAAAACTAGGCTTGCGGAAGGGCTTGCGGGAGGCGCGCTCCGGCATCGCCGGAGGCCACGCTCGACGGTCATCCACAGGCGCCTGGGAAGTTGTGATCAGACTCCGTTCCGGAGGTTCGCGGAGCGTCCGGTTGGGCTAAGCTCGCCGCATGGCCCTCGTCCCACAGCTCGATCTTCGCCCCGCGACCCCCGTGCTCGACGTCTCGCACGCCCCCGCCAATATCGACGCGGAGCAGGCGCTTCTGGGCATCCTGCTCTATGACAACAGCGCTCTTGAGAGGCTGTCAGACGCCCTGGGTCCGGCTCATTTTTTCGAGCCCTTCCACGGCCGCCTGTTTGGCGCGATCCAGGGCCACGTCCAGCGCGGACATCTGGCCGAGCCCATTCTGCTGGCCGAGCAGTTCCAGCGCGACCCGGCCTTTGAGGAGTTGGGCGGGGTCCGATACCTCGCCGATCTGGTGGATCGGGCGCCGCCGGCGGCGAACACCTTCGACTACGGACGGGTCATTTACGACCTCGCCCTGAGGCGCGAATTGATTCGCATCGGCGGGCACATCGCCGCTGCGGCCCAGACGGGAGGAGACGGGCTCTCGGCCCGCGAGCAGATCGAGGCTGCGGAGTCCCAGCTCTACACCCTGGCCGAGACGGGCGGCGCCACGGGCGGGTTCGTCGATTTCTCCACCTCGGTCCGGGGCGCCATCGCCATGGCCGCCGAGGCGTTTCAGCGCGATGGAGGCCTTTCGGGCATCTCCACGGGACTGATCGACCTCGACCAGAAGCTCGGCGGCCTGCACAAGAGTGATCTTCTCATCCTCGCCGCGCGCCCCTCCATGGGCAAAAGCTCGCTGGCCGCCAATATCGCCTACAACGTCGCCAAGGCCTATGCCTGGGAACCGAATCCGGAGGGCGGGCGGCGTACCGTCAGCGGTGGCGTGGTGGCTTTCTTCGCGCTCGAAATGTCGTCGGATCAGCTCGCCATGCGCCTTCTGGCCGAGGTCTCAGAAGTGCCGTCCGACAAGATCCGCAAGGGCGAGATCACAGCCTCGGACTTTGGTCGCATCCGGGACGCCGCCACCGAGATCTCCGAGATTCCGCTCTATATCGACGACACCGGCGGCATCTCCATCGGCAAGCTCGCGGCCAGGGCGCGCAGGCTCAAGCGCACAGTCGGCCTCGACCTCCTGATCGTGGACTATCTCCAGTTGGTCACGACGGGAGACGGACGGCCGGAGAATCGCGTCCAGGAGGTCAGCCAGGTGACCCAGGGACTCAAGTCCTTGGCCAAGGAACTCTCGATCCCGATCATCGCCGCGGCCCAGCTCTCGCGTCAGGTCGAGAACCGGGAGGACAAGAAGCCCCAGCTTTCCGATCTTCGAGAATCGGGCTCGATCGAGCAGGACGCCGACGTGGTGATGTTCATCTACCGGGAAGCCTATTATCTCAGCCGGGTGCCGCCGGCCGAAGGCACCGCCGAGCATCTGGCTTGGCAGGAAAAGCTCGACCCGGTGCGCAACCTCGCCCAGATCATCATCGGCAAGCAGCGCCATGGCCCCATCGGCACGGTCAATCTCAGCTTCAACGAGGACCTGACCAAGTTCGGCAACTGGGCGCGCGAAGGTCGTTTCGAGCCGCGCTGACCGCATCAGCGGCGAGGACGGCGCGGCCCTCTTGACGCCTGTGTTAGAGTCTCCGGGTCAGGCCTCGGCTGTGGGAGCGATTCGGAGATCATGGCTCGCGACGGCGCCCTCTATGTCTGCCAGTCCTGCGGCGCCGCACAGTCGAAATGGTCGGGGCGCTGCCCGGCCTGCGCGGCCTGGAACAGTCTCGTCGAGGAGAGCTCCGGCGCCCCGCCAGGCGCCCTGCGGCCCGCGAGATCGGGCAAAGGCCGGGGCCTGGCGTTCGAGGACCTGGAGAGCCAGACGCCGCCGCCTCCGCGCCTGGCCACCGGCGTGGGCGAGTTCGACCGGGTCTGCGGCGGCGGGGTGGTGCCAGGCTCGGCCCTGCTCGTGGCGGGGGATCCGGGCGTGGGCAAGTCCACCCTTCTCCTGCAGGTCTGCGCAGAGGCGGCCCGGCGCGGCGCGGCCTGCGCCTACATTTCCGGCGAGGAGGCGGCCGAGCAGATCCGCGGCCGGGCCCAGCGGCTGGGCCTGGTCGACGCCAATGTCCGCCTCGCCGCCGAGACGTCCCTGCGCGAGATCGTCGAGGGCCTGAAGCGAGAGGCCTTCGACCTCGTGGTCATCGATTCGGTGCAGACCCTGTGGAGCGAGGCGCATGAGGCGGGACCGGGCTCGGTCACCCAGGTGCGAGCCTGCGCGGCGGAGCTTGTCCGCCTGGCCAAACGCCGCGGCGTCGCGGTGATTCTGGTGGGCCACGTGACCAAGGACGGACAGATCGCCGGTCCGCGGGTGGTTGAACATCTGGTGGACGCGGTGCTCGCCTTCGAGGGAGAGCGGGGCTATCCGTTCCGCGTGCTGCGCGGCGTGAAGAACCGCTTCGGCGCCACGGACGAGATCGGCGTCTTCGAAATGGGGGATACCGGGCTCAACGAGGTCAGAAATCCCTCGGCCCTGTTCCTCAACGAGGGTGGGGATCGGTCGGCGGGGGCGGCGGTGTTCGCCGGGATCGAGGGCTCGCGTCCGGTTCTCGTGGAGTTCCAGGCCCTGGTCGCCCCTTCCGTCTACGGAACGCCAAGGCGCGCGGTCGTCGGCTGGGACTCCGGGCGCCTGGCCATGGTCATGGCGGTGCTCGAAGCGCGCTGCGGTCTTGGATTCGCCGGTCGTGACGTTTATTTGAACGTCGCTGGCGGCCTCCGCGTCAGCGAACCCGCCGCCGATCTCGCCGCCGCCGCCGCCCTGGCCTCTTCAGCTTTGGATGTCGCCCTGCCACAGGACTGCGTCGTGTTCGGGGAGATCAGCCTGTCCGGAGATGTCCGTCCCGTGAGTCGAACAGAGTCCCGCCTCAAGGAAGCTGCGAAGCTGGGGTTCAGCCAGGCCCTGGCTCCGGTCGCGGCCGAGGGCGCGTCTGTGCGGGTGAGCGGCGTCACCCGCCTGGCCGAGGCGGTGACGCGCATCGGCGAGGGTCGCTGGCAATGATGTCCGGCGCGCCGCTCCGATGGGACGCCGCGCCATGACTCTGTTCGACGCCATAGCCGGGGGTGTGCTGGCCCTGTCGGCCCTTCTGGGGCTGATGCGCGGCGCCACACGCGAGGTCACCACGGTTCTGGCCTTCGCGGCGAGCCTGATCCTGGCCTTCGCCGTCGGCCCCTTCCTGAGCCCCCTGATGATCAAGTTCGTGAAATTCGACTGGGTCGCCAAGTCGTTGGCGATGCTCCTGGTCTTCGTCGTCGCCTATATGGGCCTTCGTTTGATGACAGGGGCTCTCAGCGCCTCGGTGCAGGAAGGGGGCCTCGCGGGCCTCGATCGTCTCTTGGGCCTGGGCGTGGGCCTCGCCCGCGGCCTCCTGGTGCTGGCCCTGTTCGGGGTTCTGATCGCCGCCGTCATTCCGTCCGACAGCCTTCCGGGATGGATCGCCCATGCGCGGCTCTATCCGCTGACGGCCCGCGCCGGGGCCATGCTGAGGGCCGTGGCGCCGCGAGGACTGCGCCTGACCCGCGACATGGATGCCGCTGAAGCTCGATCCGCCCGCCCTTCCCACCTCGCCGTCGTCCTGGAAACCCCGTCATGATCCCACCTTCCATCTCGCCCTCGGTGCGTGATCCTCTGGATGATGCCCCGCGCCTGGAATGCGGGGTCTTCGGCATCTTCGATGCGCCGGGGGCCGCCGCCCTGACGGCGCTCGGTCTGCACGCCCTGCAGCATCGCGGACAGGAGGCCTGTGGGATCGCCGCCTTCGACGGTCAGCGCTTTCACACCGAGCGCCATCTGGGCCATGTGGCCGACGCCTTCTCCGGGGACGACCTGACCCGCCGCCTGCCAGGCTCATCGGCCATCGGCCATACCCGCTATTCCACCGCCGGCGGCAGCTTCCTGCGCAACGGTCAGCCCATGTTCGCCGATCTCAAGAGTGGCGGCATCGCCATCGCCCATAATGGCAATCTCACCAATTTCCTCGCCCTGCGTGAGGAGTTGGTCTCAGCCGGGGCCATCTTTCAGTCGACCTCGGATTCCGAGGTGATCCTCCACCTGGTGGCGAGATCGCGCAAAGAGAAGATCGTCGAGAAATTCATCGACGCCTTGAGCCAGGTCGAAGGCGGCTACGCCCTGGTGGCGCTGACCAATAAGAAATTGATCGGGGTGCGCGATCCCCTGGGCATCAGGCCCCTGGTTCTGGGCGATCTGGGCGGAAAGGCGGTGTTCGCCTCCGAGACCCGGGCTCTGGACATGATCGGCGCCCGGTTCGTGCGCGATGTGGAGCACGGGGAAATGATCGTCGTCTCCGACAGCGGCGTGGAGACGCTGCGTCCCTTCCCCGCAGCCAGGGCGCGGCCCTGCGTCTTCGAATACGTCTACTTCGCCATGCCCGACAGTGTGGTCAACGGCCGCTCCGTCTATGAGGTGCGCAAACGACTGGGCCAGAGACTGGCGTCCGAAAGCCATGTGGACGTGGACGTCGTCGTGCCGGTGCCCGACTCCGGCGTGCCGGCTGCGCTCGGCTACGCCCAGGCCAGCGGGGTTCCCTATGAAATGGGCATCATCCGCAATCACTATATGGGCCGCACCTTCATCCAGCCGTCCCAGGGCGCCCGCGAACACGGGGTGCGCATGAAGCTGAGCCCGAACAAGGCGGTGCTGGCCGGCAAGCGGGTCATGCTCATCGACGACTCCATTGTGCGCGGCACAAACTCGGTGCGTGTGGTGCGAATGGTGCGGGAGGCCGGGGCCAGGGAGGTCCATCTGCGTTCCGCCTCGCCCCAGATCAAATGGCCGGATTTCTACGGCATCGACATGCCCGACCGGGCCGACCTCCTGGCCGCCACCCGCACCCTGCCCGAAATGGCGCATCTGCTGGAGGTGGACAGCCTGGGCTTCCTGTCCGTGGACGGGCTCTACTGGGCCATGGGCGCGGGCCCGCGCGACCCTGACTGCCCACAGTTCACCGATCACTATTTCACCGGCGACTATCCGACCCGTCTGCTGGACAGGGAGCGGGCCCAGGGGCTCGACAGCCACGCCGCGCAGCCGCAGCTCTCCTTCCTGGAGGACGCATGACATCCGCCGCCGGCCATCCTCTCCAGGGGAAAATCGCGGTCGTTACCGGGGCGACACGGGGCATCGGACGCGCCAGCGCCATCGCCCTCGCAGGCGCGGGGGCGCAGGTCTTCGCCATTGGCCGCACCCAAGGGGGGCTGGAGGAGCTGGACGACGACATCCGCGCCATCGACGGGCCGCGTCCGACCCTTGTCCCGCTGGATCTGACCGATGGAGCCGCGGTGGATGCTCTGGGCGGGGCCATCTTCTCCCGCCACAAGCGCCTCGACATCCTGGTTCACGCCGCCGCCATGCTGGCCGGCCTTCGCCCCATCGCCCACATCACCCCGGAGCTTTGGGACAAGATCGTCTCGACCAATCTCAGCTCGGCGTTCCGCCTGATCCGCTCGCTGGAGCCGCTTTTGAGGGCCAGCGAGGCCGGCCGGGCCATCCTTCTCACCTCCGGCGTCGCGACGAGACCCAGGGCGTTCTGGGGCCACTACGCGGCCACCAAGGCGGGGCTCGAGGCGCTTGGCCGGAGCTGGGCGGACGAGACCGACGCCTCGCCCCTGCGCGTGGCGATCGTCAATCCCGGGCCCATGAGAACGCGGATGCGGGCCGAGGCCTATCCTGGCGAAGACCCTCAGTCCCTGCCCGATCCGGCGGAGATCGGCCCGATGATCGTAGAGCTGTGCGCGGCGCCGGAACTGGGCCCGCCGACGGAAACCCTCAGCTTCGCGGCCTGGAAGGCCGCCCGCGCGGAGGTCCCGAGCCCCGCGGCTTGACCGGTTTGAAGGATCCCGGTCTGGCGGCTCCGGGCCCGTGCGCCTTGGATCCGGCCGTCTTGGGTCTGGCCGTCTTGGGTCTGGCCGTTTTGCCGGATGTCGCCTTCCCAGGTTGCGCCTTCCCAGGTTTCGCCTTCCCGGGTTGCGCCTGGGCTGACGCCGCGGCCAGGCCTGGACCTTTCGCTCTGGTCGCCGCCCCCCGGGGCGCCGCGGCTCGGGGCGCGGAAGCGGCCTCGCCGTCCACATAGGGATTCGACCCGGATTTGACGGTCAGGCGAATGGGCGTTCCAGGCAGATCGAAACTCTCGCGAAGCGAATTGATCAGATATCGCCTGTAGCTGTCGGGCATGGACGCCGCGCGGCTCGCGAAGAGCACGAAGGTCGGCGGCCTGGCCTTGGTCTGGGCCATATATTTGGGCTTGATCCGGCGGCCGTTCACCGCCGGCGGCGGATGCCGCTCCATGGCGAGGCGGAGCCAGTCGTTCAGATCCCGGGTCTTGAGCTTGGTCGACCAGTCGGCCTGGGCCTTGATCACCGCCGGCATCAGCCGGTCCAGCCCCCTCCCCGTCTCCGCCGAAAGCGCCACGAGCGGGGTCCCGCGCAGCTGAGGCAGCATCCGCTCTGCGGTCTCGACCGCCTCGCGCAGGCGCGCCCCAGGCTCATCCATAAGATCCCATTTGGCGAGCACATAGACGAGCGAGCGGCCCTCCCGCTCGACGAGATCGGCCAGGGTCAGGTCCTGCGTCTCGAACGCATGTTCGGCATCCATGACCAGCAGCACGACCTCGGCCAGATTGATCGCGCGCAGGCTGTCCTGGGCCGACAGCCGCTCCAGACCTGGCGTGACCTTGGCCTTGCGACGCAGTCCCGCCGTGTCCACGAGCCGCACCCTGCGGTCCTGCCAGACCCAGTCCACCGAGACCGCGTCGCGGGTGATCCCGGCCTCCGGTCCGGTGAGCAGGCGCGCCTCGCCGATGAGACGATTGATCAGGGTGGACTTGCCCGCATTCGGCCGGCCGACGACGGCGATGCGGATGGGCGGGGACTCTGATTCCGGCGCCTCCGGGCTCTGCGGGTCGAGACCTGCGGCGGCGCTTCGCAAGGCGGCATAGAGCTCGCCGAGGCCCTCGCCATGCTCGGCGGAGAGCGCCACGCACTCGCCAAATCCCAGACCGAAGGCCTCGAGGGCGCCGGCCGCGCCCGCCCTTCCCTCGCATTTGTTGGCCACGGCGACCACGGGCTTGCCGCTGCGACGCACCAGGTCGGCGAAGATCTGATCGGCCGGGGTGACACCCTCCCGCGCATCTATGACGAAGACCACAACCTGCGCCGAGGCCACCGCCGCCTCGGTCTGGCGCCGCATGCGAGCCTCAAGGCTCTCGTCGTCGACGTCCTCGAACCCGGCAGTGTCCACCAGGTCAAGGTCGAGATCACCCAAACGTCCCTTCGCCTCTCGCCGGTCGCGGGTCACGCCCGGTCGGTCGTCGACGATGGCCAGGCGTCGTCCGGCAAGACGGTTGAACAAGGTCGACTTGCCGACATTGGGTCGGCCGACAATGGCGAGTTTCAGCGCCACGATCCCTGCCCCTGAACGCTCATCGCAGGGCGATGAGCTCGGCCTTGTCGGTCGCGAAATAGACCATGCCATCGGCCGCGATCGGTCCGATGAGCGCATCGGCGCCCAGCTTGATCGTCTTCAGCAGCTTGCCCGTCTTGGCGTCCACGGAGACGGCGCGACCGTCGCTGGAGCCCATGATGAGCCGGTCGGACGCCATCACCGGCCCCGTCCAATAGACCCGCTTCTTGCGGCTCAGATGCTCATTCAGGTTGGTGATCCAGTAGATCTGACCGCTGTCCACGGAAACGCAGATCAATCGCCCGGTGATGTCCATGACATAGACCACGTCGCCCGAAGCCCAGGGGCTGGTGATCGCCGAGACCGGGAGGGTCCAGTCCTGTACGCCGGTGCGCAAGTCCACCGCGCTCATGGTGTCCGAGTGGCTGACGGCGATGACCTGGGTGCTATGGATCAGGGGGCGGCCGACGATGTCGCGGATCTCGGAAAGGGCGTTGGTGCGCGAAACCTTCGAGAGCGGGACATTCCACAGTTCTTCCCCATTGCCCGATCGCAGGGCGACCAGCTCGCCCGAGGCGAAGGAGGCGACAAGGGTGTCATTGTCGATCGCCGGGCTGGTGGCGCCCAGCATCCGCGCCGGCTCGGCCAGGGCCTGATAGGTCCAGAGCTGGGTCCCGTCCTTGGCGTCGAAGGCGAACAGCTCATCATCCACGTCCTCGACGAAGACCTTGCCGCGCGCCACGGTCGGGGCGGCGTGCAGAGGGGCGTCCGTCGTGGTCCGCCAGATCTCCTTGCCGCTGGCGCCGTCGAGACAGACCAGTTCGCGATAGCCCGACGAGATATAGAGACGGCCATCGTTCCAGGCCATGCCGCCGCCCCAGGCGAGGGTGACCCCGCTGCCCGAACGCCCGGCCCCGATGTCGGCGAGCATCTTGCCGATGGAGCGACCGCGTCGGAAGGGTCGGGTCTCGATACTGCGGCGCCATATCGTCGCGCCGGTCTTGGCGTCGTGGGCGCTGACCTCGGCCATGGCGTCCATCACGAAGACGCGTCCCTCGGCCAGGATCGGCGGCGAGGTGACATGCATGGTGCGTGAGGACTTCCGGCCAAAGCCGCGTCGCCAGGCGACGGCGAAATCCGGGGCCGCGGCGATGTTCTCCATATCCTGGTCTTCATCGCCGCCGGGAAGAGGCCAGTTGGACGCCGGCGCGGCCGGCGCGATCTGGTAGCCCACCCCGCGCAGGGCGTCGGACACCTTGAGCTGGTCGTCGAGCGAGACCAGAGGCACGCGGTTGGCCTCGTCCTTGGCCGGGCGCTCATGGCGGTCGCGGTGGCCGCCATGGAAGGGATTGAGCCGGCTCACCGTGGCGCAGCCCGCAAGCGCGGCAACGGCCAGAACGGCAAGGGCGAGGGCCGCGTGTCGGGGCTTGGACGAGGTCATAAGCTGGCCTTCAGGCTTCAAGATCGCGGCGTTCACGTGGCCGGGGCGGTCGCGGGGGGCGCGGTCCCAGGTCCCGCCGGCGCCGGTGAGGGTCCCTGGGCCTCCGACAGGAGCTTCATGGCCTGCGCCTCCGCGCCCGGCGGCAGGTGGGCTGCCGCCTTGACCACCTCGGCGACCCGCGCGCCCTGTCCGGAATCGATCAGGGCGATGATCCCCTGGTCGCGCTGGCGCATGGACGAGGAGACCCCGAGCGAAAGGCTGAGGGCATTGAGATCGTCCCGGGCCTGCCGCGTTTGTCCCGCCTCGAGCTTGGCGATGGCCAGGGCTTCACGGGCCTGGAGGTCGAAGGGCTTGTCGGCCCCGATCAGCGGACCAAGACGCACGGTCATCTGCGGAAGGGGCGCGGTGTCGATCAGAACCTGCGCGGCGCGCAGAGCGGCCAGATCATGGAAGATCGGATTGGGCGCCGCCTTCGCCGCCTGATCGAACAGGCTGGCGGCCTCCTGGGTCTTGTCGGCCGAAAGGCGAATGTCGGCCTGGGTCATCAGGGCGAGGGTGCGATATCCCGCGGGCCCGCTCCGGGCGAGGGGCTGAAGCTGAGTGAAGGCGCCCGCCTGGTCGCCGGCCTCAAGCGCGGCCATCGCCTTGTCATAGACGATCGAGGCGCGGCCGATGTTCTGGCTCCGCCAGGTCTGCCAGGCCCAGGCGCCCAGCCAGCCGACGATGGTGGCGATCAGAGCCGCCGCGAACCAGGGCCACACCCTGCGGAAAATTGAGGCCATGCGCTCGGCGCGCAGAGTCTCCTCAACCTCATTGACGAAATCCGACACTTAAAGCTCTTGATCCTTGGAATTCGGGGAGAGTCGCGACGCTGAGACGCGCCCGACCGATGCGGCGGGACCCTAGCGACTGGTCGCCTCCGGGGCAATGACGGGCATGGTCGTAGACTGGCCCCGGCGCAGGGCGCACGCCAGGCGAGGCAGGGTGTCCATGACGAGTCCGACCTGAATGAGGAGCACCAGCGCCGGCCTCAGGAGCTCGCCCAGGGTCAGGGACAGCTCGAATCCGACAGGACGGCCCGCCAGGAAACTGAAGTTCGACTCATGCATCACCGGCGCGAGATTGTAGTCCCAGGGGATGCACCAGAGATAGGCGGCCAGAACCGCCAGACGAACGCCCCAGCCGCGCCCGGCCTCCTGGAAAACCAGAAACAGAAGGAAGATCAAGGCGTAGGCGCCCGGGCTGGCGAACACGAACATGATCGAAAAGCCGATCGCCGCCGCTCGCTCGGCGCTGATCGCCTCGGGTCGCGCCAGAGCCCCGAAGAGACACAGCGCGGCGGCTCCACAGCTCGCGCCCATGAGGATCGGCGCCAG
Organism: Pseudomonadota bacterium; assembly: GCA_021808285.1. Lineage (GTDB taxonomy): Bacteria > Pseudomonadota > Alphaproteobacteria > Caulobacterales > Caulobacteraceae > Acaudatibacter. The sequence goes on along the minus strand of JAKBBV010000009.1, from coordinate 919 downwards.
GATTCGCATCACGGCCACCAGCCCGGGGCCCAGATAATCGCGCAGCGGCGCGGAGTAGGCCAGAACCTGGAGCAGGGAGTCATAGGTGGTGCTGAACTGGAAGACGCCATAACGCCGATCCGCCGGGGCGGTCATGAAGGCCAGCAGGTTGTGTCCCAGCTCCATGGGTCCCCCCGCGCCCAGAGCCCAGGCGGAGATCAGATAGAGGGCCGCGGAAGCCACACCGACGCCGAACGCCTCTCGCCATCGACGGCGCAGGAAGGCCGTGAACGGAACAATGAGGAGATAGGGCTTGAGATTGATGCACAGGGCCTGCGCGGCAAATCGGAACGCGGAGCGCGGGGCCAGCGCTCCGATTCCAAGGGTGAAGGCGGCAAAGCAGGGAAGGACGAGATTGCCCCTCTCCCAGCCGTAGAGCATGGAGGCGCCAAGGCTGAGAGCCAGCGCCCGGGACACCGCGGCCGTCACCCCGGCCCGTCGGAACGCCATCAGGGCCAGCAGGAAGTTGATCGGCAGGAACAGGGTGGTGACGAGATACCCCGAGGCGTCGCAGACCCGCGCGGATTCCGGCGACTGCCCATAACACTCCGCCCGCGTGAGGAAGCGGAGCAGGTCGAAGGCCAGGGGCGGATAGATCGCCTGTCCCTGGGCATAGGGGCCTGGACGGTGGGCCCAGAAGGCGGGTTCGTACCAGTCGAGAAAGGTATCGTTCTTGAAATGATAGAAGGGAGAAGGAAGGTAGCCGAAGCGCCTCAGGAACAGAAAGGCGGCGACGGCGGCGGCCAGAACCAGACCGGCCAGGATGGGCTCCGCACCGCGCCCCAGAGCCCCCCCTCCCTTCGCCCGCACGCCCATCTCCGCTTCGAGAGGCCACCCACGGCGAGGGCCCAGGTCACGCCTGACGCGTCATCGCGTATCA
>JAKBBV010000101.1 GCA_021808285.1 Pseudomonadota bacterium | reverse complement strand
GGGATTTCAGATCGGCGTCCGCGACGGCTTTCGCCTCGCCTGTGTAGGCATTGGCCGCCTGAAGGGCTGCGATCCGGCTCTCCGCCTCGTTGACCTGGCGGCGGGCGTCATCGACAGCCCTGACGAGACCCGCTGTCGCGTCGTCGCCAGAGGACACGCGAGCGGCGAGACGGGCGACCGTCTGGGCGGTCGCCGAGCTGACAACCGTTTCAGCGGCGGCGAAGAAGAGTCGGGCCGCCTCCTCTTGCTGAGCCGGATCCTTTGCCGCGGCGGCGCGCGCGACCAGGAGATCGAAATAGGGTTGAGCGGCGTCCGCGGAAGCTCCGAGCGATCCGCGTGTCGCGCGGAAAAGGTCGAAGGCGCGGGCGTAGGACGCCATGGCGAGGTCCTGCTTGCCCGCCGCGATCTGGGCCCCTGCCAGATCAAGCAGGAACCCCGCCTCCACGGCCGTTCCCGCATGGCGGACGCGCAGGACCTTGAGGGCTTGGTCGTATTGATCCGCCGCGGCTGACGCCTGACCGTTCTGCATGTCCAAATCGCCGAGATCGGCCAGAATCCGGGCGCGCAGCCGCACGCTGAGCACGCCCTGCGCCTGGGCGGACCCAAGAACGGCAAGGGCTCGATTCAGCGCCGAGGCGGCGCCCGGGCCGTCGCCCGTCTCGATCTTGCAGGTCCCAATAATCTCATACGCCTGGGCATCCTCAACAAGCAGTTGCTGCGCGGGGGAAACAGACCGGCCTCCGGTCAGATCCTCACCGTCGCCGCGGCTGTTGAGCGCTTGGGCGAGACCCTCGCCGATGATCAATCCGCCATCCGGCGCCACGGCCAGCCTCGCCGAGCTTTGCGTCTGGGCGCGCTGAAGGATATCGGCGCGAGCCTGAAGGCCTTTGGCGGCGGTGGCCTCAGCTTCGGCGAAGCGCCTCTGATTGCGGAGGTGGAGCGCCAGATAGTTTAACGACTCCGCCGTGAGGACGGGATCGTGGGCTGACTCGACGATGGGATCCGCCTGGCGGAAGAGCAGGTCGGCTTCCGCGAAGCGGCCCGTGTCAGAGACGTTCAACGCCAAGTTGAGCAGCGCCTCGGCCCTTTGCTTCGGCGGCGCATTGGCGGCGCGGGTGGCCGATACGAGGGCGCGGAAATCCGTCTCGGCCTGATCGAAGCGCCATTCGTTATTTTCCACATATCCACGGGCGAGCAGGCGGTGAACATCGTTGGCCGCCGCCGCCTGCGTGCTTGAGAGACCGCTTACGGCGCCGCCGAACTCGGTCGCGATCTCCGCGCTTGCGGCGGACTCCTGAGGCGCGCCCCCGCGCGGGGGCGCCATCGCGCCAGACGCGACTTTCAGGCCGGTTTCGAGCACATCATTCGTCGCGGCATAGCCCTCCGCCGCCAGGTGGAGACGTCCCCGCCGCGCTTGGTAGGCGAGATAAGGGACCTTGGCGTCGCCGGTCCGACAGGCGAGGCGGGTGACCTGTGACAGGCCGGCGATGTTCGCCGGCGCGGGAGGCGCGATGCATTGGGCGCGTAGGCTCAGCCCCTTCCTCCAAGAGGCGAGATCGGACGCCTTCTGAGCAAGGTACAGCCGACCGATGGGCGCGTCCCAGCCCATGCAGCGGATGACCCACGCCCGGCCACCGATGGTTTGCGCCACCGGATCATCATAATCCCGAACCGCCTGACAGACGGCGCCGCTCTGCGCACTTTGGCCCAGAGAGACCAGGTCGCCGCGCGCCTGGGCCCGCGCCGCGATCGGAGCGGTAAGAACGAGGCCGATGATCGCCAGACAGAACCCGAGGCGCATCACTGGGCCTTCCCCTTGCCGCTCCGGCGCTTGCGCCAGATCTCGTCATTGCCGCCCCCCGTGACCAGGGGGTCCACCTCGATGTCGCTGGCGGTGGGCGCCGGCGCAATCGCGACCGGAACCGGCCGCGCGGAGGGAGGCTGGCTGCTGGTCGCATCGCTGGCCGCGGCGACCTGCTGCGGCTGTTGTGGCTGCAGACCCTGCGCCACGGCGGTGACTTCGACCTGACTCGTCACCCCACACGTATTCGAGAAGAATGCGCAACCGTTGAATTCATAAGTTGTGGGAATCTGCCCGCTTACAGGGGTGTATAGCTGAACACCAGACCCTTGAGAGACCTGAATATTCGCGACCGTGACTCCAGAGGCATTCACGATTGCGCCGAACAACTGGACGGTTATCGGTGGGTCAATGGAGAGGGCTGTATTGGTGCTATTGACGCCATTGAGGAGATAAAGCCCTGACCCCGTGAGCGCGACGGGAGAACTGTTCTGCTGAATGACCTTCCCCGTCGCATTCAGTGTGAGCTCTCCGGCCGTGACGTAGATCTTTCCGATTTCGCTGCCGGTGGCCGCGACGCCATTGGGCTGGTTGTTGCCGATATTGATGTCGGCCGCCGGTGTCGCCTGGACCAGGCTTATGAACCGGGGGGAACCGATCAGAATGTCGCCAGCGGACACCAGTGTGACCTGTCGGAGGGCCTGGACGCCGGTGAAGGTCGTGCTCGTGACCTGTGTCGAGGCGCCCAACGCGCCGCTGATCAGAATGGATGTCGGGTCCCATGCGGAGTCGGTCAGGGATCCGATGCTGAAATTGACGCCGCTCGCCTTGGGAACCACCGCGCCGGTGACGGAAACGGTCTGTCCCGACCCGGCGTAGAAGGCGAGGTTGGGGGTTGCCGAGGGGTCAGGCGACAGATCGGCGATGACGAGGTTGCCGCGAGCACCGCCGACGGTAGAGCCAGCGTAGAAGTTCAGAGCATTGCCGGCGTGCAGATTTCCAAATGTGGTCGGGTCGACCCACAGCCCGCTCGACGGCGCGGATGTCCCGCCCACGGTCAAGGCGCCTGAGGCGGATTCGATGGTGAGCGTCGGAGCTGAAAGCGCCTTGGAGACGCTGAGTGAGCCGGCGATGATCTCGCCGGCGCCCGAGGCCGTCACGTTATTTATGGAAGCGAGTCCAGCGCTGCTGAGCGTCAGATTTCCACCGATGACGACAACGCCCAAGGTGGCGTCGGACGACGACGCGATCTTCAGGTCCCCCGTGACCTGGCCGGACTGAGCGCTCACTCCCGCGCCCGTGATGGACACCGATCCCGGCGCAGAAATGGCGTTGAAATTCGCGGCCCCTGTCGACGCGACGGCTGTGATCGTTCCTGGCGTCGCGCCGCGCCCACCGGCCGTGACCCCGCCCACAGAAAGGCTCGACCCGCCAAGGGTGATCGCGCCCCCCGCCGTGGCGCTCGTCAGGCTGATCGGCCCGCCCGCCGACAGGCTGATCGCCCCGCCCGTCGCCGTCACCTGGCCAAGGGCCAGGGCCCCATGCGAGGTCAGGTTGACGTTCTGGCCCGCTGTGACCGTCCCGGAGGTCAGGGACGCCGAGCCGCTGGCGAGGTTCACATCGACATCGCCGCTGGAGCTCAGATTGATGGTTCCGGTCCCGAGGACCTGCCCGACCCCTGGGGTCGGCCCCGTGCTGCTCGCCGAGGGTC
>JAKBBV010000050.1 GCA_021808285.1 Pseudomonadota bacterium | reverse complement strand
ACCTCACCGCGCTGAGACCGCTCAATCCGTACGGCTGGTCGAAGGCGCTGTTCGATATCTATTGCGCTCGCGAGGCCGACGCCGGCCAGGAGCCCCCTGGCTGGGTCGGGCTCAAGTTCTTCAACGTCTTCGGGCCTAACGAAGCCCATAAGGGAAGCATGAAATCCGTTCTGGCTCACATCTGGCCAGACCTGGCTTCGGGAAGACCCGTGAAGCTGTTCGCGTCAGATGATCCCCGATATCCGGACGGAGGCCAGATGCGCGATTTTGTGTATGTGAAGCACGCCGCGCAATGCGTGGCCTGGCTCACCCAAAATCGGGTCCCCAATGGCGTCTATAATTTCGGCACGGGCAAGGCCCGGACATTCGCGGAACTGGCCGAGAGCGCCTTCGCGGCGCTCGATCGACCTCCGAAGATCGAGTACATCCCCGCGCCGGACTCGCTTCGTGGGCGTTATCAGTATTTCACGGAAGCGCGGATGGAGAGGCTTCGCAGCCTGGGATGGGACCAACCCCCGCCTTCTCTAGAGGACGCGGTCAAGGATTACGTGCAGACTCACCTGCGGATCGGCGGCGCCGGCTGACGCGACCGCCTGAGGTTTTCCTGATTGCGATGAGAGCCCGCCGCCCCCCGAAACGGACGGCGCATGTCCCCGCGCCAGGCGCCTCGGACCTCTGGGCGTGGATTCGATTTGAGCCAAATTAGGGTGGATTATGGGAACCGGTCTTGGCATATGCCGTTTCACATTACCGAGTCTGGTCTGTCGGGGGAGGCAGGCCAGGCGAAATTGGGCGGCGGACGGGGCGGAGTCGGTCGGCCCGCTCGGATAGGTGAGCGACTCGGGGCGGGCGGATATGGCAGTGATCGGGGGCCGGTTGTTACATTTCGCGGCTGTCTTGAATTCAGGGATTCGATATTTTCTCTACCAGCAAATGGAGAAGATGGCGCGAGGTCCGAGGCTCCTTCGGCGGATCTGCCCGTATTTGAATTTTCTGTTTCCGGATTACTTCCCGCGCGGGAATCTCCTGTTTGTCTCCATTCCGAGAAGCGCCAGTGTCGCCATCACTTCAGCCCTCTATGGAAAACACGAACCGCACCTCTCGATGCAGTTCTTTCGGTCATATTTCCCCGAGGGAACGAAGGCGCGAAAGTCATTCGCGGTCATGCGCGACCCGGTCGATAGATTTCTTTCCGCATACGCCTTGGCATTCCACAAAAAGACAGGGATAGTAAAGGTAAGTGCCTATTGGACTACAAAATACAGAAATATACACTCCGTCTCTGATATGCTCGATTTTCTTGAGGCGCGGGCTGATAATATCGATTACCTCGACCACCACATGAAAACGCAGAGTTTTTATGTCACGGATCCTGATTCCGGAGCCGTGATCGTCGACAGGCTGTTCAGGCTGGAGACCGATCAGGCCGAGATCGGGGCCCTCCTGGCGCAGTTTGGGGCCAGTCGTCCCGGACGGCTGAACGAGTCGCTTCCGGTGGATCGGGGGCTGAGTGAAACGGACCGCGCCCGGATCAGGGCGCTCTATGCGGTGGATTGCGCTTTGTACGAAAGCCTCACGAACCGCGCCGATCTGAGGGCTCCGATGTGATCCGCGATGCTGGCGCCTGGCCCGGGGCCCATGGCGGCGCCACAGCCGGAGACGGCGGGAGCCGGCAGGGCCGTTTCGCCGGCCTGGCGCGCCGCCTCGCCTCTTGGACATGGTCCTCTGGGACGCGGGGATGAGCATGAGCCGTCATCCCGGTCATGCCCGGCCTCAATCTGAGGACGATAGGGCTGACGCCCTCACCGCCCCTGCGGCGGCGAATTTCGCGCCATGTGAGGGCGAGGCAGGGGCGCGCGCCGGTGGGTCAGCGGGCGGACGGCCGCTGGTGAGCCTCGTCATTCCCTGCTTCAACGAGCCGGAATCCTATCTTGAGGCGTGTTTCAGCTCGATCACAAATCAGACCTATCCCGACTTCGAGGTTCTGGTGATCGACGAGAGCTCCGACCTCAGCCTGGCGGCGACGTGCGCGGCGCTGTGCGCGAGAGATCCCCGGTTTCATTATCTGAGGCCGCCTCGGCGCATCGGTCTTCCGGCCTCTCTCAATATGGGGCTGGCCGCCGCCCGCGGAGCCTATATCGGGAGAGCGGACGCGGATGATGTCCAGGAACCCGACAGACTGGCGTCCCAGGTGAGTTTTCTTGAGCGGCATCCCGATATCGGCGTTCTTGGCTGCGCCTTGCGCGCCGTTGATGATCGCGGAGATTTGCGCGGGATCCGCAGCTATCCTCTGACCCACCGCGACATCGTCCGGCGAATGCAGGTCACCAACACGATGGCTGGCTGTGGCGTCATGCTCAGAGCCTCGGTGGTCAGGGCGCACGGGGAATATGACGCCTCCTTCAAGGCCGCGGAGGATCTGGAGCTATGGCTGCGGCTGATCGGGCGGGGCGTCCGCTTCGCGAATCTGGCGGCGCCCCTGGTCGTCTATCGTCAGGAAACGACGGATCGCAACGCTGTGAACTGGCGTGAGAATCTTCGGGCGCGTCTACGGCATTTCAGCGGGTCCGACCTCCCGCTTCGTCTGCTCGGGCTGGCCATCATCGCCGCTTGGAGCCTGGCGCCATCGTTTGTGAGGCGCGGGATCTATGCTCGCACCCAGCTTTCCCGTGACGGCGCGGCCCGTGACGGCGGGGGTCATGACGGCGAGGGTCGGCGATAGGCCATGCGGACCTCGATGACCGAGTGGCTGGAGGATGGGCGTGTCCGACGTCTCTGACGCTTTGCCGCCTCTGGCGCTGCTGGCGGGGGGCAAGGCGACCCGGCTTGGCCCGATCGCCGCGGCGCGGCCCAAATCGCTGGTGGAGATCGCCGGCGAGCCGTTCATCGCCCATCAGTTGCGGCATCTGGCCCATGAGGGCGTGACCCGGGTCGTGATCTGCATCGGTCATCTGGGCGAGCAGATCGAGGACGTCGTGGGCGATGGCGGCGCGTTTGGCTGTCAGGTCTCCTATTCGCGGGATGGGCCGCATCTGAAGGGCACGGCCGGGGCCCTCAAGCGGGCCCTGCCTCAGCTCGGCGACGCCTTCATGGTCATGTATGGCGACAGTTTCCTGCCCATTGCCCTGGCTCCGGTGTGGGCGGCGTTTCTGCGCCTGGGCCGTCCGGCCCTGATGACCGTCCACGCCAACGCCGATCGCTGGGATCGCAGCAATGCCGTTTACATCCCCGGACAGGTGGTGCGTTACGACAAACGCAACCCGACGCCCGACATGCGCCATATCGACTATGGCCTGGGGATCCTCACCCCTGGCCCGTTCGCGGACGCGCCCGACGATGCGCCCACCGATCTCGCCGATATCTATAGCGATCTGGCGCGTCGCGGCGATCTTGCGGGTTTCGAGGCGCAGCAACGTTTCTATGAGATCGGCTCGGTCAGCGGCATCGCCGAGACCGACGCATTTCTGCGCGAGCGCCTCGGCCGGCGCGGCGCGACGGGCGCGGGGAGCGCGAAACCATGATCCTGACACGGACGCCTCTTCGCATCTCTCTGGGCGGCGGCGGCACTGACCTGCCGTCCTATTATGAGGGTTTCGGCGGATTCGTTCTGTCGGCGGCGATCAACAAATATGTCTACATCACCGTGCACCGCCGGTTCTTCCCGGGCTATCTGCTCAAATATTCCGAGTTCGAGACGGCGGCGGCCGTGGGCGATATCCGGCATCCTCTGCTGCGCGAGGCCCTGCGCGACCATGGCGGCGACGGCGACCTGGAGATCGTCAGCATCGCCGACGTCCCCGCCGGCACGGGCCTGGGCTCATCGGGCAGCTTTCTGGTCGGGCTGCTTCACGCCCTGCACGCCTATCGGCGCAACCCGGTCTCCGCCGAGACCCTGGCGCGCGAGGCGGTGGAGATCGAGATGGTCCGCCTGGGCGAGCCGGTCGGCAAGCAGGATCAGTATGTCGCCGCCTATGGCGGTCTCTTGTGCCAGCATTACCACCCCAATGGCGAGGTGACGGTCGAGCCCCTGAGGCTGCCGCCGGCGGTCGTCCACGAACTGCGCGACAGCCTGATGCTGTTCTTCGTCGGTCAGACCCGCTCGGCCTCGACCTTGCTGGGCGAGCAGAAACAGCGCTCGGAATCCGGCGACGCGGCCATGATCGAGGGGCTGCATTTCACCAAGGACCTCGGCCAAAGGATCAAGGCGGCGCTGGAGGAGGGCCGGGTCGAGGATTTCGGGGCCATGATGCACGAGCACTGGCTGCACAAGCGCGCGCGGTCGCGCGGCATGAGCAACGGCGCCATCGATGCGCTCTATGACCTGGCCTGCGGGCCCGGGGGCGCCACGGGGGGCAAGCTGGTGGGGGCCGGGGGCGGCGGCTTTCTGCTGTTCCACACCCATGACCGGCGGCGCCTGCGCAGGGTGATGATGGAGGCCGGCCTGGGGGAACTCGATTTCACCTTCGACTTCGAGGGCTCGACGGTGCTGCTGCGCGATTGAGCGACACGCGGGAATCTCGGGGGCGAGATTGACTTTCGCCCGTCGCTGACGCTACAGGCCCCGTTCCTCGCGGCTCGCCCGCCGGCTCCGGCCTTCCCAAGGCGGCGACGGTGCGGCGATGGTCGCGCCCGATCCCACTCGCGGCCCCTTAAGGCCGACCCAGAACGCACAGGTTGAAGATGTACGCGGTGATCAAGACCGGCGGCAAGCAATACCGGGTTTCGCCGGGCGATCTGCTTGTGGTCGAAAAGCTGGACGGAGAGCCGGGCGCTCAGGTGGCGTTCGACACCGTCCTGATGCTTGGCGACGAGGCCGAGGTCAGCGTCGGCGCCCCCACGGTGGAGGGGGCCTCGGTGAGCGCGACGCTCGTCGAGACGCGCAAGGGCGACAAGGTCAAGATCTTCAAGAAGATCCGCCGCCAGGGCTATCGCCGCACGCGCGGTCACCGCCAGGTGGAGACCGTGGTCCGCGTGACCGCCATCTCCGGCGCCGGCAAGACCGCGTCCTGGGACGGCGCGGTGGACCTCACCCCCCGCTCCGAGCTTCGCGCCCGGTCGCGCGGTCCGGCCCGCGGCGCCAAGGGCGCCGAGGCTCCGGCCGCCTGAACCCGCGCCGCCCGCGACCTCATAACCAGATCAGGGAGCTTTCCTCATGGCTCACAAGAAATCCGGCGGTTCGTCCAGCAACGGCCGCGACTCCATCGGCCGGCGCCTGGGCGTCAAGAAGTTCGGCGGCGAGTCCGTCCTGGCCGGCAATATCCTGGTGCGCCAGCGCGGCACCAAGTTCTGGCCGGGCGTCAATGTCGGGCTGGGCAAGGATCACACCCTGTTCGCCCTGACCAACGGCGCGGTGCGGTTCGAGACCAAGCGCAACAACCGCACCTATGTCAGCGTCGCCCCCCCGGCGGTCGACCCGGTCGCAGCGGCCGAGTAGGTCCCGGGCGCGGCGGGGGTCGACAAGGCCCTCGCCCTCGCCTAAAAGGACGTCACATCGTCCGTTGGCGCTGGATGGCGCTATCGAGCGGCGGCCCGAAAGGGTCAGCCGCTTTTTTCTTGGTTCAGGCCTCTGGGCTCAGGCGTCTGGGTTCAGGCCGCCGGTCTGGGCCCGAACGCCGGCCGGCGCCGCGGACATCGGTTTCACATGGCCATCGCGGACCCCCACACCGTGCGCGGAAAATCCCCCGAGGACCACAGACTGATCGATTTGCTGGACCCGGTCGCGGAGGCGGCGGGATTCGAGATCGTTCGCGTGCGCCTGTCCGGCGGCGCCGGCGGCGCGCGCCGGCTGCAGATCATGGCCGAGCGGGAAGACGGCGACATGCGGGTCGAGGACTGCGCCCGCCTGGCCCGGGCGGTGGGCGAGGTCCTGGACGACGCCGACGCCGTGGCCGGCGCCTATAGCCTGGAAGTCTCAAGCCCGGGGATCGACCGCCCCCTGACGCGCCGCAAGGATTTCGCGCTCTGGGAGGGCTGCGAGGCGCGGATCGAGATCGACCGCCTTGCCGAGGGCCGCAAGCGGTTCAAGGGCGAGCTGGCGGGCCTGGACGGCGACAATGTGGCCCTCAATCTTGACGGCGACGACTCCACCGCCCTGATCCCCCTGGCCTGGATCGTCGACGCCCGCCTGGTCGTGACCGACGCGCTGATGCAGAAAGGCGCCGCCGCGCGCGCGGCGCGGCTGCAGCCGCCCGGGCCGGCCCCCTCCGAACCCGACACCCACGACCTCGCCAAGGCTCCATCCCAGGCCGCCCCGGCCTCGAGGCTGACGCTCCGCAAGACCCCTTCGACCAAGAGGACCGCGAACTCATGACCGCCGGCATTTCCGCCAACCGCCTCGAATTGCTCCAGATCGCCGACTCCGTCGCGCGCGAGAAATCCATCGAGCGCGACATCGTCATCGAAGCCATCGAGGACGCCATCCAGAAGGCGGCGCGCAGCCGTTATGGCGCCGAGCACGACATCCGCGTGCACATCGACCCGACCACGGGCGAGACCACCATCACCCGCGTGGTCACGGTGGTGGAGGACGATCCGCCGCTGAACGAGGAGGGCGAGGCGGTGTTCAACGACTACGCGCAGAAGCGTCTCAGCGACGCCCTGCGCGACGATCCGGGCGCCGTGCTCGGCAAGACCTATGAGGAAGTCCTGCCGCCGTTCGAGTTCGGGCGGGTCCAGACCCAGATGGCCCGGCAGGTGGTCATGGGCAAGGTGCGCGACGCCGAGCGCGAGCGTCAGTACGAGGAGTTCAAGGATCGGGTCGGCGAGATCGTCAACGGCGTGGCCAAGCGCGTGGAATATGGCAACGTCATCGTCGATCTGGGCCGGGGCGAGGGCATCATGCGCCGCGACCAGTCGATCCCGCGGGAGATGTTCCAGGTCGGCGACCGGGTCCGGGCCTATATCTACGACGTCCGCCGCGAGACCAAGGGTCCGCAGATCATGCTCTCGCGCGCGCACGGCGGCTTCATGGCCAAGCTGTTCGCCCAGGAGGTGCCGGAGGTTTATGACGGGGTGATCGAGATCCGGGCCGTGGCCCGCGATCCCGGCAGCCGGGCCAAGATGGCCGTGGTCTCCAACGACTCCTCGATCGACCCGGTGGGCGCCTGCGTGGGCATGCGCGGCAGCCGCGTCCAGGCGGTGGTGGCCGAGCTTCAGGGCGAGAAGATCGACATCATCCAGTGGAGCCCGGACGAGGCGACCTTCCTGGTCAACGCCCTGGCGCCGGCGGAAGTCACCAAGGTGGTCATGGACGAGGAGGACGAGCGCGTCGAGGTGGTGGTGCCGGACGAGCAGCTCTCCCTGGCCATCGGACGCCGGGGGCAGAATGTGCGACTGGCCAGCCAGCTCACCGGCTGGCAGATCGACATCATCACCGAAAGCCAGGAGAGCGAACGGCGCCAGCGCGAATTCGCCGAACGCACGGCGCTGTTCCAGGAAGCCCTGGACGTGGACGAGGTCATCGCCCAGCTCCTGGTCACCGAGGGCTTCGCCACGGTGGAGGATGTGGCCTATGTGGCGGCTGACGAGGTCGCCTCGATCGAGGGTTTCGACGAGGAAACGGCCGAGGAAATCCAGACCCGCGCACGGGAATATCTGGACCGCGAGGCGGCCGAGTTCGACGCCCGCCGGGTGGAGCTGGGCGTCGAGGACGCCGTGCTCGAGGTCGAGGGCGTGACCCTGCCCATGTCCGTGGCCCTGGGCGAGGCGGACGTGAAGACGGTGGAGGACCTGGCCGGGCTCGTTCCGGACGATATCCGCGGCTATTTCGAGACCCGCGACGGAGAGCGGGTCCGCGAGCCCGGGGTCCTGGAGAGCTTCGATATCTCCGCCGAGGAGGCCGAACGCCTGATCATGCGCGCCCGCGTCGCCGCCGGCTGGGTCGAGCCCGAGCCCGAGCCGGAGGGCGAACCCGAGTCGGAGACGCCGGCCGCCGCGGAGGACGAAGACGCCCTGGTGTTCGCGAAGACCGACGCGGCGGAGGCCTGAAGCCACGCCCGGGCGGCCCCTCGTGCATCCGACCCCAAATCCCGTTTCAGCGGAGCCCGTCTCAGCGGGGCCTGTTTCGACGGACCCTGCCTTGGCCGGAGCGGCCTCCACCCTGGCCGCCGTGGCGCGCCAGAGGCGGGATCTCGTCTCCGGCGAGGTCATGGACGAGGCGCGCCTGATCCGCTTCGTCATCGGACCGGAAGACGAGGTCATCGCCGATCTCGGCCGCAATCTGCCGGGTCGCGGTCTGTGGGTGGCGGCGCAGCGGACGGCGGTGGAGACGGCGGCGCGAAAGGGACTGTTCGCCCGCGCCGCCCGGCGCAAGGTCAAGGTCGCGGCCGAGCTTTGCGACCTGGTGGAGGCGCGGCTCCGCGCCAGGGTGCTGGCCATGCTCGGCCTCGCGCGCAAGGCGGGCCGGGTGACGCTGGGCTTCGAGAAGGTTCGATCGGCCCTGGAGGCCGGGGATGTCGCCTGGCTGATCGAGGCCTGCGACGGGGCGGCCGACGGCCGGGACAAGCTGTTCGCCCTGCGACGGCGCAGCCGCGCGCCGGTGGGCCTGCTTGGCCTGTTCGACGGGGCGGAATTGAGTTTGGCCTTGGGCGCGGAGAATGTGATACACAGCGCCCTCCTTTCCGGGCGAGACGCGGGTCGCTGGACGAGGGACGTCGAGCGGCTTGCCGGTTTTCGCCCTCTTTTCCCCGAAGACTGGCGCGCGGAATCCTGACCGAGGCGGCGTCGCCAGGGCGTTCCGGTCCAGGAATGGGCAGAATGTGTTTTATTGCGCGGGCCGTCGCCGACGGCCGGCGTCGTGTAGGTGATCGAACGAGCGCATGACGGACGAGACAGACAAGACCAAGACCCCGACGCCTGGCGCCGCCGCGCCGCGTGCGCCCTTGACCCTCAAGCCCCGCGTCCAGGGCGCGGTGAGCTCGGGCATGGTCAAGCAGAGCTTCAGCCATGGCCGGACCAAGACCGTGGTGGTCGAGACCAAGCGACGCCGCGTCGACGGTCCGCTGGGGGTTCCCGCGCCCCGCCCGACGACCGAGCCGCCACCCGCCGCCGCCGCCCCGCCGCCGCGCCCGACGGCGCCGGCCGTGGCTGCGCCGAGCGTGGCCACCACAGGTCGCGCCCTGTCCGAGGACGAGCGCCGCGCCCGTCAGAAGGTGATCGAAGAAGCGCAACGGGCGGCCCAGGAACGCGCCGACCGCGACCGCGCGGTCCAGGAGGCCCGCCTCGCCGCCGAGCGTCAGGCCCGGGCTCAGGAAGAGGCGGCGCGGGCTGCGGCCAAGGCGGCCGAGGCGGCCGCGGTCGCGGCGTCTGAGCCGCCGGCCAGCACCCCGGCCCCGGCCCCGGCCCCGGCTCCGGCTCCGGTCCCCACAGTCGCGGCTGCCACCCCCCCGGCTCCGCCTCCCGCGGCTTCGACCACAGCGGCTTCGGCTCCGGCTTCCGCGGCGGCGGCGAGACCGACCGCGCCTCCCGCGCGGGCCGCGGCCACGGGGCCAGCGACAGGACCGGCCACGGGGCCGGCCACGACCGCCGCGGCGCGGCCCTCGGCGCCGGTGCGGACCCCGCTTCGCCCCGCGGACTCCTCGCGTCCCTCCGCCCCCGGCCAGACGCGCACCTATGAGCCGAGCCGCGAGCGTCGCGATGACCGGCCCACGACCACGACCTACAGGCCCGCCCCGTCCGGGGTGGCCTATAACCAGCGCATCGCCCGCCCGGATTCGGCGGAGTCGGCGGGACGGCCGCCGCGGGAGGGATCGCGCCCGCCCGCCTCCGGCGGTTCGGCGTCCGGCGCCCCGGCGCGCCGGGGTGAAACCGTGCGCTATTCGGCTCTCGCTCCCAGCCGTCCCGCCCGCGACGGCGGCCCCCGTTCCGGCGGTCCGCGCCCGGCGCCCGGCGCCCGCCCGGCGGACGCGGGAACCCCCGAGGTCGCACGCGCCACGCGTCAGGCTCCGCGCCCGGGCAGCATCAATCTCGACCGACGTCCGGACGTGGATGAGGAAGAGGCCGCCAAGCGCGGCCGCAGCGCCGCCGGCGGCAAGATCGTCTCTCGCATCAAGGGCGAACCTCGCCGACGCGAAGGCCGCCTGACCATCCAGACCGTGGCCGGCGATGACGAGGAGGCGATGGAGCGCATGCGCTCCCTGGCGTCCGTGCGCCGGGCGCGGGAGCGGGAGCGGGAGAAGCGCAAGGGCGGGGCGCAGGAAGCGGCCCGCGGGGCCCGAGACGTGGTCATTCCCGACGTCATCACCGTGCAGGAACTCGCCAGCCGCATGGCGGTCCGCGGGGTGGAGATCATCAAGTTCCTGGTCCGCCAAGGCCTGATGCTGAAGATCACCGATGTGATCGATTCCGACATGGCCGAGCTGGTGGCGGGGGAATTCGGCCACACCGTCAAGCGGGTGTCGGAAAGCGATGTGGAGACCGGGTTCATCAGCGATGACGACGATGATGACGCCCTGGAGCCGCGTCCGCCGGTGGTCACCGTCATGGGCCACGTGGATCACGGCAAGACCAGCCTGCTCGATGCTCTGCGCGCCACCGATGTGGCGGGCGGCGAGCACGGCGGCATCACCCAGCATATCGGCGCCTATCAGGTGCGCCTGGCCAATGACGCGCGGGTGACGTTCCTCGATACGCCGGGTCACGCGGCGTTCAGCGCCATGCGCGCGCGCGGCGCCCACATCACCGACATCGTAGTGCTGGTCGTTGCCGCCGACGACGGCGTCATGCCTCAGACCATCGAGGCCATCCAGCACGCCCGGGCGGCCGACGCGCCGATCATCGTCGCCGTCAACAAGATGGACAAGCCCGGGGCCAATCCCCAGCGCGTGATCAACGAACTGCTCCAGCACGAGGTCGTGGCCGACAGCCTGGGGGGCGACACCCAGATCGTCGAGGTTTCAGCCCTCAAGCGCGAGGGTCTGGATCACCTGCTGGAGGCGATCCTCCTGCAGGCCGAACTCCTGGATCTTCGGGCCAATCCCGACCGCACGGCGGAGGGCGTGGTGATCGAATCGCGCATCGACCGGGGACGGGGCGCGGTGTCCAGCGTTCTGGTCAAGCGCGGCACGCTGCGGCGCGGCGATATCGTCGTCGCCGGCGCCAGCTATGGCCGCGTCCGCGCCCTGCTGAACGAACGCGACGAACAGGTTCAGGAGGCCGGTCCGTCGACGCCGGTGGAGATCCTCGGACTGGACGGGATCGCCGATCCCGGTGAAGTCTTCGCCGTGGTCGAGGACGAAGCCCGCGCCCGCGAGATCACCGCCTATCGCCTTCGCCTGAAGCGGGAGCGGAACCTGACCCCGGTCGGCGCCGGCGGCACTCTGGCGGAAATGATGGCCAAGCTCGCCGACAAGAAGGTGAGCGAGCTGCCGATCCTCGTGAAGGCGGATGTCCAGGGCTCGGCCGAGGCCATCGTCGGGGCTCTCGACAAGCTGGCCACCGACGAGGTGCGGGCGCGCATCATCCTCTCCGGGGCCGGCGGCATCACCGAGAGCGATGTCATGCTCGCCAAGGGCGCCAATGCGCCGATCATCGGTTTCAATGTGCGGGCCACCCAGCAGGCGCGCGCCCTGGCCGATCACGAAGGCGTCGAGATCCGCTACTATTCGATCATCTACGACCTGATCGACGACATCAAAGGCGTGCTGTCGGGGCTCCTGGCGCCGATCCAGCGGGAGACCTTCCTGGGCTCCTCGGAAGTGCTTCAGGTGTTCGATATCTCCAAGGTGGGCCGGGTCGCCGGTTGCCGCGTGCGCGAGGGCGTGGTGCGCCGAGGCGCCCGGGTGCGGATCATCCGCGACGACGTGGTGGTGCTGGAGCTCGGCACGCTCAAGACGCTCAAGCGCTTCAAGGACGAGGTCGCCGAGGTCACCTCGGGCATGGAGTGCGGCATGGAGTTCGCCGGCTTCCAGGACATCAAGGTGGGCGACCAGATCGAGTGCTTCACCGTCGAGGAGGTGAAGAGGTCGCTTTAGGGCCGGGCCCGTCGGGCGCCTCGCAGCGGCCCCGACCGGCGTCTGGGATCAGGCCTCGCGCGGACGGCTGGCGGGCCAAGGCGAGGTCACGCGGCGCGGGTCGCGGCGCAGGAAAGGTCGCGCGCCCGGGCCAGCCGAACGACGGCCTCATCCAGGGTCTCGTCGCGCTTGGCGAAGCACAGCCGCAGCACATGAGTGACCGGATCGCTCTCATAGAAGCTGGAGACCGGGATGCCCGCGACCCCCGCCTCCTTCACCGCGCGCAGGGCGAAGTCGAGATCGCCCTCGGCGATTCCGGAAGCCGCCAGGTCCACATTGAGAAAATAGGTTCCCGCGCCGGGCAGGACCGCGAAACCCTGCGCCCTGAGGGCCGAGGCGAGGTGATCGCGTGACGCCGCAAGGTCGCGCGGCATGGTCTCGAACCAATCCCCCGGGTCGGTCAGCCCCTCGGTCACCGCCCACTGCAGATGAGGCGCCGTGGTGAAGGTCAGAAACTGATGGGCCTTGGAGAGGGTGCGGGACAGCTCCGGCGCCGCCAAGAGCCAGCCGACCTTCCAGCCGGTCAGGGCGAACATCTTGCCCGCCGAGCCGATCTTCACCGTGCGCTCGCCCATCCCGGGATAGGCCATGAGCGTCCGATGGCGGTCGCCGTCGAGGACCACCTGCTCCCAGACCTCGTCGCAGACGGCGGTCACATCGTAGCGGACGCAGAATTCGCTGAGCAGGGCGAGATCTTCATCCCCAAACATCGTCGCGGTGGGATTGAGCGGGGTATTGACCACCACCAGCCGGGTCCTTGACGTGAACAGGGCCTCCAGCATCGCGCGCTCAAGGCGCCAGTGCGGCGGCTGAAGCCGCGCCAGACGGGGCACGCCGCCAGCCCGACGCACCATGGGCAGATAGGCGTCATAGAGCGGCTGGAACAACACCACCTCGTCGCCCGGCTCGATCAGCGACAGGAAGGCGCAGGCCAGTGCCTCGGTGGCCCCCGAGGTGACGGTGATGCTCGCGGCGGGATCGAGGTCCAGGCCCTGCGTCCGGGCATAGTGGCCGGAGATGGCGCGGCGCAGCTCCAAGAGACCCGGCATGGGCGGATATTGATTGCTCTTCTCCACCAGCGCCCGGGCGGCGGCGTCGAGGAGCGCCCGGGGTCCCGGCTCATCGGGAAAGCCCTGGCCAAGATTGATAGCGTTAGCCTCGCTGGCGAGACCCGACATGACGGTGAAGATCGTCGTCGGCAGGGCGTTGTAAAGGCTGTTGGCCATGGCGAGGCCTTCCTTATCATGAGGCGCATGGCCGTCGTCGATTTCCATCCCTCCCACGCCGAAGCTTTCCGAAGCCTCAACGAAGCCTGGATCACGCGCTTGTTCGCCCTGGAGGCCAGGGACCGGGAGGTTCTGGGCGACCCGGTGGGTCACATTCTGGCCCCAGGCGGGCAGATCTTCATTGCCCTGGACGAGGGCGAGCCGGCGGGCTGCTGCGCGCTCATGGCCATGGCCGATGGCGGCTTCGAACTCTGCAAGATGGCCGTGGATGAGGGAAGCCAGGGCAAGGGGCTGGCCAAGGCGCTGATCGGCGCCTGCGTCGCCTGGGCCAGGGCGCGCGGCGCGCGCCGCCTCTATCTCGAATCCAACTCACGCCTGGCTCCGGCCCTGGGGCTTTATCGCGCCAGCGGCTTCACCGACATCCCGCCGGAGCGCCGTCCGGTCTCGCCCTACAGCCGGGCGGACGTCTGGATGGAGCTGAGGCTCTAGATGTGAGCTCTCAATAGGTTGTCCCGGTCGAGTCCGAGGCGGCTGAAGGGCGTGTTTGATCCTATCCCGCGGTCCGGGCGCCCAGACCGGTCCCATCTGGTGGGATGGCGCTTCAGGCGTCCTCGCGCACGCGCCGCTTGCGGAAGGCGGGGTTGAGCACCTGCTTTCGCAGACGGATCGCCTTGGGCGTGACTTCGACCAGCTCGTCGGCTTCGATATAGGCGATGGCCTGTTCGAGGGTCAGGCGACGCGCTGGGGTCAGACGGATGGCCTCATCCTTGCCCGAGGCTCGGACATTGGTGAGCTGTTTGGCCTTCAAGGGGTTGACGTCGAGATCCTCGGGCTTGGCGTTCTCGCCCACGATCATGCCCTGATAGGTCCTTTCGCCGGCGCCCACGAACATGACGCCGCGATCCTCGAGGTTCCACAGGGCGTAGGCGGAGGTCTCGCCATCGGAATTGGAGACCAGGACCCCGTTGCGGCGGCCCTCGATGGCCCCCTTATAGGCCTCATAGTGCGAGAACACCCGGTTGAGCACGCCGGATCCGCGCGTATCGGTCAGGAACTCGCCCTGATAGCCGATCAGGGCGCGGGACGGGATCATGAGAACCACCCGCGTCTTGCCCGCGCCGGAGGGGCCCATGTCCTTCAGCTCGCCCTTGCGCGCGGAGAGCTTCTCGATGACGACGCCGGTGAACTCCTCGTCCACGTCGATGGTCACTTCCTCCACCGGTTCGAGACGGGCGCCGGTGTCCGGATCGGTCTGAAACACGACGCGGGGCCGGCTGATCGAGACCTCGAACCCTTCGCGCCGCATGGACTCGATCAGGACGCCGAGCTGAAGTTCGCCTCGCCCGGCGACCTCGAACGCATCCTTTTCCGAGGTTTCGACGACACGGATGGCGACGTTGGACTCGGCCTCGCGCAGCAGGCGCTCGCGGATCACGCGGCTCTGCACCTTGTCGCCGTCCCGGCCGGCCAGGGGGCTGTCATTGACCGAGACGGTGATGGCGATGGTCGGGGGATCGATGGGCTGGGCCGGCAGGGCGCCCTCGGCCTCCAGCGCGCAGAGGGTGTCGGCGACGGTGGCCTTGGCGAGCCCCGCCAGAGCGACGATGTCGCCGGCTACCGCTTCGTCCACAGGCTGGCGCTTGAGCCCGCGA
Source organism: Pseudomonadota bacterium (assembly GCA_021808285.1). Classification (GTDB taxonomy): domain Bacteria; phylum Pseudomonadota; class Alphaproteobacteria; order Caulobacterales; family Caulobacteraceae; genus Acaudatibacter. The sequence continues at coordinate 3,451 of JAKBBV010000050.1, read as the reverse complement.
AAGGCCAGCACCTTGCTGACCCGGCCGCGCTCCAGCTCCCGACCCTCGCGGCTGAGCGCCTTGATAGCCTGGCCTGGCGCAAATCGGCCCGACTCCACCCGACCGGTCAGCAAGCGTCCCAGGAAGGGGTCGGACTCGACGATTACCGCCAGAAGTTTTGCCGGCTCCGCGGCGCGCGCCTCAGCGGCCGGCGGGGGAATGTGGGCGACGAGGGTTTCGAACAGCGGCGTCAGCCCCTCCCGAGCATCGTCCAGATCCTTGACCGCCCAGCCCTGTTTGCCGCTCGCGTACAGGTGCGGAAAGTCGAGCTGCTCGTCGCTGGCGCCCAGAGCGGCGAAGAGGTCGAAGGCGTCATTGAGCACCCGGTCCGGGTCCGCGTGCGGTCGGTCCACCTTGTTGAGCACGACGATCGGGCGAAGGCCCAGACGCAAGGCCTTGCCGAGGACGAACTTGGTCTGGGGCATGACCCCTTCCTCGGCGTCCACCAGCAACAGACATCCGTCCACCATTCCAAGGATGCGCTCGACTTCGCCGCCGAAATCGGCGTGTCCGGGGGTGTCGATGATGTTCACCCGGGTCTCGCCGGCGGCCCCGCTCCACAACACCGAGGTGGCCTTGGCCAGGATGGTGATGCCCCGCTCGCGTTCCTGGTCGTTGGAGTCCATGGCGCGTTCGGCATGGGCCTCATTGGCGCGGAAGACGCCGGACTGGGCCAGCATCTGGTCGACCAGGGTGGTCTTGCCGTGGTCGACGTGGGCGATAATGGCGATGTTTCGCAAAGACATGACGGGCTCTGTTCGGATGAGGGCGATCGCGCGAAGCGAGCCGCGCGCCCGGGAGGGGCGCGCTGGATGGCCGCTCGCGGGCCGATCGGACGCGCGGAGAATGACGCGCCCTCATAGACGATCCGCGGCCGCGAGGGAATAAGTGCGGCGCACCATCATTCAGCGCCGCGCGCGCGAACTCCTAAACCATTATAAATATGGCGTCTTTATCAGATCGACATCAAAATTTTTGCGGCGCGGCAATTTTTTTTGCTTGCGCAATTGTGCGTCGCAGTATAGATAACGCTTCGACGCGTCTCTGACGCATCTGCCCTTCCTGGGCGTTTCCTCCCTAATGAACTCGCCGCGGGCCCGGTATCGGGTCCGCGGCTTTTTTCTGTGCGCGGAAGGCTGGCGCCCAATCCGCGAGCGCGGCTGCGGTGGAGGCGCCTCGGAAACCGGCCCTCAATGGAAATTCTGGCGGGGACGTTCAGGCGGGGAAATTCAGGCGGGGAAGTTCAGGCGGCCCGGGAGCGTCGTCCCGAGATGTGGGCGTCATCCGGGCGATCTGACGGCGCGCAGGGAGTAAGGTGCGGCGACGGCGCCTGAGCCGCTGTGGCCGGGATAAGGTCCGTCACGTCCCAGGCCGCCAGACGCGCCGTCAGGGCGGCGAGGTCAGATTTCAGCGTCGAAAATCCGCCGTTCGGCTCCAGCGTCGCTTCATCGAGATAGATCGCCCGGTTGATCTCGACCTGAACCACGTGGACGCCCTCGGCCGGACATCCGTGGCGCTCTGTGGTGTAGGCGCCGGCGAAGGGCGAATTTCGCGCCACCCGATAGCCGAGGGCGGTGAATTCCGTCTCCACGCGCCGGGTGACCCGCGGCGACGCGGCGACGCCGAAGAGATCACCGAGCACGATGTCCGGGGCGCCGCGAGCGGGTCCCGCCGCCGCCGCGGGCATGGAATGCCAGTCGAGCGCGACACAGGCGCCCCGGGCGCGCAGGCGGTCACGGATCAGGGCCATGAGCGCCTCGTGATAGGGTCGATGGATCGCCTCGATGCGCTGGGTCGCTTCGGAGAAGGTCAGTTTTCGCCGATAAATGTCCTGTCCCTCGGCCACGATCTTGGCCACCGCGCCGAGGCCCGCCGCGACCCGCGGCGTCCGGGCCTTGACGAAGGTCGGGAGGGGGCCGTCGAACATGGCGGGATCGAGCTCCCACGGGTCGCGATTCACATCGAGCCAGGCCCGGGCGTAGCGCGCCGCCAGGACCGGGACGCCCAGGCCCGGCGCATCGGCGATCAGGCGGTCCACATGGGCGTCCTCGGAGCGGCGCAGGCCAGGCAGGTCAAGGCGTGAGGCGGCCCTCAGCCGCGCCGGATAGATCCGGCCGGAATGGGGCGTGGCGTAGATCACCGCCGAGGGCGGCGCATCGCCGGACGGCGCGGTGAGAACAAAGGGCGGCTGAGATTCGTCCGGGCCGACCGCCGTCGCGTCGTCGTCAGGCGTGTACGGGACAGGGGGGATCGACGCCATCATCTTCCGGCATATTGAGGCCGCGAGCGAGAAGGTCAAACCCTCGACGCGCGAGATCGCCCCCGGCCCGATCGTCCCGGCGTTCCCCACGCGCCGTCATCTCAACGCTGACAGGCGGGGCACTGATAGGTCGACCGGCCGTTCTGTACATAGCGCCGCACATGGCCCGGGCAGCCGGGACGCAGGCAGGCTTCGCCCTCCCGGCCATAGACCTCGAAGGCGTGCTGGAAATAGCCCGTCCCGCCGGACACATCGGCGAAGTCGCGCAAGGTCGAGCCCCCGGCCGCGATGGCGGCCTCAAGCACCTCTACGATCGCCGACCTCAAAGCTTCGAGGCGCGGCAGGCCAAGGCCCCCGGCCCGTCGACGCGGAGATATGCCGGCCCGGAAGAGGGCTTCGCTGACATAGATATTGCCAAGCCCGGCGACGACGCGCTGGTCCAGAAGCGTCGCCTTGGCGCTCTGGCGGCGACCGGCGAAGGCCGCCTTGAGTCGCTCGGCCGTGAAATCCGGCGCGAGAGGTTCTGGGCCCATGCCGACGAGGCGCGGGTGCGCGGCCGTCTCGGACGTGGGGAAGAGATCCATGAAACCAAAGCGGCGGGCGTCGAAATAGGTCAGGCGCGCGCCGGCCTCGGTCTCGAACACGAGGTGCGCGTGCGGCGCATGCCGAGCCGCCTCATGCGCGAACTGTCCGGGCAGGTGGGCGTTGACGCCCCGGATCACCTCGAACCTCCCGGTCATGCCCAGATGCACCAGCAGGGTCTCGCCGGTGTCCAGCGCGCCGAGGATGTATTTTCCCCGCCGCGTCAGGCCAAGGACGCGGGCGCCGGTCAGGCGCTCGACAAATCCCGGCGGCAGCGGAAAACGAAGATCCCGCCGACGGGCCTCGACGCGGCTGAGGCGCCGGCCTTCCAGGACCGGGGCGAGACCTCGGCGCACGGTTTCGACTTCGGGAAGCTCTGGCATGACCACCTGACCTGACTGGCATCGGACTTGGTAATGCGGGTTCGGCGGCGAGGAAACGGCGTGTCCGGGATCAGCACATGTGAGACGGGGCGGTCTCTGCGGCCTGTAGCTTGGCGAGGTATCTGGCTGGGGTGAGGCCGGCAAGCGCGCCGTGGGGCCGGTGGTGGTTGTAGAGGTGCTGGAAGCT
>JAKBBV010000100.1 GCA_021808285.1 Pseudomonadota bacterium | reverse complement strand
GATGAACCCTGGAGCGAGGGCGATGAGATCGCCCCTCGCCCCCCAGCGCGCCTTCAGCGCCGCGGCGCGGGCGCGGGCCGTCTCGCTCACCCGGACATCCATGCGGGTCCAGGTCGGGTCATAGGGCTCATCAAGGCCCAGCTCCCCCAGAAAGCTCAGAGGTCCGAAGATGTGGTGCCCGATGGCTTGGGCGGCGTGGCGAGCCGGATCGGGGTCGGCGAAGATCGGCCGCATCAGGCCCAGCTGCCGCACGCGCCCGGTGGCCAGGGCCAGGAACGCCCACCGCTTGAAGCGGGTGGCCGCCGGCGTCCCGACATCGACGATGTTCACGGCCAGATCGAAGCCCCGCCGCCGGGCGCCCAGAAGGGCGCCAAGGGTTTCTCGGCTCAAACTCGGCCGCCCGATGATGATGGCGTCATCGATCAGGTGCGGCTGAGCGAGCGACAGCCAGGGCATGCTCCCGGCGCCCCCCGCATAGGAGGCGATCCGCGCGGCCACGTCGCCATTGGAGGAGTGGGAGGTCAGCAGGGTGATGCGGCTGTCCGGATAGAGCCGGCGAAGCGCCGTGAGCGCGGGAACGGTCAGCAGGAAATCGCCCAGCCCGGCGTTTCTAAAGACCACGATCCGTTTGGGATTTTTCGCCACGGGAAACCCTCGCGCGACGGCCCGCAGGAACATCCACATCAGCCGGTTCGCGGACGTCATGGCTGATCTGATCCCCTCTGATCTGATCCCGGCGATCGGCATGGCGCCGATTGCGCGGCGAGGGAGCCGCCCCGGCCCCTCGCAACACGCTCCAGACCTTCACTCAACCGCACGATTCCTCGTGTCGGCGGTTACGCGTCCACGCATCGCGCTCTCGCCAAAGGGCGCGCGACCGGCGCGCTCGGCGACGAAGCCCCTAATCCGTCTTTCGGGTCGGCGCCAGTCGTTCATCGTCCGTACCGCGAGGATGGCTTAAGTCTCCGGCTCAGGCGGCCGCGCCAGCGCAAGCGACAAGATCAGGCGTGGGCGGTCCTGCGCGGGCGACCGCCCTTCGCGCCGTTTGCCCGTGCCGCCGCGGCCTTTGCTGGTGATGATGCCTGGCCGGCTCGGCGGGCCATGTAGGCCTTGGCGCCGAGGATACCGGCCATCAGGCCGGGAAGGGACAAGTCAACATCCAGACCTTCCCAGCGCAGACCATATCCCAAGCCAAGGATTTCGACCTCGGCGAGCTGATCGGCAGTGGCCGTTTCCAGGCCCTGTGCAATCCGGGGAGGGAAAGCGAAGGTACAGCCATTGGTTAGATCCACGATCACGCGATCAAGCTGGCGATCATAGCGCGCCGTGGCCGCTCGTGGTTCGGTTTCCAGGGCCAGCTTGCCCCGTTCCAGGGCGGCATCAATCTGGGCGTCGGTGATCTCAACCATGAATCTCGCTCCACCGTTCCAGCAGTATGGCTTGCTGCTCATTTACAATCTGCATGGCGCGCTGAATATCGGCGCGGGTCATGCCGACAGCCGAGAGCAATTCGGGCGCTCCTTCCGCGCCTTCCAGATTGATCTTGGCTTCGCCGTCACCGAAAACGTGGACATGAGCGGGATCGTGATCATTGGTGAAGATGACAACGCGCAGGCCATGGGCGCGATAGACGGTAACCATTGCTAAGAATAACCCATCACGATGGGTTATTCAATCGGGAGTCGAAGCTTAGTCTTCCAAGCGACCGAACAGGCCGCCGGAGAGGCAGGCGCGGGCTCTCATAATGGCGGGAAGAGAAACGGCGGTCAGGTCAGCGACCGTCTGAGGCGACCAGGACCGAACAAAAGCAGCGACGGTTTCATCCCAGCTGTATTTCAGGCATAGGCGCCTTCGCGTGGCGAGCTTGGCGTCACCCGATGAGTTCAACAGAGCAGGAAGCTTCCATGTCCGCCTATACGAGCCGTTATTTCGAGGAGGCCGCGCGGATCTGCGGCGCGATCGACCAGGGTCAGGTGGATCGCATGGTGGCGATCCTCGCCGCCCTGCGGCAGGGCCCCGGTCGTCTCTTCTTCATCGGCGTCGGCGGCGGCGCCGGCAATGCCGGCCACGCCGTCAATGACTTCCGCAAGATCGCGGGGATCGAGACCTACGCGCCCACGGACAATGTCTCGGAGCTGACGGCGCGGGTGAACGATGACGGCTGGGAGTCGAGCTTCTCGAAATGGCTCGCGGTGAGCCGGCTGGGCGCCGAGGATGTGCTGTTCGTCTTCTCGGTCGGGGGCGGCGATGCGGAGCGCAACATCAGCGCCAATATCGTCCAAGCGGTGCGGCTGGCCCAGGAGGTCGGCGCCAAGGTCATCGGCGTGGTGGGCCGCGACGGCGGCTATACGGCCAAGGTCGCCGACGCCTGCGTGGTCATCCCCACCATGTCCGCCGATACGGTGACGCCCCATACCGAGGCGTTCCAGGCCGTGGTCTGGCACCTGATCGTCTCGCATCCTGACCTGAAGCAGAACGAAATGAAGTGGGAATCCAGCCTGTGACCGCCGGCCCCGGCCAGGGTGCGGGGGCGATCTTCCTCGATCGGGACGGGGTGATCACGGCCAATGTCCTCAATCCGGCGACGGGCGAGTTCGAGGCGGCCCATGCGCTGGAGGATTTCGCCGTCCTCCCCGGCGCCGTGGAGGCTCTGCTCCGGTTTGATCGGGCGGGATGGCCCCTGTTCCTCGTCTCCAACCAGCCCGACGCGGCCCTGGGCAAGGCCGGGATCGAGACGATCCAGGAGATTCACGCGCGGATGATGGCGCATCTGGCCCCCGCCGGGATCCGTTTCGTCGAGGCCTATTACTGTTATCACCATCCCAAGGGCCATGTGGCTCCCTTCGCCGGGCCCTGCGCCTGCCGAAAGCCCTCGCCCCATTTCCTGCTCAAGGCGCGCGACGCCCATGGCGTGGACCTGTCGAAGAGCTGGATGATCGGCGATCGTGAGACCGACATCGCCTGCGGCCGGGCGGCCGGCGCGCGCACGATCCGCGTCGGAGAGGCGACGGACACGGCCGCCGAGGCTTGCGTCCCCGACCTCGCGGCGGCGGCCGACAGGATTCTGTCCCGCCCCCCTGACCAGCGCCCGGGCAAAAGGCCGCCCCGCCCGCGCCCCGCCGCCGCTTAGTGCCGAAACACCCTTACGCCCGTGAAGACCATGGCGACCCCGGCCGCGTCGGCGGCGGCGATGACCTCGTCGTCGCGGATGGATCCGCCGGGTTGGATGACCGCGGTGGCCCCCGCCTCCACCGCCTGCATCAGCCCGTCAGGGAAGGGGAAGAAGGCGTCCGAGGCGCAGGCGCATCCCTTGGCGAACGATTGGCTCAGCCCCGCCATCTCGGCCGCCTCGCCGGCGCGCAGGGCGGCGATGCGCGCCGAATCCCGGCGGTTCATCTGTCCCGCCCCGATGCCCCCGGTCTGGCCGTCCTTGGCGAACACGATGGCGTTCGATTTCACGTGCTTGGCCACGGTGAAGGCGAACAGCATGTCGGCCATCTCCTCCGGCGTGGGCGCCCGGCGCGTCACCACCTTCAGATCGGCGGGGGTCAGGCGCGAGGCGTCG